>CP071184.1:4899375-5227500 GCA_017298655.1 Alicyclobacillus curvatus
GGTCACGTCCGCATAACTGACGGCGGTGTCGCCTGCTCGGCGCGGGCCCATGTGCCAGGGAATGCGGATACCGGATGCTTCCTCGTATGCGGCGATGACCTCAAGCACGCTTGCGCCGACTCCGGTTCCGAGGTTGAAGGCTCGGATTCCACGGCTAGCGGTCACATAATCAAGGGCTTTGAGGTGGCCAGAAGCGAGATCGAGCACATGAATGTAGTCACGAATGCATGTCCCGTCAGGCGTTGGGTAGTCGCCGCCATGCACGGTCAGGCTCCTGAGGTTGCCTACAGCGACTTGAGAGATATACGGGACCAAGTTGTTTGGAACGCCATGCGGATCTTCACCGATGAGTCCGCTTGCATGGGCACCGACCGGGTTGAAGTACCGCAACATGGCGACGCTCCACTCGGGCTCTGCAGCAACTACGTCCGATAGAAACATCTCAATTATCATCTTCGTGCGCCCGTAAGGGCTGATGGGGGCGAGTGGTGTCTCTTCCCGCAGCGGCATCGTATCCTGCATACCGTAAACAG
The DNA here is from genome assembly GCA_017298655.1 of Alicyclobacillus curvatus. Lineage (GTDB taxonomy): Bacteria > Bacillota > Bacilli > Alicyclobacillales > Alicyclobacillaceae > Alicyclobacillus_B > Alicyclobacillus_B curvatus. Next base: position 4,899,909 of record CP071184.1, read on the forward strand.
CAGCTGTTGAGCTAAAGACCAAGTTGGTAACCCCAGCCTTCTTCATGGCTTCGAGCAGCACCAATGTCACGGTGAGGTTGTTCGAGTAATAGTTGAGCGGATTGGCAACCGATTCGCTAACCGATTTCCATCCGGCAAAGTGAATCACGGCTTCAAAGGTGTTGGTTAAAAACAGCCGTGCGACGGCAACAGGATTCGATAAATCGAGATCGTAAACAGGAAATGCACGGCCCGTAATCTCTGTCACCCGTGTCATGGCATCGATTCTGCTGTTTGAGAAGTTGTCCACAACCACAATGTCGTAACCCGCCTCGAGTAAGGCGATGCACGTGTGACTGCCGATATAGCCGGCACCACCTGTGACCAGGATCGCCATCTGCTGGCCCCCTTGTGTTTCTCTGTTTTTATTATCCCCATCCTACCATTTTCCGGGCATGATCACGATAACAAGGACATCCTCAGCCAAGGCAGTTAATTTTGAGTGAGAATGTGATGCGGAATGTGACTAGGAACGTTCCCGCACTATCAATAATTCCTTTTACTTTCATTGACTCGATATTCTGATAAAGATACGATGGACACAAAAATAGGGAGAGTGGGAACGGTTTTACGAAGGGAGTTTGCTTAGATGACCCCCACTATTAAAGACGTAGCGAAGTTGGCAAATACCTCTAAAAGCACAGTTTCACGATTCCTGAACGGAAAGCCAGTTAGACAGGAGACACAACAGACCTTACGGAGAGCGATTGAGGAACTCAATTATCATCCGAATTCCAACGCCAGGCGTCTAGTTTTAAACCGAACACAAGTGATTGCAATTGTCGTGGACGATATTTCAAACAGTTTCTACGCGCCAATTTTGAAAGGAATTCGGAGCGCCCTCGAACCCCACGGCTATGACTGCGTTTTTCACACGTGGAGTCAGCGCTATCCGCGAGAAGTTGATTTTCTCCGCCTAGGTTACGAAGAGCAGGCTGACGGATTGATTTTCGTAAGTTTTTTGCAAAGAAGCGCAGAGGACATCCGTCTCATGAAAGACGCACCTTTCCCGATTGTGGTTTTCGGCGATGACGCGGGAGTAGCCGGTGTATATTCAGTCGATCTCGATAACGCCCTTGGCATCAGCCAGATTGTCAGATACCTGCATCGTCTTGGACATCGCGACATAGCGTATATCTCCGGTCCAACTTCAACAAGTGCAACACATCAACGGTTGAGTGGATTTGTAGCGACGCTACAAGACCTGGGCATTTCAATGCAAAATGACCGGATTGTGGACTCAGACTGGTCGTACAGGGGGGGATATGAGGCGATGAGGAAGCTGCTCAACCAAGGTGGGTTTACCGCCGTCGTAGCTTCCAATGACGAGTCCGCCCTTGGCGCCCTGGGTGCTGCGCAAGAGCAAGGTTACAGCATTCCAAAAGATTTTTCTCTGACTGGTTTTGACGATATCGGCGTATCACGATGGGTTTATCCTGCTTTGACTACAGTCCGGCAACCTCTTTTGGACTTGGGCCGCGTGCTCGGCGGGACCTTGTTGTCTGCAACCATCGGTGTCTTCGAATCATGGGAAAATCAACGAGTTCGGCTAAACCCGGAATTGGTGATTAGAAATTCGTGTTTAAGTATCTAGGTGTTCCTATCTCTAATTAACGAAGGAGGACTAACGTATGGCAAAGATGGGCATTGGTCTACAACTGTACACACTTCGAGACGAGACGAAAAAGGATTTTAGGGGTACGCTGCGCAGAGTCGCTGAGCTCGGCTACGAGGGTGTGGAATTCGCTGGTTTTGGAGATTTCGAGCCACAGGAACTGGCGGAATTTTTGGGTGAGCTCGGCCTGAAATCTCTTGGCAGTCACATCGGAATAGACGAACTTCGCAACAACTTGGACAATGTGATTGATTTTCAACTTACCATTGGCAGCCGCTACGTGGTGTGTCCTTGGCTTGCCAAGGAACTGCGCGATACGCCGGAACAGGTTCGCATCACTGCAGCTCTTTTCAATGAAATCGGGCAAAAACTTGCGGACCATGGGCTGGTGTTTGGTTATCACAATCATGAGTTTGAGTTCACCAATCGCGTTGGAGACGTTTTACTTTTTGATGCTCTCTTCGCACAGGCAAATCCTGCATTTGTGAAAGCTGAACTAGACGTTTGCTGGGCACAGCATGGCGGCCAAGACCCACTCGTTTACATTGAGAAGTACACTGACCGACTTCCTTTAATTCACCTCAAGGACTTACGGGTGGAAAACGGAAAACCGCTCACGGTCCCATTGGGAGAAGGACAAATGCAGCTGCAGAGTATCGTCGAGGCAAGTAGCAATGCAGGTGTCGACTGGTTGGTTGTGGAGCAGGACGAGGTCCAGTATGACGCATTTGAAAGTGTCGCGAACAGTCTCCGCTGGTTGCAGAAGAATTATCTAAAGGTGTAATGGTAGTTGGCATTTATATCCAGATTATTGTGGCTAGGAGTGTCGTGATGGTCCGGTTGATTGGGAACTTGTATCAGATTTCAGGAAGCACATTGACTCATTCGTGGGATGCAAATGCTTATTTCGTTGCCGGCGATGAACCGGTTCTCATCGACTGCGGCAGCACTGTGGGTTATCCGAAACTTAAAGAAAACCTGAGCAAGATTGGCTATCAACCTAAAGACATCAAAAAAGTCATTGCAACTCATGGGCATTGGGACCACGTCTCGGGTTTCTCACTTTTACGCGAGGAGTCAGATGCTTTGTTCTACATTCATTCAGAGGATAAGGAACAAGTGGAAACCGGAGACTACGATTTAACAGCCGCATTTCTGTATGATGAACCATTTCCACCTTTTAAGGTTGATCATCTATTAGAAGATGGGGACACGCTCCAGCTTGGAGATTATCAATTTGATGTGGTCCATACACCGGGACATTCAATGGGAAGTGTGAGTCTTTATTCTGTCATTGATGGTATGAAGCTGCTGATTGTGGGAGACACGTTGTGGGGTGGTTATCACCCTCGTGTCAACTCGAGCATCGAACACTGGGAACTGTCCTTAGACAAGCTACTGAAACTCGATTTTGAGATACTTACGTGGGGTCATCACCCGCGAACGGGTTGGATCTACGAAGCCAAAGAAAAGGTGCGAGAAGCCCGTCAGCAAATCGGGGTCTACTTCAGCCCTTGGTTTAAGCCGTTTCATACAAACTTCAAATACTAACGGCTCTCCCACGTTTACTACAAATATTCCGCGTTTCAGATGCGTTAATGTGGAGGCACGCTATGTTCAAGATTGTCGAGGAGTTCGGGAAACTTTGCCTCAAAGACGAAGACCAAGTGATTTTCCCTAACATCACCATTTGCATCACACAACAAGCTCGGCCAAGCAATCAACTTACACTGAAGTCGGTCACAGCTGTCAGTCTTGACCATTCAACCACAATCCGCCCGGATGAAGCGGCGGGAATGCGATATGAGTGTTTATTCACAGATGATGACGAGATAAGTACAGTTTCTGTGTCCTTTCTCTGTCATCAAACGTATGTTGTTTGTAACTTGGACGCTCGATTACATAGTGACTCGACCATCAAGGGCTATCGTTTCTTTCACGCGACGGAAAGCGTCATGCTTAAAGTGGGAGCCTTGGAAGAGGTCACCGGCCTCATGGCGACGTATCAACACAAGGACTGGTGGACCCGACCGACGTTCGAGCGAGATGTAAGAAATCTCCCGCCCCGTACACAGACTTTGCTCTTCGAACGGGGTTCTGCGGCTGCCCCTCACTACTATTATCTTCTCCCGGTCTGCGATGAGGTCTTTCGAGCCGAGATGTACGGCGACGAACAGGGGCTCGTCCTCACTCACGCCGCATACAACGGCGGACACACTGAGTGTCAGACGGTTTCGTTTGTTCTCGGTACCGATGCGAACCCCTTTCAGCTGGTTGAAGAGACAACGAACCATGCTGTCAACCAGCTTCAAAGCCCTGTACAGCTCCGGTCCGACAAAGTCTATCCAGAGATTCTTGCGTATCTGGGGTGGTGCAGTTGGGATGCGTTCTACCATAAGGTGAATGCAGAGGGGTTGATGGACAAGGCTGAGGAATTTGCCGCCAAAAGGTTGCCCGTCAAATGGTTCATGATTGATGACGGTTGGTTGGACGTTCGCGATGAACGATTACACGCCTTTACGGCGGACAAGGAAAAGTTCCCCGACGGACTGGGCATTGTAACGGATCGCCTGAAGCAAGAATATGGCCTGCGCTTCGTCGGCGTGTGGCATACGCTGTTTGGTTACTGGGGTGGGATTGACCCCGCAAGCCGCTTGGCAGCCGACTATGCGCCTCATCTATTTCGGACCAACGCAGGGCGGATAGTCCCGTCGCCGGACGGGGTAAATGGCTTCGGTTTCTGGCAGGCGTGGCACGGCTTTCTCAAACAACAAGGCATTGACTTCGTGAAAGTGGATGGCCAGAGTGGCGTGAGGAACTTCCTTGAACACAATCGAGATATCGGGCGGGCCGCGCGGGCGAGCCACACGTCGCTAGAAGCGTCAACGTCTCTGCATTTTGACAATCAGGTCATTAATTGTATGGGTATGGCCGTTGAGAACGTCTGGCATCGCCCGTATTCTGCTGTGTCCCGCAACAGTGATGATTTTGTCCCGGACGCCGCGGGAAGCTTCAAGGAACATGCGTTGCAGAACGTCTATAATTCCCTCTTTCACAGTCAGTTTTATTGGGGTGACTGGGATATGTTCTGGACTAATCATCCCCAAGGACAAAACAATGGACTGCTCCGTGCTGTGAGCGGTGGACCTATTTATTTCAGCGATCGCGTTGGTGAGACGGATGCCATGCAACTTCATCCCTTGGTTTTACATGATGGCAGGGTCATTCGTTGCGATGGACCGGGGCTTCCGACGCTTGATTGTCTCTTTCATGATCCGGCTAAGGAAGCTGTTGCACTGAAGGTCTGGAACACGGCGAATGGTGTGGGTGTCGTGGCAATGTTTCACATTTATGAGGGGAAACAAATCCTGAACACATCGATTCGTCCATCCGACGTTCCGGGCTTATCTGGAGAACATTTTGCTGTTTTGGATTACTTCAATGGCACTGTTACAGTACTTGGTCCTAACGAATCTCTGGGGGTATCTCTCGCAGACGAAGGGTATGCGTTGTTTTACGTATTCGCCATTGACACACAGCTCGCCACGCCGGTTGGGCTACTCAACAAATACATCGCGCCGGGTACAGTGTCACGCTCCACAAGACTTCCCAACCGTATCATGGTTGAACTGCAAGAAGGGGGCGAGTTTGGGTTCTTGTCACATGTTGACCCCGTTAGCGTCCTCGTCAATGGACAGGTTTTTCCGGTACAGAAGCGTTCACCCGCTGTGGAGAAGAAGACCTTCCTTGCAAACGAGATGAGCGAACGTGGCGCACAGAATCGTAGACCGACAGTCAACCTGTACACCGTGCAGTGCAAGGAAGTGCAGGAACCCGTTCTCATTGAAATCACCTACTCGGAAGTGTCCCAATGATAACTGAGCATGCTGACATCGTCGGCATGCTCGCAACTGAATGACCTTACTCCGCTTTGGGCCGCTTAATGTGGGGAGTGGATACATCCATTGACCATCGTCCACTGGAGCGTAAGTTCCTTGTCAAACAGGGCTACGTCTGCTGGGATTCCAGCAGCTAGGAAACCGGCATTTGTCAGGCCTAATATCGAGGCCGGTGTGGTAGACGTCATGTAGATGGCATCGGAAAGGGGGATATCGTCCAAAACGGCAGTCCTCAGGGTTTTGTCCATGGTGATGGTACTTGATGCCAGAGTCCCATCTGTAAGCCGTGCCACACCTTTAACAACCTGCACGTCGTGACCACCAAACTGGTACTTCCCATCTGCCATTCCCATCGCTTGCATTGCATCCGTCACGAGTACCATCCGTGCTGGCCCTAGGTTCCGATGCATAAACCGGATGATGGCGGGGTGTAGGTGAATGTTGTCGACAATCGCTTGACAACTGACGTGCTCTTCCTCAAACGCTGCGATGACAACACCAGGTTCTCGATGATGAATGGGCCGCATGGCGTTAAAGCAATGGGTCACGTGGCTTGCACCGAGCCCAAAGGCTTGTTTAGCTTCATCGTATTTCGCATCAGAATGGGCGATAGAGACAACAATGCCATGTTGCTTGAGGTAGGACACGAGTTCCATACCGCCCGGTAGTTCCGGCGCTACCGTAACCATTTTGACAAGGCCGTCAGCACGTTTCAGGATGGCCTCCATCTCGTCTAAATCTGGATGGCGAAGGAAGGCTTCGTTTTGCATCCCTTTATAGGCAGGATTCAAATAAGGCCCTTCAAGGTGAAGTCCGAGAATCTTGGCACCAGGTTCTTTACCAACGACCGCTTTCACGTTATCGATAAACCCATTTAAGCTGTCAAGTGAAGAGGTCACAGAAGTCGCAAGGAACCCGGTGCATCCTGTCTTCGCAAGGAAGGCCGAGACCTGTTGAATGCTTTCAACAGTGCCATCCATCATATCAAACCCGTTTGCACCATGAATGTGAACATCAATCATGCCAGGAACGAGGATACCGCCGCCGCAGTCAATGACTGAACCGTCGTCAGACACGGCAGCCCTTGATGCAAGTATGTTCTCAGACGTAGTCGCCTTCAATGGGCCAGTCTTCTTCGATGCAGTCGTTTGTGAGGGAGCAGCGATGGGCTCTGAAGAGATAGATTTCGTAGAAGCGGGCCGAGCTTGCGCGACGTGTGAGAGGTCGGTGACAATGCCATCTTCAATGACAGCTATTGCCTCTGACAGGACGCCGTTCTCGGTCATTAATTGAAAATTTCTGAGTTCGAATCGAGTCATCAAATTCACCTTGGTTTCTTTGGAATGATGAACATCGGTTACTTTAACCGAGGAAATTGGGGATTCAGCAGGAACATAACACACAAAAACCGTAATAATGTCTCAAAACCATTCACTAAACTGTTGTTTTCATCTAAAAAGTATCGGTATGTTGCACCTTTGTCAACAAACATCCATAAGTGCAGATATCGAAATTGACTCTGAGTTTATAAGGTGGTTAGCGCTATTGACGTCACATTACGACACAAAACCGACAGTCGCGATTCACGGTTTTGATGAACAGGCATGGCAGGGCTATCCCGCGATTGCGGATAGGATTCAGCGTTCGCTCGAGGATACACGGAAGGGCATCGTTACTGTCGAAACTTATCCTGCGGTGCGCGTAGCAGAAATCGTGGAAGGGCTGCGGAAAGCACTAGACATCTCAAAGGTAGTGTATGCCGAGGACGCATCTCTTCCGACGGACAAGGTGAACAGCATGGTTGAAAGGTACCTCACCGACGATCGCGTTTTTGGACGCATGGCCCCCTTCGAGCCTGATGAGCTGTTTGATGATGGTCGGCTTGCGGAACTACGCAAGGAAATCGACCATGTCGAATGCGGTGTCGTATTGGTCATTGGTTTTTGCGCCTCACTCGTGACACGTGGCGACATCCTCGTGTATGCCGACCTCGCACGCTGGGAGATTCAACTGCGTTACCGCAGCGGCGAGTTTTGCAACTGGAAGGCCGAAAATTACGATGAAGACACCTTACGCAAGTTCAAACGAGGCTATTTTTTTGAGTGGCGTGTAGCAGATAGACTCAAGCGGCAATTGCTCCCAGAGATTTGTCTCTACCTCGACACCAACGTCAAGAACGAGCCGAAAATGGTCACAGGTGCGGCACTCCGCGGCGGACTCCAGCAAACGTCCGGCCGCCCTTTTCGCCTGGTTCCGTATTTCGATCCCGGTGTTTGGGGTGGACACTGGCTAGAGTCTCACATCGACCTTCCGCTCCAACATCATCCGTATGCTTGGGGCTTTGACGGCGTGCCTGAGGAGAACAGTCTGTACTTTCTGTATGGCGATGTATGCATAGAGCTGCCAGCTATCAACCTGGTATTTGCTGCACCTAAACAACTACTTGGAGAACGGGTGTATGCGAGGTTTGGGGCTGAGTTCCCCATAAGGTTTGACTTTCTCGACACGATGGATGGACAAAATCTTAGTCTTCAAGTCCATCCTACGACGGACTACATCCAGCAGACGTTCGGTATGCACTACACGCAGGACGAGAGCTACTACATTTTAGATGCCAAGCCAGGAGCCAAAGTGTACCTGGGACTACGAGAAGGGGTAGATCCTGAACAGCTGATGGGGGACCTTCGACGTGCAGAAGATGGGCAGATACCTTTTCCGGTTGGCCAATATGTAAACACTTTTCCTGCCGAAAAACACGACCACTTTCTGATTCCCGCTGGAACCGTGCATTGCTCAGGGCGAGACTGTGTTGTGCTCGAGATAAGTGCTACTCCGTACATCTTCACGTTCAAACTATGGGATTGGGATAGGCTAGGTCTTGACGGAAGGCCCCGTCCAGTACACCTGCTGCATGGATTCAAGAACCTTCGCTGGGACAGAACGACGACTTGGGTCGAGTCTGAGCTCATCAGTCAAGTAGACCCTGTTGCAGAAGGAGATGGCTGGCGAGAAGAACGTACGGGCTTGCACGAATTTGAGTTTATCGAGACGAGGAGGCATTGGTTTTCAAATCCGGTTTTGCACGCGACGGGTGGCAGCGTCAACGTACTTAACCTCGTGGAAGGCGATGAAGCCACTGTTGTGAGTCCGACAGATGCATTCCATCCGTTTGTCGTCCATTACGCAGAAACCTTTATCATTCCAGCCGCTGTGGGCGAGTATGTCGTGCGTCCATCCGGACCGAGTGTTGGGAGGACCATCGCGACGATTAAGGCCTATGTCCGCTGACGGCGGTACTCGTGCAGGCAACCGGCCAAGGTCCTGACGAAGTTGCGAGTGAAGTTGCGAGTGAAGATTCGAGGGAGATTCGAGGGAGATTCGAGGGAGATTCGAGGGAGATTCGAGGAAGGCGCGAGTGAAGATGCAGTGAGTGTAAGTTAAACACCCGTCGAGTTGCCGCTGTGCGGCTCGCTCATCATAGGAGGACTAGCAGTGGATTATACCATCGCGTTTGATGTTGGAGGTTCATATATCAAGTCGGCTGTGCTTCAGGGTCAAGTGCTGCGAAATGGTACCTATGCGGTTTACCCCGCTCAGGCACAAGCAAAGCGAGACGAATGGCTGGATTACATGGTTGGTGTCATTCTTTCACAGGTTGAAAAACTAACCGACACTGCAGCCAGAGTGAACGGGATTGGATTCGCGTTTCCGGGTCCATTCGATTACGAAAACGGTATTTGCTACATCAAGGGGCTTGCGAAGTTCGAGAATCTCTATCAAGTCAACTTAAAGCATGAAATCCATACGCGACTGCTGAAGGGTAGTGCACCGCGACTGCGGCTGAATGATGGATTTCAGATTCGGTTTGAAAACGACGCTGCCCTCTTTGCGCTTGGCGAATACATCGGTGGTAAGGCGAAAGGTTACCACAGGGCAATCTGTCTGACGCTGGGGACTGGAGCGGGATCGGCCTTTTTGGTCAATGGAGCTGTCGTGAAGGAAGGTGAAGGCGTACCGCCTGATGGCGTTGTTTTCCCGGAACAATTTCGCGACTCTATCGTTGATGATTACATTTCCCGACGGGGGATTCTGAGATTGGCTGCTGACGCGGGTATGGACTGTCACCTGGACGTGTTGGACCTTGCCGAACTGGCCAAGCAAGGGGACCCCGTTGCGAGACGGGTGTTCCATCAGTTCGGTCGTGATCTCGGTGAAATGCTCAGTCGCTACCTGTTGTCTTTCCGACCAGAGATTGTCGTTATTGGCGGACAAATTGCCAAGAGCCATTCGCTGTTTGTCCCTGGTTTTCAAGAGACGGTCGGTACGGAAGTGATGTTTGCAGACAACCGTCTGGGTGGTGGTTGGAGTTGCGGTGCTGATGGCAATGTCGACGGCAACGACGAGAGTAAGGTTTTGATTGAATTCGATGATGACACCTCACGCATGACCTTGCTTGGCGTTTCGAAACTACTTTCAAACACGGGTGGTGTATGCGTCTGAACAACCTGGAAAGCATTGATACGTCTGATAAAGTTGTCAAGATTCATTCTCCGTTCTGCGCAGGGGGCGATTCCTATCTTCAACTTCATTCTTTAGTTCGATTGATGGACAAAGACGGGCTCGTTACAGAAGTACCTGTCGCGAGTGTCAACCGGAGCGCTGCAGCCATTCTATTTAGCGGTGATGCATTGGATTTTCATGTGACTGCCAGATGGGAACAACAGAGTGGAACGAGTGAGTACATACGACCTTCATCGAGTTGTGCGAACAACGAGGGTGCGAGCGACGAGGGCTCGAACAACGGGGATGCATACGGAGGCGGGTATTACAACGTCGAGATGATGATTGACTACACTGGGGTGACGGCGGTAGATGTAGGTTTCCAGGTTGCGTTTGACCTCATCGGACCGGGGCGCCCTCGCTTTATGATTCCCGGTGCATTCTACAAGGAAAATCGATTTGAGCATAACACCCGTAAATATCCTCGATACGACTTTAACAGTGGAGATAGGACGCAGATGGTTTCTGACCACTGGGCTTTCCGGGCGGACCGTGCTGCTCTACCTACCATCTTCGCCTGGAACGAGAACATGTCTGCGGCACTTTGCGTCGACGAGGTATCCGAAGTTGGTTTAAGTGGCATTGGCTTCTCAGGGAACCGTGAAGGGACTTCAATCTGGGTGAACTTCCCCTACCGCGAAGAGCCTGTGGTGTTCGACGGCGAGCAGGCTCCACAGCCAGCGGACATCCAAACCTGCACGGTACGGCCTGGTCAGAAGTTGAGGCTCGGATTCAATGTGTACATTTCATCGGCCGACCTACATGCGTACGATCCGTTTCTACGCACAATGTACAGCCTCCATCGTCGAACTCATCACCTGAATCCATGGATGGGCGTTTCGGAGGCTGCCGAATTAACTGCTTATGGCCTGTACCGGTGGCACTATCATCCTGAGCATGCCATCCTCTACGAAACAGCGGCATTTGATAGGGAAGTGAACAATAACGTGAAGGGACTTGGCGACCGGCCGCACATGCACGTAGCATGGGTCAGCGGAGCTCCTTACGCGTACGCTTTGCTGACGTACGGGCGCAGTACAGAAAACCCTGATTACGTCGACGCTGCGACGAAAGTGCTCGATAAGATTGCCTCTGGCATTGCACCGAACGGGACATTTTGGGCAGAGTGGAAAGTTGACAAAGGCTGGGGCTGTGGCTGGAATCCGAACCGTGAGTGGCTTCAAGCCAGAACGATTTCAGAGGCTACCCTGTTTATGCTACGGGCCATCTCGTCTGAACGGACGCAAAGGGTAGCACACCATCCGGAGTGGGAAGCGGCGGTACTTTCAAATCTACGGTTTGCGGTACGGGTACAGCGCAGCGACGGAAACTTCGGATCGTATTACCACTGCCAGAGCGGACGGGTCGAAGAATGGGACGGCGCCGGAGGAATTCTGTGGATTGCGGCTTTAATCGAGGGAGCGAAGCTCTACCCTGGAGAGGGATTTGCCGAAGCAGCCTCGAGGGCAGGTCACTACTATGAGCGCTTCGTCCTTGACGAGTTCATCTACGGCGCTCCGGAAGACGTTCATCTGACGCCTACATCAGAAGATGCTTACAACGCCGTGGTTGCTTATGTGCTGTTGTATGAGCAGGACGGATTAGGGAAATGGCTCGACCTGGCCCGTATCAGTGCAGACTGGATGATGACCTTTCGCTGGACGTACAACTTGGCGTTCCCCAAGCACTCACTGCTGGCACAATACGATTTTCGCTCACGCGGGGCAGACCAAGCGTCACCGTCCAATCAACATCTTCATAACTACGGGCTTTTCTGTCTGCCTGAGGTGCTCCGTCTCTTGAAGTACACGGATGACCAGTATTACCTAGACCGGACGCGCGATTTGTTAGCCTGTTTTTTACAGTTCATTGCTCGTGAGGACGGAGATTTCAATGCGTACAGGGGAATGGTGACAGAGCGCTACTACAACACACATTGTTTTCAGCCCAAAGGGATGATGGTCACGTTGTCCCACTCCTGGTGTATAGGGGTCACGCTCTACGCCTGTCAAGAAGCAGCAAAATACGAACACGATTTAAACTTCGAAGACTGAGGTTGGCCCGCTGTTGAGTCGGGCCACACACACGAACGTCCTAGTCGAGTTTAGTCAGGATGGTTTGAGTCACGCGACCCTGTACGCTACAGCCTGCGCGACGTCTCTATGGCTCGCAAAAAGAAGTCTGGTTGTCCAAAGCTGCCAGACTTCAGTACCAGTGCAATTGGAACTTGGCCAAGTGATATCGACAGCGGCAGTCCGGGCGCGATTTCGCGTAGGACCTCGACACCCGTTACTCCAAGCGCAGCACATACGGCCGCCGATGTATCACCCCCGCCAACAACCACTCGCCGTACCCTCGACCGCTCGACAATGTAACGCGCCAGTTGCGCGAGTGTTCTAGACACTAGCTGCCTTGTCTGCACCATGCTGTATCCATGTATCTCTCCGGCCTGAAGTGTCTGTTTGACTCTTTCTTTGTCGTTTGCAGCATAGACCAGTACGTTCTCGTCTTGTTCAAGTCGTGCGGCAACGTCATCAAGCAACCCCTGTATCTGCTCACCCCAGGCGGACTTGTCCGCTATTAAGCTGACCGTGTCCAACTCCACACAGTGGATACCGTTTCCTCTGAGCGTTTCAATCTGCGCGACCGTTTGTGGCATCAGACTTCCTGCCAATAAGAGGACACCGTGTGAATTGCGGACATCGTCAAATCGAGACCGTTTTGTTCCTGATGTGCCTTGCAGCACGGGCCATGCCTCAGCAATCGCGGAGCTGCCGCAGATGACTCGATAACCATGGATGACTTCCGCAATTGTTGCAAGGTCACCCTGGTTACGGACGTCAAAAATGAGATAGCCGCCCGCTGACTGTCGGCGGGAAACCTCCACTGCCAGGGTGGATTTAGCTTCATCGAGCGTCTCGTGATAAAGGACGTGCACCTTGCGGTTGGTTTGCTTCTGTAAGATACCCTGAAGATTTGACTCCTGCATCGGATGAACAGGGTCGTACTGAAACTCGGAATCCTCAAGTTTGACGCCGCGCACATAGTGAATGCCATGGATGGTGGTCCGACCGTTCTTTGGAAACCCGAGTACGATGGGGGCAAAGGACTCTCCGAGTTCATCAAGAACCGCGTCAAAGTCGGCGCCGATGTTGCCTCGAAACACGGAGCAAACCTTTCCAAAAAACTGGCTGCATCCCATGTCACGCAGAATCCCGGTGGCATATCGCGACCGGTCATACGCCGTTTGTCGGTCAAGCAGACGAGAATCGGTATCGATGACAATGACATCCACTTCACTCTGATTGACCGCGGCATAGTCAAGTGCTGCCTCAATTGGGATAACAACTGTCCGGTATCCCCGCTTTACGAACATGATGCCGATGTCATTGGCACCGGTAATGTCATCGGCGATGACTCCAATCACTGTCGAAACCCCCTTGGCGGATAAGGCTTATAGCCGGAGTTTGCGATGAAATCGTGGACAATCGCAGGTTCAATAGGGTTCATCTCAATCCCGCCTGATGCTGCCACAATGACCATACGGCTGGCAATTTCCAACGTCTCAAGCCGTGCTAGGGCCTCTCGAACGGACACATCATAGACAATCACGCCGTGGTTCTGAAGTAAAATAACATTCGTAGAATCCGCCTGTGCTCCAACCGCTTTCGCCAGTTGCTCCGAACCAGGATGAAAATAAGGTACGATGGCAAAGTTGTATAGGTAGTACATAGACTCGATAAACAAATTAGGGTTAAGTTCTGCCTTGCCGCTAGCAATCATCGTGCTGTAGAACGGCGAAGCATGGAGAACGCAGTTCACGTCTGGCCGTGTCTGGTAAATGGCTTGGTGAAAGGGTAATTCCTTGGACGGCCGGGACTTTGGGTTGATGGGCGCTTGGTCAACGGGACACTCGACCAATTGTTCCTCCGTCAGCTCTGCGAGAAAGCTGCCAGACGCTGTAATGTAGAGAGAGTCCCCCATCCGTACACTTAAGTTCCCAGAATTCCCCCATACCAGGTTCTTTTGCGACATGTAGCTTGCAGCCTTCAGCAAAGAGTCGACAATCGTATTCATGTTCCCACCTCAATCTCCTTTGGAATCGGAACAGAGATAACCTCAACGCCGTGGGCACGAATTTCTTGTAGTAAGTGTTCCGGACAGAGCGACGAAGTCACAATCGTATCTATGTCGCTGAATTCGCAGAAGACCGACAAACCGACATTCGTCAGCTTGGAGTGGTCCATCACCAAGATGACCATTTGAGCAGCTTTAACCATTCTTTGCTTGACCGCAGCCTCGAGTGCGGAGTAGGTCGTCGGACCGCGCTCTGCCACGAGACCACTCGCACCAAGAATGAGTTTGTTGACACGAATTCGCTCGAAATAACCTTCAGCTTCGGGTCCAACGAGACAAACGTTTTCGGGAAACACGACGCCCCCCGTGACAGTGACTGTGCAGGAGGAATGTGCCAACTCCATGGACACAGGCAGCGAATTTGTGACAACTGAAAGATGTCGATCCAAAAGGAGCTTCGCTACCTGGAGCGGCGTGGTGCCTGCATCAATGATGACGGAATCACCCTCTTCAACCAGTTCAGCAGTCACATTTGCTAACAACCATTTTTCGTCGTGCGCCAGCAGTTGGCGGGCCATAAAGGGCTGAAAGTTGGAAACCCGAACGCTCGCACCACCATGCGTACGACTAACCAACCCTTGTTCTTCTAGAGTTCGTAAGTCTTTTCGAATTGTCACCTCGGAAACTTGCAGGCTTTTACTCAAATCATTTACCGATACAAACTTGTTTTGCTCAATCAACTGAAGAATTCGACGCAAACGCTCACTCATTGCAAAACCCCCTCTACCTGCCGTCGCTTGCTTTAGTAACCCGTATCTCGAAGCCCATCCGTCTAAAGAACTGCAAACGAAAAGTTGTCCTAGTATGGAAATATTCGAAGTAAAGCGGTAGATTAATTATATCATTATGGTTTCGAATTCGAAATTATATGCTTTCGATTTCTGGTGTTCCATAAGCGCGCTTAACAAGGAGTGATCCATGTGAGACGAAAACTTGCCATCATTCATACCACGCCTGTGACCATTGATGCACTTAAGAAGTTGGTGCAAGAAGCGATGCCGGATGTTGACATCGTCAATTTTCTCGATGACTCCATTTTGCCGGAACTCTATGACAATGGTGGAAATGTCAGAGCAGTCGAGGAACGTTGGTTTCAGTACGTTCAGATTGCAGATAAACTGGGCGCTGACTGTATCCTCAGCGCCTGTTCTTCTGTAGGTGAGTTGGCATGGAAAGCGAGAACGCTGGTTTCGAAGCCCGTTCTCCGAATTGATGAGCCAATGGCAATGGAGGCAGTCGAAACGGCCAGGGTTATCGGTGTTGCTGCAACTTTACCGACCACACTGCGACCGACAGAGGGCCTCCTAAAACGAAAAGCCGAAGAAGCGGGTAAAGACATTGTTCTTCACTCACTCCTCGCGGATGAGGCCTACCAGAGGTTGATGCAGGGCGATGTAGACGGGCACGACAAAGTACTTGCTGACAAGCTTACCGAACTGACGCAGTCCGTGGACGTGGTTGTGCTTGCACAAGCGTCGATGGCCCGAGTAATTCCGCGATTACCTGAGCAGCTCCAAGTCAAGGTCTTGGCCAGCCCGAAACGAGGTATTGAACATGTTCGCCGAGTGCTCGAGACACTCGGTTAACCAGCAATTGTGATGTGCTCTTGTGCTTTGGTTCGGTAATGCCGCGAACAATCTGTCCTTGAGTTGCCTTTGTCGCACACAGATGTGGTGTCGTCCCTATAGGATAAACCTTGCTGAAGGAGGTTTTTTGCTTTGGAATTCTCTTTATCTTCACAATCTTGGTTTGTGAAAGGTTACTTCCCGTATGTCCCGCTAAACGGCAAGAGCATGGAAACCGGCAAAGACTTGAAAGGACTGACCGATTGGGTGCCGGCGAGTGTTCCAGGAGGAGTTCATTATGACCTCTTTCGCGCTGGGTGGATTGACAACCCCTACATTGATATGAACAGCCTCAAGGCAGAATGGGTTGAGAATAAATGGTGGATGTACAAGACCGCCTTTTCAAAGCAGGATTTTGCTCAGGCCTCTGACGGAAACAGCCCATTTGTCGGTGTGGACACGGGGACGCCTAAAGTCCAGTTGATTTTCAAAGGCCTCGATTACGAAGCGATTGTATATCTCAATCACCGTCGGTTAGGTGCACACATCGGCATGTACGACCCCGCTGTATTTGACATCACTGACATCTACGAGAATACCGATACGTTTGAACTCAGGGTCTTGTTCAAACACGTGCCGGAAGAAATGGGCCAGATTGGCTACACATCGCGGACCCGTACACAGAAAAGCCGGTTCAATTACAAATGGGACTTCGGAACACGGCTTGTCAACATTGGAATTTGGGATGATGTGGTGTTGAAGGTCACCCACTGCGCGAGCATCGAAGAGGTGCATACGAAGACACGTGTGAACTTAAAAGTTCCGCAACAGTCTGCTGCAATTGAGACCTCGTTCCTCGTTGAGACCCGTATCGCCGCATGTGCCCATTCCGATGGAGTCGTACCGAGTTCTACAAGACAATTTACAGAAAACATGACCTTTGAAATTACCTGTACGCATCCAAACGGAGAAGTCGCCGACACTGTGCGAGGGTTAGTGGACGCCGGTCGGTCACGCCAATCTGCGCGTCTCACGATTTCTGACCCAGCGCTTTGGTACCCGAATGGTTTTGGGGAACAACCTCTGTACGAAATTTCCATCCGATTGTTCAAAGATGAGCAGCTGTGTGACGAGCAAACCCTGAAAATTGGGATTCGTCAGCTTGAATATGTACAGAATGAAGACGCACTTAATGCATTTCCCTACACGTTCGTGGTCAACGGCCACAAAATCTATATCAAAGGTGTCAACATGACACCCCTTGAGCATGTGTATGGAATCGTCACGACGACCCACTACGAATGGCTCGTCCGACAAATGAAAAGGGCCAACGTCAATATGGTTCGCATCTGGGGTGGCGGCCTCATCGAAAAGGAAGCTTTGTATGATCTTTGTGACCAGCACGGTATCATGGTCTGGCAAGAATTTATTCAGTCCAGTTCGGGTATTGACAATACCCCTTCGCACGACCCCGATTTTCTCGAACTTCTGAAAGAGAGCTCGATTGCTGCCATCAAAGGGCGGCGCAACCACGTTTCACTCGCGGTCTGGAGCGGCGGCAATGAACTGCAAGACGGACCAAACCAGCCATCAACACTGGATGATGAAAACATTTCGATGTTGAAGTCCCTGGTCGAGACCTATGACGGGGAACGGATGTTCCTGCCGACTTCAGCTTCCGGTCCCGTCGAATTTGTGACCTCGAAAAAAAACATGGGGCATGATGTGCATGGTCACTGGGAGTACCTTGGAAACCCCGAACACTACCGGGTGTACACAAACTCGGACAACTTGTTCCACAGTGAGTTCGGCACTCCAGGTGCAACCTCAGCCAGAAACATGCGTAAGTTCCTAAGCCCCGTGCACCAACACCCTGCCCCGATGACCACGGACCTTGTCTGGCGGTTCCACGGTGAATGGTGGGATACCTATGGGAATGTCACAGAGCTTTTCGGTCCACAGGATGACCTCACGGCCTTCTCAGATGGGAGTCAGTGGATACAAGCAGAAGGACTGCGCTTTATCGTGGAAGCGAATGAACGTAAAAAGTTTCACAACAGTGGGAGCATCATCTGGCAGTTAAATGAGCCGTGGCCGAACGTATCCTGTACTTCCCTCATGGATTACTTCGGCGACACGAAAATGGCGTATCACTTTATCTCGAGAACTTTTGCGCCGGTTCACGTCTCACTCACATACAGCAAGCTCAATCACAGCATTGGTGACATCTTTGCTGGCCAGCTGTTCTTGCACAGCAGCGGTCCGAAGCGCCAAATCGGCGTGCATGTCCTCGTATTTAACGAGCATGGAGAGACACTGTACGAAGAGGTGTTCGATACAATGACTGAACCGCTCCGGTGCCCGAAGGTCGGGTCACTTGAATTTGAAGTGACGCGTCAGCACGCAGAACTGTTTTTCATTCGTGCGGATGTCAAGACAAGCGAGGGAGTTGCCCGGGGGGACGTTTACACATTCTCCACTCGGACAGAAGCGATTTATGCACCAGCATTACAGTTTTCCCCGGGTTCAGTTACGGTTCAACCAAGTAATGACTGGCAACAAGTGAGTGAAATCGGGTTTTCTAACGAGTCCTGGGTTCGCCGATACGAGCTAAAGAACACAGCACAAAGAGTGGTGCTTCATGTACGGGCGGAGGAAGCGAGCGACACCTTCTGGATGGAGGCTACCCCAAACTTTGTCACTTTGCTGCCCAGTGAAACGGTAACCGTAGAGGTCCTTTGCCAAGTCAAATCTGCTGCTGGGTTTTTGTATGCAAACATGACTAACGATGTGAATGCTCCCTCGGAACTGACGAGAGAACCAAACATTCAATTTCGCCAGTTCAGTGAGTACTGAGCGGCATGGGTAAGAAGTACTGAGGGCAACGGCGACTAGCAAGGTCCCTGCTTTCGCACGGTAGGATGGACCACAGAAAGGCGCAGGTGTTGAGATGTCTGAGCCAAAACAGATTCTAATTGAGGAGAACGGTCTCAACCTCGTGTTTGAGATTACAGATGAGCTTGATGTGCGGTTGCTGCATCTTTCTGCGGTTCCCTTTCAGAAAGAGACCATTGTTAAGGAGCATCTGAAGCAAAAATTTCGGATGGTCGAGGTGCATGCTTCTGGGGAGGACCAAGCTGACCACCACGGCCAAAAGCACACGGGTACCAATCCTGGGCTTCGGCTTCGTTATCTTCGACATGTTGACATGGTCACTCAACACGGGCGCAAGTTCGAATTAACCATGATGGACCCATTGATGAACCTTTTCGTCACGAGTCATTTTCAGTTTTACGAAGGCATATCAGTCGTACGCTGCTGGACCGCTGTGAGAAATGACGGCAAAGATTCTGTTGGTCTCGAATATGTGACTTCGTTTGCCTTGACCGGGCTTGGCAAAGAGGGCCTGCTACCGTGGGAATCGAAGATGCGGCTTATGATTCCCCACAACGCCTGGTTCGGTGAAGCCCAGTGGACAAGCCACTTGCTGCCGGAGCTGGGGCTGCAGCGAGTAGGAAGCTTTAGCACCAACCGAATCGCTGTGAATAGTACTGGATCCTGGTCGACATCGCAGTTTGTCCCATCGGCAGTTCTCGTCAACGAAGAAACGGAAACTTCGCTGTTTTGGCAGATAGAGCACAACGGATCGTGGCATTTTGAGATTGGAGACCAGTTTCGTCACCTCTATCTCCATCTCTCCGGACCCACATATCAGGAGCACCAGTGGTGGAAAGAGTTGAAACCGGGGGCGACATTTACGACCGTACCTGTAGCTGTAGGGGCGGTGAATGGCACGTGGGACAGGGCTCTTCAAGAACTGACACAGTACCGCAGGGCCATGCGCCAAAAACACAGCGATTACGAGAGGTTGCCCGTCATCTTTAATACATTCATGAACAGTCTTGGCGGAGACGTCACGGCTGAGAATGTCCGCCCATTAATCGGGACAGCGTCCAAGGTGGGATGCGAAGTATTTTGTATTGACTGCGGTTGGTACGCGGACGGCGACTGGTGGGGTACCGTTGGAACGTGGCAGCCGTCCGCGAGGCGATTTCCGGACGGCATGGAGACGACCTTTGCTGAAATTCGAGCCAATGGAATGATTCCCGGGTTGTGGCTAGAACCCGAAGTCTTGGGACTTGAATCGGGCAAGTTGGTGCCGAAAGAGTGGCTGTTCGAGCGGTATGGGAAACCTGTCATCGACCACGGTCGCTACCAGTTGGATTACCGTAACCCGGAAGTACGAGCCTACATGGATACTGTTGTTGACGACCTAATTCGCAACTTCGGCCTCGGGTATCTTAAATTTGATTACAACATCAATGCAGGAGTCGGTACGGCCCTGTTTTCGGACAGTGTCGGCGATGGACTGCTGGAGCATAACCGTGGTTATCTCGTCTGGTTAGAGAGACTAATGGCTCGGCACCCTGACCTTATCATCGAGAACTGTGGCAGCGGCGGCATGCGCATGGATTACGCGATGCTTGAGCGACACACCGTCCAATCCGTGACGGATCAGGACGACTATCTACGTAATGCTGTTATTGCTGCAGCTTGCGCCTCCGTTGTTACACCGGAACAAGCAGCTGTTTGGGCGTATCCTTTGCCGACGGGGAACTTTGTTCGTGATGGTGTCGTTGATGAAGCGGCAAGTACCGATGCAACCGTGCTGAATATGGTCAATGCACTGCTTCTTCGGGTGCACCTCTCTGGTCCGCTTTGCGCACTTGATGAGAAGCGACTGTCTCAGGTGGAACAAGCGATTACCACCTACAAGTCACTGCGTAAGGACATTCTAGATGCACGCCCAGTTTGGCCCATCGGCTTGCCATCGTTTCGTTCAAAGTGGCTTTCGTTTGGTCTTCTAGTGTCCGGAAACAGAGCCTGTTATATTGCCGTTTGGCGACTTGATGCAGAGTCAGAGCGGTGCAGCATTCCCTTGACGAAGTTGACGCCTGTCGATTGGCAACCTGTTGGTTTGACGATGTTGGAAGATGAGCCGTCGGGGACCTTGCTTGGAGCGTATAGGTGTGTCTCCGTCAAGGTGGTTTATCCGCAAGACTTCCTGTGCAGTTGCTCCTTTAACGCCGAACTTAGCAGCGTAGAGGTACATTTACCGCATCAAAATAGTGCTTGCCTATTGAAGATTGATATCACATGAAATCTGGAGATGTTAAAGCGAACTGAAAGCAACACCGGGTCGGCTTGGTTTGGCATTCTCAAATTAATTGCCATCCTTCTGAAAATGGTGGTTGATTTCGTATGCATTCAGTTCTACAATTTACTCAACTAAATCCCACACAAAACCAACAAAGTAGTTATAAATTAATGCTTTGATGTGGGGTTTGTAAGCAGTTTTGTTCGTGCTTCTAAGTCTACAGTGATAGGTGGGAATTCAGTGACGAAACTGCCATCAAGACCTTCTAACGTGATTTCACTAAAGCAGATACTTGAGGTCGCACAGCGCCGCGGTTTTGCTGTCGGATCGTTCTCACCGCGATGTACGCCTGTCATTCGCCCTGTGTTACTAGCTGGAGCAGACATGGCCTCTCCGTTGATTGTGCAGATTTCACAAAAAGAGCTAGACCGCTACGTTGTGACGCCCGAAGAGTTCGCGGATGAATTCTACGCCAATCTGCAGGTGCTGAATATTGAGGTTCCAGTTGTGCTTCATCTCGACCATACAAAGGACTTTCGGGTGATTGAGCAGGCCATAGAAGCTGGGTTTACCTCCGTCATGATTGATGCGTCAGAGATGCCGTTAGATGAGAACATCCGCATCACTAGAGAGGTAACAGAGTTAGCCCATCATCATGGGGTATCCGTTGAAGCTGAGCTTGGCAAGATTGGTACAACTGATTTTGTGGAGACGGACGAGGACGAGGAACTCTACACCGATCCGGTTGAGGCAGAACGTTTTGTAAGAGAGACTGGTATCGATGCATTGGCGGCCTCTATCGGCACCGCACATGGTGTTTATCAAACCCGTGAGCCAAAAGTGGATCTTCAGCGTTTGCAGGCCATCCGGCACCTGACGGATGTACACATTGTGCTTCACGGTGGGTCTGGAGTTCCAGCTTACATGATTCACAACGCCATTCAAATCCAAGGTGGCGGCATCAGCAAGGTGAACATTGCGACTGACCTCGAAGTAGCAGTTTTGGCAGCGCTAAACCGTTCGGAACGGATGACAAACGCGGACTGCAAGGCGCTTTCTGAACGAGAATTTACCCCAGCAGCCGTTGCTGTTCGTGATTTGGTAGCGGAAAAAATTGCAAATTTCCTGGGAAGCAAAGATCATGCTTCGGACTACTTTGACAGCAGTCAGTGGGCGGTACGCTCGTAACCAGTGGTTCGCTCTGCGGCCATGCAGATGTGCCAACCTTATCCCCAAAATCCTTTTTGATGGTGTGGGATTTTCTGGTTTTCAAGGCGTAATGTTTGCTATCTGAAACTTTTTGAATTGAAATACTTCAAACACGCAGAACTGTCAAAAATTAAGGTTGCAGATTAAGATTTTGGGTCCTATAATTAACGCAAATCCCTCAACAAACCACATGAAAGCGATTCAATCTAACAATTTATTGTTGGGATTTTGGGTATTGTGAGTTTGTGAATTACATAAATGAGGAGGGTCAAGATGAAAAAGTCAAAGAAGTCTGTTATTGTAGCCGTGTCGGTCGCACTAGCCATGTCGCCTTTGTTAGTAGCCTGCGGTAACAGCAATGGAAATACAGGCAACTCTAGTGCTTCAAGTGGCAGTAAGGTTACGAACATCACGTTCTGGAGCTTCTGGGGTTCTTCTACACGTCGTCCAGTGATTCAGGCGATGGTGAATCAGTTTAACCAAACACACCCAGACATACATGTGACTTATCAATATTTACCATGGGGTGACGTCTGGACAAAAGAATTAGCGGGAGTGGCGGCTGGCAATCCGCCTGACGTTATCATCCAGGACATCAACTCTGTACAGTCCCGAGCCCAGAAGAAGCAAGCAATGGACTTATCCCCGTACCTGAAGCAGGACAACATCAAAAACGACTTCTTCTCAAGCCTATGGGATTCGGTAACCTATAACGGTGACGTGTATGGTATTCCATTCAACACAGATACACGCCTGCTCTTCTACAATAAGGACATGTTTAAGGCTGCCGGTCTCAACCCGAATAATCCGCCACAAACGTGGGCTCAGTTGGATGCTGATGCTCAAAAGCTGAACCAAAAGAGTGGAAACGGCTACAAGGTGATTGGCTTCTATCCGTTATGGGGAGATTTTGGAGCTGACAGCTGGCTGCTAAATGCAGATAATGGTGTGTCTTATCTGAATTACAAGACAAAGCAAGCGGATATAAATACACCAAATAAGCTGGCGGCGCTTAATTGGATTAACGGCTATACACAGCAACTTGGACAAAAAACGGTAGAACAATTCCAAGCATCATTTGGCAGCAAACAGCAAGATCCTTTTCTGTCTGGCAAGGTTGCCATGATGATGGAGAATGCAAACTTCTATACCCAAATCCAGCAATATGCACCCAACTTAAATTTCGGGGTTGCGCAAGTTCCTTCGTTCAAGCAAGGGACCGGGCACTGGAGTTGGGGCGGAGGATTTGACGTTGAGATTCCTGTTGGTTCGAAGCACCCATCTCAGGCATGGCAGTTTGTCAAGTTCTTGACCAGTCAAAAAGAACAGGAGTACTGGGCTGCGAGAGAGTTCGATTTAGTTGCCAACAAACAGGCGGCCAGCGCGGCTGCAAAGGATTCACTGCTGAAGCCTGCTGGACAAATGGTATATCAAGCGATGGTAGACAACATGAAGTGGACGGTTCATACACCCGTTCCAGTATGGGCGCCAGGCTACCCCAACCTTGTTGAACCGCACATTCAGGCGGCCACAAGCGGACAAGGAAGCCCACAGAAAGAGCTGCAATCTGCGCAAAAGGCGATTCAAGATCTGATTGCACAAAATAGTCAGTAAGGTGGACAACCACGAGTCGTGGCGGCGGGGTCCAGTTGGACCCGCCGCTCACTCTCGCCATCAAAATGTTCTCCTGACCATTAATTTGTGAACAACCGAAGGGAGAGCGGTTACGTTGCAACTACAACCAAAGGCGACGACCAACGCGCCGACGAAGAATAGGTCGCTGTCCCTCCGAACCCGAGAGAAGATTGCCGGGTATATCTTCATCAGCCCTTGGCTCATCGGGTTCCTGTTCCTAACGTTCATTCCGTTGATTTTCTCGCTCTACACCAGTTTTACGAATTACGATATTACGTCGGAAATGAATTGGGTTGGTTTCAAGAATTACATCACAATGTTCACGATTGACCCTCTATTCTGGAAGGCCCTCTACAACACGACATTCTTTGTCGTACTCAGTGTTCCGCTCAATACCATTGGTGCACTGTCACTGGCGGTATTACTGAACCAAAAAGTTACTGGAATGCGTATTTTTCGAACCGTTTTCTACCTCCCGCATGTGTTATCTGGCGTTGCAGTGTATCTGCTCTGGATGGAAATCCTCAACCCCCAGACAGGCCTCGTGAACGTCGCATTGTCATGGTTCGGTATTCACGGACCGGCTTGGTTCTTTGACCCGCACTGGGCCAAACCTGGTGTAATTCTCATGCAGTTGTGGGGCGTTGGCGGTGGCATGCTGTTGTATCTTGGCAGTTTGCAGTCTGTACCTGAGAGCCTCTATGAAGCTGCTGAACTCGATGGAGCTGGGCCATGGCAACGATTTTGGAACATCACCCTGCCAATGATTACGCCGATTATGTTTTTTGAAATTGTCACGGGTATTATTGGCGGTTTTCAAGTGTTCCAGCAGGGCTACGTAATGAGCACCGCATCAGGCGGATCACCTGGCTCTGGCTCGCCCGTAAATTCATTGTTGTTTTATAACTTGGAGATGTGGAATCAGGCCTTTGTGAATTTCAAGGTTGGTTACGCCAATGCTATGGCATGGCTGTTGTTCGCCATCGTAATGGTTCTAACGTGGCTAAACTTCAAACTGTCGAAACGCTGGGTCCATTACGAGGGAGGCGACCAATAATGGCGGTGAACAAGGTCCCCGGCCGCTACTATGTCGGCCGAAAAATGCGCTCGAGAATCTACAAGACGATTATCTTTGTCGTACTCATTGTGCTGAGTGTTACCATCTTGGCACCAGCTTGGTGGATGGTTGCTACATCATTCAAGTCGATGAAGGAAATTATGACGACTTCCAATACTTTTTGGCCAAAACACTTCCACTGGCATAACTACGTCGCTGCATGGGAAGCTGCGCCGTTTACAAGGTACACGTTAAACACCGCGTTCATCACGCTCTTTGTAGTACTAGGTACAGTCATTTCCAACTCCTTCGTGGCCTATGGCTTCGCCAAGATTAAATTTCCTGGGCGTGACTGGCTATTCAGCATATTGCTCGGAACCATGATGATTCCGGGGTTCGTGACGATGATCCCGACTTACGTTATTTTTACGAAGATTCATTGGGTCGGAACGTATTTACCTCTGATTGTCCCGTCTTTCTTCTCAGGGGCATTTTTTACCTTCATGCTTCGCCAGTTTTATCGTCAGATCCCGAATGAGCTGCTCGAGGCGGCCAAGATTGACGGTGCTGGGCACCTGTACATCTGGTGGAAAATTATGCTTCCTTTGGTTCGCCCTGCACTCGCAACCGTCGCAATTTTTACGTTCAACGGTGCCTGGAATGACTTCCTTGGCCCGCTCCTCTATGTAAGCAACGAAAGCCAATACACGCTGCAAATTGGACTGACAACCTTTCAAGGACAGGTTGCGACACAGTGGAACTATTTGATGGCGGCTTCCGTCGTCGCTCTGCTGCCAGTGGTTCTCTTGTTCTTCCTCTTCCAACGCTACTTTATTGAAGGTTCCAATATCATGGGCGGCATCAAAGGATAATGCCGCGTGGTGGTACGTCCTTCGAATGAAGATGTAATGCCTCTTGTGGTGAGTAGTGCACTTGACGAACAAAGCTAGAGAGTGAGGGGCTGGCATGACGAAAAAGCTGCAGGTGATTGTTTATCACCATACGCACTGGGACAGAGAATGGTGGGCCCCATTTCAAGAAATTCGCTTTCGACTTGTGGAGTTAATTGACGAGCTTCTTGATACGCTGGAAAGCGACCCGGAGTTTCAGTCATTCGTCCTTGATGGGCAGACAATCGTTCTTGAAGACTACCTCGAGATTCGCCCGGAAAATCGGCAACGTTTACTCAACTTCATTCGGAACGGACGAATCTACTGTGGTCCCTGGTACATCCTGCCGGATGAATTTTTGGTCAGTGCTGAGGCGCATATCCGTAACCTGTGGTTGGGGGAAAAGGTCTCCCAGCAACTCGGTTTTGACAATCTAAATGTCGGATATATTCCGGATACGTTTGGGCATATCTCGCAAATGCCGCAAATTTTATCCGGTTTTGGGTTTGATAATGCCATGATTTGGCGTGGACTTGGCGGCAGTGAGGAAGAAATGCCGCAGGAGTTCTGGTGGGAGTCTCCAGACGGGTCGCGCGTTTTTACCTATTGGTTCCCGGACGGCTACTATGTCGTCGACTTTCTCCACTTTGATAATCCGGACAAGAGCTACGACGAGACGTACGGCCGGGTCCGGGCCTCGCTCGAGCGCTGGAGCAAGCGCGCGACGACGAACTACCTGTTGATGCCGTATGGGGGAGATCACCGCAAAATCGATAAACGTCTGCCGCGCATCCTGAAGCAAGTTAACGAGGAGTTCGAAGACTTCGCTGAGCTCACCTGGGGTACGACAAAGGATTTCATGGACAGGGTGAAGCGTGCGCAGCCAGAGCTCACGGTCCGGCACGGAGAGTTACGGGCCAACGGACAGGAATACCCACATTTGCTGCCTGGAGTCGTGTCTTCCCGGATGTACCTGAAGCAACGTAACTTCGGGGTACAAACCGAGCTTGAGAAGTATTCAGAGCCGCTTTCGGCAGCGGCGTGGCTGCGCGGCGGCAAATACGACTACGGCATGCTCTGGAAGGCATGGCAGACGCTCATTAAGAATCACCCGCATGACAGTATCTGCGGTTGCAGCCTCGATGAGGTCCACAGAGAGATGTTGCCGCGTTTCGATGAATCTCTGCAAATGTCCCGTCTTGTTACGCGTGCTGCACTTGAGTACATCAATGGTCGGATTGCAACGGATACGCTTGCAGAAGGGGAAACACCGCTGATTGTTCACAACACACTACTCGAGACCCGGAGCGAGTCTGTACGCATGCCAATTGGTCATCAACAACCGATTGCGCCGCGGACACACGAAATTGTCGACGAAAGCGGTGTGCAGATTCCGTGGCAGGTGCGAGAAATAGCGGATCGCCAGACCTTGACCGATAAGTGGGGCTACACCGAAGTTGAGTTTGTTGCATCGAATGTCCCGGGACTTGGCCACAAGACCTATCGCCTGCGGGCGCGAACAGAGCCGCAAAACAATAAACAGGTCAACTTTAATGCAGTGCAAAGCACGTCAGAGTTGAAGGGGAGCGTTCACGCCTCCGACCTGCGGATTGGCAACCACGCACTCGAAAACGATTTGCTCAAAGTGGTGGTCGAGCGGGATGGGACGCTTACGTTAACGGAAAAGACAACGGGTCAGGTCTATTCTGGTCTAAACGCTTTTGTCGACGGCGGTGACGCAGGAGATACGTACAATTACTCTGCACCGCTCGTCGACGAGGTTCGTTGTTCGATTAAGGAAGCAAGGGTGCATGTATCCGTCTCGGAAGCAGGCACGGTCTCAAGCACTCTTCGTGTGGAACTTACGTGGCTGTTACCGAAGGAACTGTCTTCAGACAGGCTTTGCCGCAGTTCGGAATACGTCCTGCAAACCATCGTCACGCATGTGACGCTAAAATCACTGTCGCCCGTCGTTTCAATCCGTACAGAGATTGACCATCGGATTCTCGACCATCGCTTGCAAGCGTTATTCCCCCTAGGTGCTGAGGTTAAGGTCGCGCATGCCGAAGGACATTTTGATGTCGTGGAACGAGCCATAGCCGCCGCGGAGTCAGGCAACGGCTGGCCAGAAACACCGACCACCAACTGGCCGCAGCAAGGATACGTAAGTGTCAGTGATGTCAGAACTGGCCTCGACAGTCCCCGCGGTCTCACCATCGCCAATCGTGGCTTGCCAGAGTACGAGATACTTGACGACGGCACTGGCACGGTTGCACTGACCTTACTGAGAGCCGTTGGATGGTTGTCACGCGAAGACCTGCTGACGAGACGCGGCGGGGCTGGACCTGAGATACCAGTACCAGATGCCCAGTGCCCAGGTCCACAAGTTTTCGAGTATGCAATTATCCCGCATGGTGAAAGTGGATGGAACGAAACGGGAGCATTCCGGGAAGCCCACCGGTATCTGGCGCCGCTCGTTGGCGCGAAAAGTGAGCGCCATTCTGGAACCTTGTCGCTTGAAGAGGG
This sequence comes from Alicyclobacillus curvatus, assembly GCA_017298655.1. Taxonomy (GTDB): domain Bacteria; phylum Bacillota; class Bacilli; order Alicyclobacillales; family Alicyclobacillaceae; genus Alicyclobacillus_B; species Alicyclobacillus_B curvatus. The sequence continues at coordinate 4,928,199 of CP071184.1, forward strand.
ACTCATCACCTTGGAGGGTGAGTCAACATTGGTTCAGAGCAGCATCAAGAAGGCGGAGCACGGTGACCGTCTGATTGTTCGCTTATGGAACGCGTCAGCTGCTGGTACTGAAGCGACACTTCGGTTCTCACGGGCTCCGAAATCAGTTTGCTACGCCAACTTGAAAGAAGAAGAAGTCGGCGCTATCGTAACACCCGTTGACGACCACCGGTTTATGGTCAGTGCGGGCGCGAAACAGATTGTGACACTATCCATCAGTTTTTGAAGTTTTTTACGTGGTGTGCATGCATGCACGCACTCGTCGTGTCCATGCGTGATGGTTACCAAGTCAAGCAACAGGTGTGAGCGAAATTGCTGATTGGGATTGATGTAGGGAGTACTCATTGTAAGGTTGGATTGGTTCATCTAGATGGCGCGCTGCAGTGCGTTGAAACGAGCTCGATGCACCTGCATCAGAGTGCGGACGGCGGCAGCTTCTACGACCCTGACGAGGTCTGGCGGGCAGTCCTAGGCCTCCTCGAAACCGTGGTTGCACGGGCATCATCTCGAATCGAGGGTAAGTCAGCTAGTCCTCTTGCGACAATTCGCGGCTTTGCCCATGCCGGTGGAATTCACATTGAGGCGATAGGTGTTGCAAGCATGGCAGAGTCTGGTGTGCTCGTCAGCCGTTCAACCGGGAAGGCCATGTCACCGCTCATCCCTTGGTTCGACCAGCGGCCCGCGCCATACGTACCGGTGATTCAAGGCGCTGAGTCAGAATTGGCGTTGTTCTCACGTACAGGGCTGCATCCCGCTGTAAAACACGGGTTAACCAAGCTCTTGTGGCTCAAGGACAAGCAAGGTGGGATATCGGACGACGCGGTGTGGCTGTCAACCGCGGATTATGTGGTCTATCGCCTGACTGGGGTCATTGCAACGGACTACACATTGGCGGCCAGGACGCTCGCTTTTGACATCCGCCACAGAGTCTGGGACCAGAACTGGCTGCAGAACTTTCACTTCAATCCGCGGCTGTTCCCTGAAGCTATGCCAAGTGGAACTCCTGCAGGAGCGCTGTTGACAGAGTACGCGGAGTTGTTGGGTCAGGACGGGACGCACCCGATTCCCGTCAGCGTATCGGGTCACGACCACCTTTGCGGTATGGTTGGGACTGGTCTCGCAGGTGACAACAGCGTGCTTAATTCGGTCGGGACCGCTGAGACTTTGCTTGGAACTACGTCCATCCGCGAACTCGGAAAAACGGAATTCCACACAGGCCTTGTTTACGGGTTACATGTGACAGGGGACAGGATGTACTGGTTAGGGTCGCTCCCGATGTCCGGTGGCTCCGTCGACTGGGCGCGTCAGTTGCTGCTCGGAACAGCATCGTCTTACGAAGACCTGCATACCTTCATGAAGCACTTGGCAGGCGCACGGGCGGATGCTATCTATGTGCCTCCGCTGTCGTATCTTGGCGCAATTCCGGAAGTCCTGCGTCATGGAGCTTTGTTTGGAGTTACGCTGGCACATCAGCATACGGAGATATTTCAGGCTGTGCTCGAAGGGCTCTGTTTTGAAGTTGAATTCATCCGGCGTCAGGCGATGAACGCACTTGGCCGGTCGGTTCTCAACTTTTCCGCTGTTGGCGGTGGTGCAAAAAATCCGCACTGGTTGCAGGTAAAAGCGAATGTTACGGGATGCAGCATTGATGTGTTAGCGACGACGGAGTCAACTGTAGTTGGCGCCGCTCTTGTCGCTGCGAGGGGAGCGGGAATCGCGATTGAGAAGGAGACCAAGACCAAGACGGGTACAGACCTAGGTCGCAGGGGCACGACTGTGACGGAGCCCGTCGACGTCACTACTTTCACACAAGTCCATCCTGATGCCAAACAGCATCAGGATTATCAGCACATATACGAGAGCAAGTACCTGCCTTTACGCAAACTTGTACAGAACGGAGTGAGGACATGACTGCACCAGTTTCCGGACCGTTTCCCATCCGCGGCGTGATGGAGAGTTTCTACGGGGTTTATTACACCTTCACAGAACGCAATCAATTGATATCGTTTCTTGGCGAACAGGGTTGGAACTACTACATCTATGGGCCGAAAAACGACCGCCAACATCGCAACCGCTGGCGCGAACCGTACCCGGAAAAGGTCATGGAAGAGTTTCGACATACTGCCTCGTTGGCGAAATCTCTGGGTGTCACCTTTTGCTATGCGCTGAGTCCAATATCCATTGCGTATTCCTCCGAAACGGACTTTGCTCTTGTCACCGAAAAGCTGAAGACCTTTTACGACGCTGGCATTAGGGCGTTCAGCCTCTTCCTTGATGACATCCAGAAAGAATTTGTGCATCCGCAGGACTACCAGGTATTTGAGACCTACTCTGAGGCCCACGTATCACTCTGTAACCGGGTCTATAGCTGGCTGCAGACACTCGGCGAACCTTGTACCCTCAGCATGTGTCCGACTGATTACCATGGAGCGGCTCCATTTAGTGACTACCTGCGAGACCTTGGTCTTGGTCTCACTCCGGAAATTGATGTCTTCTACACAGGGCCTCACATCTGCTCACAGGAGATTCGATATGAGCACGTCGCTGGGTTTGCACAAGCTGCCCAGCGCCCACCGCTTTTGTGGGATAACTACCCTGTGAACGATCTCGCTATGCAACCAGAACTTCATATCGGCCCGATTATCGGACGGGACGCGAAACTTGCTGGTGCCGTCCGAGGCATCGTGGCAAACACGATGATCCAAGCGGAGGCGTCGAAGATTCCTCTGTTGACATACGCCGAGTACATGACGAACCCGGACGGGTATCAGCCGACAGCGGCTTGGCAGCGGGCCATGACGGAAGTCGCCGGGGAGGAAAACGCCCTGGCGCTGGCCACAATTGCGCCGTACTGTCTACGCTCTTGCCTTAGTCCTGAGGCGCCGTCGCCGCTTGATGAGGTGGTAAACCCGGTGCTGCTTTCACTGCAAGACACTGGCCATTTGGATGCAGCACGAGTTCAAGAACTGAAAGGGTTTTTGAGCAACATCGACGAGGCTTGTTATCGCTTGAAAAACCGCATGGACAACTACGCACTGCGCAACAACCTATTGCCCTGGATTGAGCTCTTGGAACACTGGCATTGGGCCGGACAACGCGCAGTCATCGTGTTACAGGCCATCAAGGAGGAAGGGAGTTTTGCGCAGGCGATGGGTTGGCTTAAGGAGTCGGTGTCGTTTATCGAGCGCCATCCAAAGATAGTTCATGTGGGTAAGCTCGCAGACCTGATTCAATTTGCGATTGCTTCGGCTGACAAGACGTTAGGAGCTGGCAAGACCTCAGGAAAGGAAGAACAACATGAACCGAGCCTTGGTTGATGAAGCCAGAAAACAGGCCGAGCGCATCTTGCTCTCTAACGGCAGTGAACTCGGGCTGCTCGGGTCAAATACCGCTTACCAACAGGTGTGGGCTCGCGACAGCATGATTTGCGGGTTGGGTTTGCTCCTTTGCAACGACGAAGCCGGGAAAGAGGTCCACTTCCGGTCACTTGAGACTTTACGTAAATACCAGACACCACTTGGTAATATCCCGCATAACGTTGGTTTTCCAAACATGGCCGATCCCGCTTTAATTGCTCACGGCGGTAAGCTCGAAGGCGACAGCGGCCCTGTTGTGGACACCATTCACGCAGGCTGCGTCGACAACAGCCTGTGGTACATCATTGGTCACTACTACAATTTTCAACTTGGCCGTAATAGCGAACTCCTCAAAGACGCGTGGCCGTCTCTGGAACGGGCGCTGTTGTGGCTGCGCTACCAGGATTCGAACGAATGCGGCCTGCTTGAGGTTCATGAAGCGATGGACTGGGCAGACCTGTTTGCCAACCGCTACAATGTGCTCTTCGACAATGCCCTCTATTTTGCGGCGTGGAAATGCATGGCCCAGATGGCTGCGGTCCTCAATAAACCGTTTGATTTCTATCTCGACCAGGCGTCAGATGTCCACCGCAAGTTAAACCAATTGCTTTGGGTTGGGCCGGAAGAACCGCGGGACTGGGACTATGTCGAGCGCGTACGACGCGAGTGGTTGTATCCACTGAGGCGCGTTGACACAGAACTGCAAGAGCGGCCGTTTTACTTGCCATACATGGGATTTCGAGACTACGCGGACAGATTTGATACGCTTGGCAACTTGGTCGCCGTCTTGTTCGGTGTGGCAGGTCAGAAGAAGGCAGACAAGATCTTCAACTACATCGAAGGAACAGGCATGAATGACCCGTTCCCTGTGCAAGCCCTGTACCCAGTGATTCACGAAGGTGAGAAGGACTGGCGTGAATATTACCGTGTTCGCAATTTGAACCAACCGCATCACTACCACAACGGCGGTGCCTGGCCGTTTATCGGCGGGTTTTACGTCAGCGCCCTCGTTCAGGCAGGCAGGTTCGAGGAAGCAGAAAAGCAGCTTGAGAGTCTCGCACGGATGGTCCACAAAGGTAAGGAACGAGAATGGGAGTTTAACGAATGGTTTCACGGAACGAGTGGCCGGCCGCTGGGGTATGCTGGACAATCCTGGTCAGCAGCCATGTACATCTTTGCGTACGAGTCCGTAAGACGCGGGGAGGTCGCTGTGTTTAACCCGAAAAACGGCTGGGCGCAGGAACTGGGGGGATGAGGATGACACAGAGAAAGACGACGCTCTGGCAGATCGGATCGGCCGACAAACCATCGCCGGACCTTGTCGACAACTACAAGAACCCCAACATGTTGGGCGACGTTATCTGGCAAGTAAAGAATGCCGGGTCGCAAGAACTCTCTCATGGGCTGGAAAATGACGGTCAAAAATGGCCTGTGTTCCATCCGTCTGAAGCTGACCCAGAAGGCGGGTATCAATTTCACCCGTATCGTGTTCGTTTTGAACTCGAGGACGAACCGACCGGCACGTACACGTTTCGGCTGGATTACTTGGTCATTGCACCACGGCTGGCCGATTTGAAATTGAACATAAATGGTGTGGAAGGCGTTGCCTATTTGCGACCGAGCCCGTCTGACTCGGGGGAAATTCGTCTGTTAGAGGGCTTACACACCACCATTTATTCCGAGGGCGTCTGTGAGGTTATGATTCCAAAGCGCCTCCTGCACAAAGGTCTGAACGAACTTACGCTCGTGAGTTGTGACGGAAAAGATTACGTCCATGTGGACAACCGGGAACGCATCGGTCGCCTTGACCGCATGGCGAACGGCGCTGGGTTTGTATACCAGGGACTGTCGTTGACGCAAACCGTGTACGGCGACGCGGCAAGTCCTCATACGGTCCACGGCGATGGCTTAGCCACTCAGATAGATCCGAGCGACACGGTAAGTCATCAGGCAGACCCCGCTTGGCGAGGTATTTGCAACGTCGAGATGAGACCTACGGTGATGTACCGCCGAGACAAGAGCGGGGACCTGGTGGAAAAATGCCAGTTCTACGTCGAATTTGATGGGCCAACGAAAGGAGCCGTCTTACGTCTCGAGCTTTCGGGTAACAGCCGCACACAGACCACGGAAGTCATCATCCCGGCCTTGTCCTTTGGACACTTCCGCTCGGAGTTTGAAGTCTTTGATGGAACGAGCGCGGTAGAGTACCGCCTGCATGGTACGATTGACGGCCGTCCGGTTGACTTTAAGGGATGGTTTGTCCGCCGCCGCAAGTGGAAAGTCTACCTGTCGCCGCACGCCCATACGGACGTCGGTTACACACATCGGCAGTGGGAAGTCGCAGAACGGTTGTGCAGGAACATCGATACGGCGATTGACCACCTCGAACAGGCACCTTCTCATGTGCAGTCTGACAGTTTCTCCTACCACCTGGATTCCACGTGGGTCTTGGAGACGTATCTGGTGACACGAGCGCCAGACAGGATCAAAAAGCTCGTTAGACACATTCGGGAAGGCAGCATCGGAATCCCGAGCAACTACGCTGATGTGCTGACGCAGTACGCGGGTCTTGAAGACCTCATTCGAAACGGTGAGTTTACGGAGTCATTTCTGCGGCCAAACGGACTGCGGTCAGAATTCGCTTCAGTGGTGGATGTTGCGTCACTGACGGGTTCACTTCCAGCCATTTTGGAGCACAGCGGTGTGCGTTACCTCGTCCATGCGAACAATCAAGACCGCGGGCCGTTCCGCCTGAATGGAGGTCTCAATCGTATCTCTCCTTATTACTGGGAGGGAACAAACGGCGGCAAAGTATTGACGTGGCTGGCAAAAATGTACTGTGAACTGCGCAAGGTATGCGGCAGCCCGCCAATGCAAAATGCAGCCGAACGGGGCCTTGACCTTTGGCTTCTGGAATACGAATCAGAGAGTTATGCACCGGACGCAGTCATCCTGTACGGCCAGGAAGCAGACAACACGGACATTGATCTACAGCCAAGTGTTTTCACAGCACAGTGGAACGAGACCTACGAATATCCGCGGCTTATTCCATGCAACGTGTCGGATTTCTTCCATTATGTAGAGGAGAACTTCGGCCATCGGTTGGTGACCGTGAAAGGCGACGGTGGGGCCTACTGGGAAGATGGTGTTGGCAGCAGCATTGTGCCTACCATCGAGAATCGCAGAGCGCAGGGGATGATTTTGGCGGCAGAACGACTGGAAGCTTTGGCTGCCCTGCATAATCCGGATTTCGCCTATCCTCAGGGACACTTTGACGATGCATGGCGAGAACTACTTCAATACGACGAGCACACTTGGGGAGCATTTCTTAGTTGCACGGACCCGGATGCTCTGTTGCAAAACCATCAATGGGCGGTCAAGGAACACATGGCGAAGCAGGCGGCAGCGTGGGGGAGGCGGCTGCTGCATTCAGCAGCAACACGTCACAGTTTGATGTGGAACACAAAGGGACGCGAAATCGCCGTCTACAACCCACACAGTTGGGGTGTGAGTGGTTTTGTTCAGGTGGAGATTGGGCGCGGTGAAAAGGTGACGGACGCCCAGTCCGGGGCAGATGTTGCGCACAGGGTGGTGCGCCGCACTCACTCACAAAAGGTTGTGGAACTGTGGATTTCACACCTGGATGGACTCAGTTACAGGCGCTTTCCACTTCAAGCCGCAGACGAAAGTGAGCAGCAGCAGGAATTTTCCACGAGACAGGCATTTGGACGTCTTACGCTCGAGAACCAGTATTACCACATCGTGATAGATACCGAGCGGGGGGGAGTCGTCAGTATTCTTGATAAAGACATCGGTCGTGAACTGGTTGACCAAACCGACCAATACAGGTTTGGACAACTCCTCTACGCAGAGGGTGGTGAGGGAACCCGGCTTGTCAGTAATCAATCGGATTTGCCAGAGGCGGACCTACATCTACATGCAGGGTTCGACTTGATTGCGGCGAGTGTGGAAGAAGCTGAAGGCGCAGCGCGAGTGGTTATTAAGGGCCAAGTTCCGATGGGGTTGCTCACAGTTGAGTGGCGGCTCGTGAATGGACAAAAACGCATCGACGTTCGGTACACCTACGACAAGACCGAGACGGTCAACAAAGAGGCGGTTTACATCGCCTTTCCGACTGCCTTGACAAACGCTATGACGATGTCCGACTCCCACCTCGGCTGGGTTGACTGGAATAAGGACAGTTTACCCGGAGCCTGTAAAGAGTGGTTGCCGCTGCAGACGGGTATCCACGTGTCTGAAACCGACGGTGGGCCGGGGGCTCGGTCCGAGATGTCTGCTCTGCCGCGGGGAGTACCGCGTGCGGAAGTCTTTATCGCTTCCCCGGACATCCCGTTGTTTTGTATCGGAGACATTGTGCGAGGGCGTTGGCCAAAGGAACTTGACTTGTCTGGCGGCCGCATCTTCTCATACGTATTAAACAACTACTGGCACACCAACTACAAAGCGTCGCAAGGTGGAGAGATTGAGTTCTCTTACCAGATTACAAGTGCTGAGGTCATCACCAAAGAAGCTGCCTACCGCTGTGGCTGGGAGGCACGGATGCCGCTGTATGCACAGCGTTTGAGCTTGCAGGAGTTCCGGACCGAAGGCCAACCTTACGCCGAAGATGACGGCGGGACGCTGGCCGTCCTCGGTGGGCTACACGTGCCAGGAGAGTCCGAGGGCACAAACATCGCACTCACGACATTGAAGAAAGCGAAGTGGGACGAGGGATTCATTCTTCGTCTGCAAGAGACCGCGGGTGAAACTGCACACGTGAAGCTCAACAACCTGGTTCGAGGCCATAAGCTTAGCAAAGCCTGGCATACGGACCTGCTCGAACGCGATATCGAGGAGATTCGGGCGGCAACAGACGGATCACTCATCGTTCCGGTCCCTGCATGGGGACTTGCGACCATCCGCTTCATAACTGAGTAACCATCTGGAGGGGCATGAAGATGTCAAAACCAACATTACACATGATTGGCAATGCGCATATCGATCCGGTCTGGCTGTGGCAATGGCAGGAGGGTTTTCAGGAGGTCAAAGCGACATTCCGTTCCGCGCTCGACCGTATGAACGAATACGACGACTTTGTGTTTGTCTCGAGTTCCGCTCAGTTCTATGAATGGGTTGAGAACAACGACCCGGCGATGTTTGCACAAATCAAGCAACGCATTGAAGAAGGTCGCTGGGAGATTGTCGGTGGATGGTGGATTCAACCGGACTGCAACATTCCAGGCGGCGAATCGTTTGTCCGGCAGGGGCTGTACGGCCAACATTATTTTCAGGAAAAATTAGGAAAAATAGCCCGCGTTGGCTATAATGTCGACAGCTTTGGCCATAACGGAATGCTGCCGCAGATCCTGCGAAAAAGCGGCATGGATTCGTACGTGTTTTTGCGGCCAGGCCCGCACGAAAAAGGGCTGCCAGGGCACCTCTTTTGGTGGGAGTCGGACGATGGGTCGCGTGTGCTCGCATCACGTATTTTGTTTGAATACTGCACATGGGGCAAGGACCTCGAGAAACACATTCGACGATGTGGGGACCAGTTGAATGCTCCAGTGGACGAATTAATGTGCTTCTACGGCGTCGGAAACCACGGTGGGGGTCCAACCAAGGAGAATCTCGACAGCATCATTCGCATGAACGACCATCCAGCGTACCCTGCGCTCCCGTTTAGTACGCCAAATCGCTTTGTGGCGTCGATTCTGGAACGGCGTGATTTGAACCTCCCCGTGGTTCATGAGGACCTTCAGCATCACGCTAGTGGCTGTTACGCAGCACATTCTGGTATTAAACGCTGGAATCGTAAGGCAGAAAATGCCATGATAGCGGCAGAGAAGTTCGCCCAGATTGCAAACTGGACTACAGCGCAGCCGTATCCGAAGGATGCGTTTAAACAGGCCTGGAAAGACATCCTGTTCAATCAGTTCCACGACATCCTTGCAGGAACCAGTATCGAGCCTGCTTACGATGATGCTCTGTACCTGTTTGGAGAAGCCATGGCGATTGCAGGCCGTGGTCTGAACAACGCCGTGCAGTCCCTGTCGTGGAACATCGACATCCCGGCTATTGAAGGCATGAAGCCCATTGTCGTCTTCAATCCTCATGCCTGGAATTCGAAAGTCAAAGTGGAACTGGAACTTGGCGGATTCGCAGAAACGGCCAGACTCGTCGACGATACGGGCCACGTGACAGCGATACAGCGCATTCAGTCACGAGCGACAGCACATGGCCGTAACCGCATCTGCTTCGTCGCAGACCTGCCGCCGCTCGGCTATCGGGTGTACCAGTTACTCCCGAATCGGGACGAAACTATCGCTCCATTGCAGCACCAGCGTACTTTGAGTGCAACCGACACGGTTCTTGAGAACGACTGGTTCAAGCTTGAGTTCGACGCGCAGACAGGGTTTATCAAAGACCTTCATGACAAGAATCAGGACTTCAGCATCTTCCGGGGTGATGCAGCGAAAGCCGTGGTTATCGAAGACAAAAGTGATACTTGGAGTCACGGTGTGTTCCAATTTCAGAACGAAGCCGGGCGATTTCTCGCAAAATCCGTCAAACTGGTGGAACTGGGCGACGTGCGTGCAGTCATTCGAGTCATCAGTGAGTTTGACAAGTCAGTCTTGATGCAGGACTTCACGATGTATCGTGACCTATTGCAGATTGACGTCCATGTCACAGTTGATTGGCATCAACAATTCCAAGCTCTGAAACTACGGTTCCCCATCACTGTGAATTTCAGCAAGGCGACCTACGAGATTCCGTACGGCCATATCGAGCGAGCGGTGAATGGTGAGGAAGAGCCTGGACAAAGCTGGATAGACATGACAGGAATCCCCCGGGAGACCGGCGAGTTGTATGGCATCAGCATTCTCAACGACGGTAAGTACAGCTTTGATGTGCTCAACCGTGAAATGAGCATCACGGTGTTGCGAAGCCCAATTTACGCACATCACGACCCGTTCGTGCCACAGGAGGATGAAGCGTACACGTTCATCGACACTGGCATCCAGAAGTTCACCTATTCACTGCTTCCGCATGAAGGCAGTTGGCAGCAAGCGGGAACCGTGCAGCGTGCATTGGAACTGAATCAGCCGCCTGTTGCGGTGATTGAGACGTACCATGCAGGGAGTCTGCCGCAAGCTGATTCGTTCGTCTCAGTGGACGCCGACAATGTCATCATTAGTGTTGTCAAACAGGCGGAAGACAACGATGACCTCGTGATTCGCTGTTATGAAGCACACGGTCGTCAGACCGATACGACAATTCGCTTGCCGAGATGGGGAAGAGAAATTTCGCTTGAGTTCGGTCCTTCAGAAATTAAGACCATACGCGTACCGCTCGCTATCGACCATGAGGCTTACGAGACGGACCTGTTGGAGTGGAAGACGCGTTAATGATTACAAGCTCGAGAGGGTCCGTGATACCAGAATGAGGTCAAATACCAAGCGAGTTACAAGGGGGTAAGGTTAGGATGCTCGTAGCCCAAAGACGACGGCGAATTAAAGAAATGCTGTTGCGAGACCACATGGTCAAGGTTGCTGACTTGGTTCGCGAGTTCGATGTCTCTGAAGAGACCATCCGTCGCGACCTGAACGAGTTGGAGCGGGACGGAATTGCACAGAAAAATTATGGCGGGGCTGTGCTTACAGAGGACTTCATCGCAAGCATGACGTCGATTACACCGGTCGACGAGCGGCGTACGCAGATGGGGGAAGAAAAGGATGCCATCGGCCGTATGGCGGCAAAGCTCGTCAAAGAGGACCAAGTGGTCATTGTCGACGCTGGTTCTACCACGTGGAGTGTTGCCAAACACCTTGGCGAGTTAAATCGATTGACAGTCATCACGAATGGAATCAACGTCGCGCAGGAACTGAGTCACAATCAGAACTTTTCCGTTTTTGTGATTGGCGGCAAGTTGAACACGCATCTGATGAGCCTAGTCAGTCCACAGCCGGAAATTGAGATGCAGAAATACACAGCTGACTACGTGTTTCTTGGCACGTCAGGTATTTCGATGAAAAAGGGTTTTACGAGTGCAGACATCTACGAAGCTGAAGTCAAGCGAGCGATGGTCGGCGTCGGTGAAAAGGTGGTCATTCTAGCCGATCATACCAAACTTGAAAAGCAGGGACTCATCTCCTTCAGTTCTTTTGACGATGTGGACATTCTCATAACCAGTAGTCTTGCGAATGAAGAGATGTTGCGCGAAATTGAAAAACACGGTGTCGAAGTCCTGGTGTGTGAACTGCAAAAAACCTGAGAAAGTCAAAGGAGGGCGGCGACCCATGACAGCACAGGTTGAGGCCCTATGTCGACGCTACCCAGACCTAGAACCGTGCAAAGGGTCCATTGAGCAAGCCATTGTCATGTTGGTGCGTTGTTATGGCAACGGCGGAAAAGTGCTTGTCTGTGGAAACGGCGGCAGTGCGTCAGACAGTGAACACGTCGTCGGTGAGCTGATGAAGGGGTTCATGAAGAAACGGCCTGTTCCATCACAAGTGCAAACTCGCTTGGTTGAGATGTTTGGTGCGCACGGGGAGTACTTGGCAAACCAACTGCAAGGAGCTTTGCCTGCCATTTCCCTCGTCAGCCATACAGCCCTTCTCACAGCCATTGTCAATGATGTTGCAGACTCGATGGTATTTGCACAGCAAGTGTACGGTTACGGTCGCCCCGGGGACGTCCTGATTGGCCTTAGTACGTCGGGTAACTCTAAAAATGTCATTCACGCGATGCAGGTCGCGAAGGCTCAAGGTCTGCGGACGATTGGTCTCACTGGTGCTTCGGGTGGTGAGATGAACGATGTCTGTGATGTCATCATCAAGGTTCCCTATCAATTCACTCCAGAAATCCAGGAGCGGCACCTGCCAATTTACCACACCATTTGCATTGCACTTGAAGAGGAATTCTTTGACGTATGAGACTACTCGGGGGAATTGACATTGGCGGTACAAAGTGCGCGGTAACTTTAGGCAGGTCAACGGGCGGGGAAATCGAAGTTATTGCTAAGCAACGCTTTCCGACGCCTGCCTCTCCCTTGGAAGCCTTAAAGGCGATGACGGACGCTTTGCAGGAGCTGTTGTTTGAACGGTCGGCGCGACTACCAGCAAAGGCGTCGCAGGAGTCATCTTCGGACCCGTCCACGGGATATTCGCCGGAAAAGTTGTCGGCGATTGGGATAAGTTGCGGTGGCCCTCTGAACAGCAAAGCAGGTCTGGTTCTCGGACCACCTAACTTGCCCGGATGGGACAGGGTGGATGTTGTCGGGCCGTTTCAGGACCACTTCCATGTTCCTGTGGGTCTGCAAAACGATGCAAATGCGTGTGCCCTGGCGGAGTGGAAGTGGGGTGCAGGACGCGGCTACAGCAATCTCATCTTTCTCACGTTTGGTACTGGGATGGGCGCGGGCCTCATCTTGGATGGCCGATTGTACAGCGGGACCAACGACATGGGCGGGGAGGTTGGACACGTCCGCCTTGCTGAGGAAGGCCCGATTGGTTACGGCAAGGCAGGGTCATTCGAAGGTTTTTGCAGTGGGGGAGGGATTGCCCATCTCGCACGTCAGATGGCTCACGCGAACATCGTGCGAGGTACGCCTGTTGCTTTCTGCAATGCGCTATCGGACCTCGACCACGTCACGGCGGCGACTGTCGCACAGGCGGCAAATGATGGCGATCCGCTGGCAAATGAGGTCTTTCGCATCTCCGGTCAAAGGTTGGGACAGGGAATCAGCGTATTGATTGATATCCTGAATCCTGAACGAATTATCATTGGGAGCATCTATCAACGTCAAGAAGCCTTGCTCCGACCTCACATGCTCGAACAAATCGCTCGTGAGGCCATCCCGTTGTCCGCATCGGTCTGCGAGGTTGTTCCAGCAGCACTCGGTGATGCAGTCGGAGACTTGGCCAGCCTATCCGTCGCTGAGTATATCTGCGAGCAAGGCAGTAGCAAGTAACCATACTTGCGGCGCTCTTTGGTGTTTGCTTTACAACCAGTGCTTCATAATCTATCTGTGAAGGTGGGAGAGTCATGATTCGAGTCGCATTGCTAAGCAAATGGCACGTGCACGCTGATGACTACGCGGGCCAGGCAAAGCGTAACGAGAACGTAGAAATTAAGCTGGTTTGGGATGAACAGGCCGAGCGTGGCGCGAAGTGGGCAGAGGCTCTCGGAGTCGCCTTCGAAGCGGATTTGGACAAGGTTCTCACAAACCCGGAAATTGACGCGGTAATTGTCACGACACCGACGAATGCACATTACGCGTTAATTATGGCGGCGATTCGTGCGGGCAAGCATGTGTTCACGGAGAAAGTGCTTGCTTTCACGCGGCAGGAATGCCTCGATATTCTTCATGCAGCCAAGGACGCCGATGTAAATGTCATGGTCTCACTGCCACGTTTGACGGATGCTTATTACGTGGTTGCCCAGGATGCCCTCGACAGGGGCTTACTTGGAAACCTAACTTCCGTCCGTTGCCGTCTCGCTCACAATGGCGCTGTCCCTACAGAGCAGGCGCCAAGCGGTTGGCTGCCTGCCCATTTCTTTGATGCAGAACTTTGTGGCGGTGGTGCCTTAATTGACCTCGGTGCACATCCCATTTACCTGACAAACCGTTTGGCTGGTCAGCCCACGGCGGTCTCGGCCCGCTTTAGCTCCTACCTCGATAAAGGCGTTGACGACAACTCCGTTGTCCTGGTTGAGTATGAATCCGGTGCTCTCGGGATTATTGAAGCTGGATTTGTCGCGGGCCGCAGTCCATTCTCGCTTGAGATGCATGGCACGGAAGGCTCTGTTCTGGTTGAGGATTCGAATCTGAAAATCAAGAGCCGTAAACTGCCTGAGGACAGGTGGTACCTTGTTGATAATACAGCTGATGCACAGGTTCTATCACAATATTTTCCGGTTCACCATCGTTTGCCGATGCCGATGGAACAATGGGTACAGTCCATTACTGATGGTATCGAACCGAGCATCACTGCGTATGACGTAATTGGATTGACTGCGATTAACGAGGCGGCCGCTGCGTCAAATGCGACCGCATCGCGCGTCACCGTAGCACCTTTTGAAGCCTAACGGGCTCATGAGAGGAGTTGTACACCGTGAAATCCGTGAAGATTGGCATCATTGGCTGTGGCAACATTAGTGAGATCTACCTGAAGAACGCGAAGGACTTTGGACTCGACGTCAAACGTGTGGCGGACATTGACCTCTCCCGGGCGCAGGCACGTGCAGAGCAGTTTGGTGTTCCGCATTTCGGCAGTGTGGAGGATTTGCTCCAGGACGGGGAGATAGAACTCGTCATTAACCTTACGGTTCCACAAGTGCACGCATCGGTTGCGATGCAGGTACTTGAGGCTGGAAAGCACGTGTACACAGAGAAACCCATTGCTCTGCAGTTGGAAGATGCGAAGCGTTTGAAACAGGTTGCAACGGACCGCGGGCTCCTCGTCGGCAACGCACCGGACACGTTTCTTGGCGGGGGGCTGCAGACGTGTCGTAAGTTAATTGATGATGGCTGGATTGGTGAACCCGTAGCGACCACTGCCTTCATGACCAGCCACGGTCCGGAGAGCTGGCATCCAAATCCTGAGTTTTTCTACCAGGTGGGAGGCGGCCCCATGTTCGATATGGGTCCCTATTACTTGACTGCGTTGGTTAACCTGATTGGCCCGGTGAAACGTTTGACAGGCATGACCCGGGTGACATTCTCAGAGCGCACTATCACTTCAGCACCGAAGTTCGGCGAAAAGGTCAGCGTTGAAATCCCAACCCACGTAACAGGGATGATGGAATTTGCCAGTGGAGCCATTGGCTCGATAATGACCAGTTTTGACATCTGGAGCTCGGAGCTGCCCCGGATTGAGGTCTACGGAACGGAAGGGACGCTGTCTGTGCCGGATCCGAATACGTTTGGCGGTCCCATCCGCTTCCGCCGACGCGGCTCGCAGCAGTGGGATGAGATTCCACTACTCTTTGGCTTCGCTGAGAACAGCCGTGGTCTCGGTGCAGCTGATATGGTGCAGACGCTGCGCACCGGCGAGCGTCATCGTGCTCATATCGATCTCGCTGTCCACGTCCTTGAGCTCATGCATGGCTTCCATGTTTCGTCTGATGACGGTCGTCATTACGCGGTGGAGTCGACTTGCGAGCGCCCCGCTCCGTTGCCTCTTGGGTTTTCCAAGGAACGGCTGCAATTGCTGTAAGATATTGGTGCTGATGGGGCGCTGAAGGGCGGGCACGAGCCTACGGTATAACAAGTCCGCCTGGGTAGCTCCACTCGGCAGTGACAGCGCACCACTGGCGGCAGAGGGCAGCGAACAAATATGAAATGGGGGTCCACGATGCCGCGAAACGAGACTACAAGTGAATTCGCGAACGTGCCTCGGTCTGAACATCCACGACCAGACTTTAAACGCGACGAGTGGATGACCTTAAATGGGCCATGGGAGTTTGCCTTCGACAATGCAGACTACGGTATGGTTGAAAAATGGTACACGGGTCCTGAAGGTCTCCAGGCGATGGCGCCTTTCACGCACACCATCATGGTGCCGTTCGCTGT
The DNA here is from genome assembly GCA_017298655.1 of Alicyclobacillus curvatus. Lineage (GTDB taxonomy): Bacteria > Bacillota > Bacilli > Alicyclobacillales > Alicyclobacillaceae > Alicyclobacillus_B > Alicyclobacillus_B curvatus. The sequence continues at coordinate 4,944,168 of CP071184.1, forward strand.
CGAAAGCCGACTCAGCGGTATTGCTGATACAGGATTCCATGACGTGGTGTGGTATCGGAAAGCGTTTGAGGTGCCAGAGGCTTTTGCCGGAAAACGGATTGTCCTGCACTTTGGGGCGGTTGACTATCGGGCGGTGGTTTGGGTGAACGGCCAACTGGCCATGTCACACGAGGGCGGGCATACCCCCTTTTCCGGAGATATCACGGATTTACTAGTGCCAGCAGACAACACCATCGTCGTGAGAGCAGAAGATGCAGTACGTGATTTGGCTCAGCCTCGAGGTAAACAGTACTGGGCGTCGAAATCCACTGGTATTTTCTACACCCGGACCACAGGCATTTGGCAGAGTGTTTGGTTAGAGGCTGTAGCCTCGGTTTACATCGAAAGTGCCAAATTCACTCCTGATATCGATAATGGCGAAGTCGAGGTAGAGGTCAAAGTCCATGCGAGCCATCACGCGTTAGCAGATTCAGTGCGCGCGGCTCAATTTCATCAACCGGAACAACCCCACTACCATCTCCAAATTGAGATCCGTTTCAGCGGGGAACTCATCTCACAGGACCGGTTGCTTGTCACCGAACGCGTACTTGTTCGTCGGATCGGCTTGACGGACTTCAAAGTCCACCGGACCGGGAAGTTGTGGAGTCCAGAACACCCGCACCTCTATGATGTGACACTATGGCTTTACAAGACCAGTCCAGTTCCCGAGATTAGGACTGCACCCTCATTGGTGAACGTGACAACACCCGAGCAATTGCATGCCCCCGCACCGGAGCTGCTGCACGCCAGGGCATCAGAACCTTTGGACACAGTGCAGACCTATTTTGGAATGCGCAAAATTGCCGTTGCGCAAGGCAAGGTGCTGCTGAACAACCACCCGTATTACATGAAGCTGATTCTAGATCAAGGCTACTTTCCAGATGGCATCCTGACTCCACCAAGTGACGACGACATTCGCCGCGACGTTGAACTCACCAAACAGATGGGCTTCAATGGTGTGCGCAAGCATCAGAAGATCGAGGACCCACGTTTTCTCTACTGGTGTGACCGCCTTGGACTCATGGTCTGGGGGGAGATGGCAAACACCTATCTGTTCAGCGCAGACGCAGTACGTCGAATCACGAGTGAGTTTCAGGAGATGGTCCATCGCGATTACAACCATCCCTCGATTGTCGCCTGGGTGCCTATCAACGAGAGTTGGGGAGTCCCGCGATTGCTGAGCGACCCGCGGCAGGCGGCCCATCTCGCGAGCCTCTACTATCTCGCGAAATCGCTCGATACCACGCGGCTTGTCATCTCAAACGACGGCTGGGAGCACGCCATATCTGACTTGCTCACCATCCACGACTACGAGAGTGCCGGAGATGTTTTGCGAGAACGGTACGCTGCGGTAGAATCCACGCTTGCAGGCATGCCGTCGGAACGATTCCTGTATAGCCCTGGATTTTCCTACCGAGGTGAGCCGATTTACGTCACCGAGTTCGGTGGTATCGCTTTTAAAACCGGAGACGGAGAAGGATGGGGATACTCTGGCGCCTCTGACGAGCAGGATTTCATCGAGCGGTTTCGGGCTGTGATTGAGGCCATGCACCAGTCGCCCATCATTCAGGGCTACTGCTACACGCAACTCACGGACGTGGAGCAGGAAATGAACGGCCTCCTTACCTATCAACGTAAGCCAAAGGTACCCCTTGAAGTCATTCACGGCATCGTCAAGGGTAAAAGATAGACACCGTGGCAAAAGAGAGGTGACCGGCAATGGTCAAGGTGGCAGTGGTTGGTGTTGGTTGGCAAGGGCAGACCCATGTCAAGACTTTGCTTTGCATGCAAAATGTTGACGTCGTTGGTCTGTGCGACCTCGATGCAGCATGCGTACGATCCGTTGCGGCAAAGTTTAGAGTCAACCCATATTCAGATTACGAAGGGATGCTTGATGCGGCCCGTCCTGACGCGATTGTTATCTGTACTCCGCCTGCAGTGAGACTGCAACTCGTCGAGCCAGCAGCAACACGCGGGATTCATTGTTTCATTGAGAAGCCACCCGCCAAGGACCTGGCTACCGCGCGGGATGTTGATAAAATCTTGCAGCGTTCCGGTGTCCTGCACGCAGTCGGGTTCATGTTTCGCTACGGTCGAGCTGTGGAGTCGTGCCGTCAGCTGATTGTGGGCCGACGGGTGGCTTTGGTACGCAGCGCGATGCTCGACGGACTGGCTCTGCGTCCGAACTGGCCAAGGTGGTTTTTTGACAAAGCGAGGTCGGGCGGTCCGATTTTTGATCAGGGCATCCACCTAGTCGACCTGTCGCGTTACCTGTTGGGGGAGGTGGACAGCGTAGCCGGCTTCCAAGGGAACCTCGTGGTGCCGAAATCAGCAGATTTCACAGTAGAAGACAGCGCCACCTGTCTGTTCCGCTACCAACGCGGTACGCTCCAGAACCACACCCATGCGTGGGCTGTCGAGGGCTTTCGGGCGGAGATGGAGTTGATTTCAGACGAACTCCAGCTCACGCTTGACCTTGGTGGCAAGTCCCTACGCGGCAACATCGCGGGTGAGGAGGTCAACCAGTCCTTTCCCGAAGATGACTACTACGGCTTGGAACTCGAGGCATTCGTGGAGGCGGTTGAGTCCGGCGACCGTTCGGTCATCCGCTCTACATACACCGACTCGGTGGCGTCCTTGCGGACGACTCTGGCAGCCGTAAAGGCACTTGAAGAGAGCTGTGTGGTCACTCTGGAGTAGCTGCAATTTTCTTTGATTGACAGTGCAGAAGTAACTTTGGTCACAGAGATGCAGCTGAAGTAACTTTGGTCACATAATGGAACAAGGTTTCGTTGGCACGGACACCGAGCTCCATTTGACTGCTCGAAAACGATGAATGTGAGGTGAGGGGGATATGGAAATTGGGCTCGTAACGGCAAGTTTTGTGGCGCGCGAGGGTGGATATGCGATGGAGCCGTTCATGTGGGGCAAAGCTGAACGCAGGACGCGAGAAGCTTTTAGTGGAGAAAATTTCACGGAACAATTCACTGAACTGATGGAACACATCCACGGTTTGGGTTATCGCAATGTTGAGATTTGGAACCCACATCTCCCGGTCACTTTGAGCCCTTCCCAGGTCGAAACCGCCAAAGACATTCTGGAGAGTCTTGGAATGCATGCCGTCAGCTACTATTTTTCTGTTGGCGGTGATATGTCGGATGAATTTGTTGAGTCTGGATTTCGAACTGCAAAGGCACTCGGCGTTGATTTTATCGTCGGAGTGCTTGATGGCCGCCAGCGTCATCTTGCAAAACGACTCTGTCATCGCTTCGAGATGAAGATGGCTTTGGAAAACCATTCCGAAAAGACAGCTCGCGAGTTGATAGACGCAATCGGCAGCGATGGCGATTGTTTTGGGATTACATGTGACACAGGCTGGTGGGGAACCTACGAGACCGACGCTGTAGCGGCCGTCAGGGAACTCGCTCCCTATTTGTTGCACATGCATCTTAAAGACGTGAAAGAAGCCGGGAAACACGATAGTTGCCGCTTTCTTGCGGGAGTTGTTCCAGTCGATGACGTTGTGCGGGAACTGGTGAGCCAAGGATATCAGGGGTGCATAGGCATCGAGCATGAACCGGAACACTTCGACCCGAGCGAAGACTTGGAGGCGTCTCGAATCCTTGTTGAAAGTTGGTTGCAGGGCAATTTTGGCGGAGAGACTTCTTTTGTCAACAGGCAGAGATAATATCTGAAGACATCAGTATGGACACTTTCATATCTTAGTTTGAAATGATAGGTTCTTCATATGGGAGGAATGATGCGCATGGCAAACGGAGAGAAAGTTCGCGTTGGGATTATTGGCTGCGGTGGCATCGCACAAGGCAAACACTTGCCAAGCTTGCAGCGCCTGCCTGAAGTCGAATTGGTTGCGTTTACGGACTTTGTGGAAGACAGGGCACGTGAGGTCGCGAGCAAGTTTGGAGCGGAAGGTGCGAAGGTCTATGCCACATACGAGGCCCTGCTGGAAGACAAAAGTATCGACGTGGTTCACGTCCTTACACCGAACAAATCTCACGCAGAGGTCAGTATTGCTGCACTCGAAGCAGGCAAACACGTGATGTGTGAGAAACCAATGGCCACGAACTCTACCGACGCTAAGAAGATGGTCGAAACTGCACGTCGTGTCGGGAAGAAATTGACCATTGGCTATGATAACCGTTTCCGCAAAGACAGTTGGCACTTACATAAGATGTGCCAGGCAGGCGAACTTGGGGACATCTACTTTGCCAAGGCTCATGCACTCCGTCGCCGTGCGGTACCAACCTGGGGTGTGTTTCTGGACAAGGAATTGCAAGGCGGCGGTCCTCTGATTGACATCGGAACGCATGCACTCGATTTGACCTTATGGATGATGGATAACTACAAGCCGAAGTCCGTTGTTGGCAATGTATATTACAAGCTCGGACAGCAGAGAAACGCTGCAAATGCTTGGGGGCCGTGGGACCCCGAGAAATTCCAGGTCGAAGACTCCGCATTTGGCTTCATCACAATGGAGAACGGCGCGACAATTGTCCTCGAATCAAGTTGGGCCTTGAATATCGTCCAAACTGGCGAAGCCAAGACGACCCTTTGCGGAACAAAGGGTGGTGCAGATATGCAAGACGGTTTGCGTATCAATGGCGAGCATCAGGGGAGACTCTTTACAACAGACGTCAACCTCGAGAAGGGTGGCGGCGACTATTACGATGGTACGGGCGAACTAACTGGAGCCAAGCTGGAGGCAAAACTCTGGATAGATGCCATTTTGAACGATACCGAACCAGTCGTCACAGGCGAGCAGGCACTTGTGGTTACACAAATTCTTGAGGCCATTTATCAGTCTGCTGAACAGGGAAAGGCAATATACTTCTAATTGCTACTATAGTGAGTCTAGAGAATCAGTTCATTAGTGAGTCTAGAGAATTAGTTCATTAAAATGAAGGTTGTTCGTTTCAGCGGATGCCAGGCAGCCCTTGATGGAACAGGGCTTCCTGGCATGTTTCGCTCGGAAGCGCCGCGCGGATGTTTCTAAAAACAAACCACCATCTCGTAGGAAAAATCAGTGTTTTGTACAAAAGTTCGTATTGTGTTAATATTCCTCTATCATCGCAGCAATCACATCATCAACAACTTGTGAATCCCCTTGTTGTGTACGAGAAACCAGTCTTGGAAGGAGGAAGATGGAGCGAAGCGGGTATGAAGATTCAGCGGTTTCAGTGGCTGATATCAGATGGTCCGTTGAACCCCAGTAATTCACAGGATATTTCGGAAGTCAACAGTTCACTTCTTTTCAATCATTTCGTTTTCTATCATTACTACTATTAAAGATAACTGAATTTTCCATGTTATTTCCAAGGTTTGTAATTTGATTCTATGTGAGGCCTTCAACCAAGAAAAATTTGAACAACATGAAGCGGGAAGGTGTTAGAGTGTCTACTTTTGTTGTGAGACGTGTCTTACAAGCGATTCCTGTGCTGTTTGGCATCTCGTTGTTGCTCTTTTTCATGATGCACGCCATTCCAGGTGGTCCTTTGGCGATGTATGAGCATCAACCTGGAATGACCAAGGAATTGCTCGCCCAGCTGAAGGCCAACTTTGGCTTAAACCAGCCCTTGTGGGTGCAGTATTGGAAGTGGCTTGCAGGTGCGCTGCAGGGGAACTTCGGATACTCATACGCGTATGGCGAACCAGCGCTGACGATGGTGATTCAACGTCTACCTGCGACACTCGAACTGATGATCTCCTCCTACGTCATTGCAGTCATCATCTCGTTCGTGATTGGCGTTGTCAGTGCGACCAAGCAGTACTCGTTTACTGACTATACACTCACGATTTTCAGCTACTTTGGTGTGGCGATGCCGACGTTTTGGATTGGTTTGATGGTGTTGGTCATCTTTGCAGCGGATTTGCACTGGTTCCCAGCAGGCGGGATTTCCTCCACGGTTTCCGGATTCTCGCTGACCGACCGAGTGTGGCACGCTGTGTTGCCAGTCAGCATTCTTGCAATCTATCAAATTGCTCATGAGAGTCGTTACGTACGTGCATCGATGGTTGATTCGCTCCATGAAGATTACGTTCGTACGGCGAGAGCGAAAGGCCTCAAAAATCGGGTCGTGACGTGGAAGCACGCGCTTCGTAATGCACTCCTTCCGGTCACAACGGTCATGATTATGGATGGTGCGTATCTGTTTGGCGGGGCACTCATTACGGAGTCAATATTCTCCTGGCCAGGTATGGGACGACTCTTTGCACAAGCCATTTCACAGGACGATTACCCGGTCATTATGTGTGAAATCTCTCTGCTGTCCGTCATTATCATTTTCGCGAACATCATATCCGACGTTCTCTACGCGTATATGGACCCGCGGGTGCGTTACGACTAAATCAAAGCAACCAGAGAGGAGCGGATGACAGCTTGGCACTCGCAACGGAACCCGGAGCTTCATCAGTAGTCTCACAGGGTCGACCCAAACAACCCGGTGTGATAAAGCGTATTTTTCGTAAAAAGATCACCATTATAGCCGTTGGATTCTTGATCATTGTCGCGCTCGCCGCAATTTTTGCGCCGATTGTCGCGCCATACAAGTTGAATTCCCCGGACTTGAACGCCATGCTCGCTCCACCGAGTTCTGCGCACTTGATGGGGACAGACGACGTCGGTATCGACTTGTTTACAGAGGTCCTTTACGGTGGGCGTGTCTCATTGGCTGTGGGTCTAATCTCTGCTGTTGTGGCAGTCGTAATTGGTGGTCTCATCGGATCACTCGCGGGATTTTTCGGCGGCTGGATAGATGAAGTTCTGATGCGACTCACCGATGTTGGATTGTCAGTACCGTCGCTGTTCATCATCTTGGGCCTGACAGCTGTTCTTGGTGCATCGCCAGTGACCATCGTGGAGGTCATCAGTCTTACCTCCTGGATGTACCCGGCCCGACTGATACGCAGTAGAATTCTACAGTTACGCAACGCCGACTACGTGATGGCTGCAAGAATGATTGGTGCTGGTTCCACACGTATGATTTTCGTACACATTATTCCGAACGCCGTCTCACCGCTCATTGTCAACGCCACGCTGCTTGTCGGTCAGGCGATTGTCCTTGAGTCCGTGATGAGCTTCCTTGGTGCCGGCATTCAACCGCCGCACATCTCCTGGGGGTTCTTGCTCAACCAGGCTCAGTCTTATGTGACGAATGCTCCCTGGCTGGCCGTTTTCCCGGGCCTGATGATTTTTCTGGTTGTTTTGTCCTTTAACGTGTTCGGTGATGCCATTCGCGACGCCCTGGATGCACGGAACAATTAACCCACGCGTAATCCACGCGTAATCTGTCGCAAGCCGTGATGCCTTGAAAGGGGGGATTGCAGCTCCGCAGAGTGGGGCGCACATTCTTCGGTATGTAATGTCTGAATTTTTACAGTCTTATACAACTGTGAATAAACATTGGGGGTATTCAGTAGTGAGAAAAAATCAATCAAGTATGAGTACAGAGAGCAAGATGAGTAAGGCCCAGCGTCGTGGCTGGACGTTTGTCGCCGGATTGTCGGCCGTTCTGACCGTTGCCGTAGTGGGTTGTGGGACCACAGGTGGCGCAGCGCCGGCCAACGGTGGTGGCAACACCAGCAACACGTCAGGCAGTTCAAGCAATGCTACCGCTTCTACGGGAAATTCTAATGGCACGATTATTGATGGTCTGTTCGAGGAACCAGGAAACCTCAACCCAATTCTCGGACCAAACATGACGTTCTCAGAAATCGTTGATGCTGCACTATATCGGAATCTGTTTATGGTCGATCCGACGAACAAGCTGATTCCCCAGATGGCGTCTGAAGTGCCGACCATCGCCAATGGTGGTATCTCCAAGGACGGCTTGACCTACGATATTCACCTCAATCCGAATGCAAAATGGTCAAATGGCGATCCGTTTACTTCAAAGGACGTCGAAGTAACCTATAAGCTTCTGACCAGTTCTGATGTGAATGCTGTTTCAAGGCTGGGATGGGATGATGTACAGAGTTTCGAAGTTGTCAGTCCCACAGAGTTCAAAGTGCATTTGAAGAAGCCTGACCCTGGCTTCGTGAATGATGCGCTCGCAAATCCGATGCCAGGCATTCTGCCAGCTAGTGTGTTTGGCAGCATGAATCCGAAGGATGTCAACACCGCGACGTTTAACCATGCTCCGACGGTGACCAATGGACCATACAAGTTTGTCAACTGGGTGCCTGGCGCCTCAATCACGGTAACCACCAACCCATACTGGATTGGTCCGAAGCCGAAGACGCAGACCATTCAGTTTAAGATTATCCCTGACCAAAACACGTTGCTCACCAACGTAAAGGCACATGCCATCAACGTCTGGTATTTTGATCCGATTACGGACGTCCCGCAGTTGCAGGCGATTTCAGGAGCGAATGTCCATTTGACTCCGCAGCCTGCTTTTGAAATGGGTCTTCTTAACCAGCGTAACCCGATACTGCAAGACGTCCGCGTCAGACAAGCTCTTGAATTAGCGATTAACCGCCAGGCCATTGTGCAGCAGGTGTACAAAGGCAATGCTGTGTTGCTCGGTGCTGACCAGTCCAAGATGTCGTGGACCAGCAACCCGAACATTCAGCCATATCCGTACGACCCAGCTCAGGCGAAGAAACTCCTTGCTCAAGCAGGATGGACCATGGGTTCAAATGGGTATTTGCAGAAAAATGGACAAACGCTGGCACTGACGTATAGCTCCACTGCTGGCAACTCCGTACGTGAAGCCACAGAGCGTCTCATCCAGTACTGGTTCAAGCAAATTGGCGTGAAATTGACCATTAAGAACGCGCCGGCCAACGTCTTCTTTGGAACCATGCTTCCATCTGGCAAGGGATGGGACATTGCGGAATACGAATCGCTGGACAGCTCCAACCCGACTTCAGCCACAGCGCAGGACTTCACGCCGTCAGGGTCGTCTGACTACGGGAACTTCAACAACCCGACGGTCAACAGCCTGATGAAACAGGTGCAAGTGACAGTGGATCAGACCAAGGCTCAACAGATGATGGGTCAGGTGGAGCAAATCCTACACGATCAACTCCCGGCCCTCTGGTACTTCGCCCCGGATGAGGTCGACACGTCTGTTGGCATCACCGGTTATCAGCCGAACCCGTGGAGTGTCGATACCTGGAACGTCTATGATTGGCAGCTCAGCAAATAAGTTTGATTAAGGCTTGACTGGGAAATCGGAGGGGTGAGTATCGGAATCGATCTCACCCCTCACGCATTGCCAGCCGCATTGCCAGCCGCATGGCGAGACGTATGGTCACACGCACGGTCACACGCATGGTCACACGCATCATCAAATGTGGAAGGAGACAAGTTCAGCAATGTCCATCGAACTTCAGCATCTTCACACACTCGTCGAACAGGTCAGTGAGGAGGTCATCGATTGGCGCCGGTACCTTCATCAGAACCCCGAGCTGTCGTTTGAGGAAGAGAACACGTCCCAGTTCGTCTTTGACACCTTATCGTCATTTGGTGGTTTGGAGATTTCCCGACCGACAAAAACGAGTGTCATGGCGAGACTAAAGGGTGCACATCCTGGAGCGGTATTGGCCATCCGCGCGGATATGGATGCATTGCCGATTACGGAGGAGAACACCTTTGAGTTCGCGTCAAGTGAGCCCGGGAAGATGCACGCCTGCGGTCACGACGGGCACACAGCCATGTTGCTTGGGACAGCGAAAATTCTCTCGCAAATGTCTGACAGCATCCACGGAGAGGTTCGATTCATTTTTCAGCATGCGGAAGAACTATTTCCCGGCGGAGCGCAGCAAATGGTCGACGCAGGTGTGATGGAAGGGGTCGATGAGGTCATTGGCATTCATCTCATCTCTCTCATTCCCGTGGGCAAGGTTGTTGTCAAATCAGGCCCGTTCATGGCAGCACCGGATACGTTTCATATCACCATCCGGGGCAAGGGAGGACATGCTGCGCAACCGAACCAGTGTGTCGATCCGCTCGTGATTGGCGCACAGGTTGTCGTCAACTTGCAGCATATCGTGTCTCGGAACGTCGACCCGCTCGATCCGCTCGTCGTGTCGGTGACCCAGTTCCATGCCGGCACTGCAACCAACATCATTCCCGACACCGTCGAACTCGCGGGAACAGTCAGATCGTTCAAAGCGGAACTGCGTGTAGAGGTGCCGCAGTTGATGGAGCGGATCGTGAAAGGCGTCACCGAGGCCCACGATGCGACCTATGAATTCAGTTACCAACGCGGTTATCGTCCGGTCATCAACGACGAGTCGGTAACGGAAAAAGTGCGCAAGGCTCTAGTTGAGATTTTTGGCGAAGAGACGGTTGTCGAAGGCAAACCGGTGATGGGTGCAGAGGACTTTTCTGCCTATCAGAGTGTTGTCCCAGGCACCTTCTTTAACGTGGGTGCAGGCAATGTGGACAAGGGCATTACCTATCCGCACCATCATCCTAAATTCACAGTCGATGAAGACGCTCTGCCAGTTGGTGTAGAGTCGTTCGTAGGGATTGTTCTGAAGACGATGGGTGAATCCGTCTAAACGACAACTCTATCTAGGGGCTGCTCTTGCAGGCCCATCTTTCACGCCTGGTCGACAATGAGTCGCCCAGGCCTTTTCGCGTTCGCGGTATAATGACATCGTTAAGAGAACGGATAGAGTGTCGAAGATTGAACTTACGGAACACTTGGTGCACGGAAGACTGGATGAACCGAAGGCTGGATGTGCAGCAGACGGGATGTACGGAACACTTGGTGCACGGAAGACTGGATGAACCGAAGGCTGGAATATACGGAGGCGATTGAACATGTCTGGTTACATCATGGGGCTTCGCGAAATTGTAGGAGCCAGACCGCTCATGATGCCAGCGGCTGCAGTGATTATGGAAGATGAGGTAGGAAGGATTCTGCTGCAACATCGAAGCGACAATCACTGCTGGGGGTTACCTGGCGGTGCCATGGAGATGGGTGAGACCTTCGAAGACACGGCACGCAGGGAAGCTCTTGAGGAAACAGGTCTCGTTGTGGGAGAAATGCACTTGTTCTCCTTACACTCAGGAGACAAAGCGTTTTATGAGTACCCAAATGGACATCAAGTCTATGTAGCAGGAGCGATTTTCACAAGCACTGATTTTACGGGCCAGCTTCGTCTCGACAAGGATGAAAGCCTGGATTTACGTTGGTATGGAGAAGCGGAAATACCAGACAATCTGAACCCGCTCGACAAGCCGATGATTGAGAAATATCTTGCGGCGAAAGCGAAGAAACGTGCCGAAACTAGGAGCTAGAACCTTCAAATTTTTAAATGGGCTGATTTTTCAATGACTGATCTTTGAATGGCTGATTTTTCAAAGGCTAGTGGAGGGAAAGTGCTAGAATAACATCAAGCACCACCTTGGGGACGCTCCCTGCCCGTGATTGGGAAGGGGGTGTGGCGTTGAGTGTAGCAGAAGCGGTGTCGCTGATGATCCAGTTTGGCTCGTTCGTGGTTCTGCTTCTGTCGCTCGTTGTGGCCATAGTCATTCTTGCCCAGAAAGGCAAGTAACCGCCCCCATAGGTTAGCGCCGAGGGGCGGTTACTTGGTCAGTTCATTTGGCTGGGCAGGGATTCACCCAAGGGCTTTCGGTGCCCGAGAGTCGGGGGTCGCGCCCCGGCTCTCTTTTCAGGTTCAGTGTAACATAGCCGTATTATACGTCAACGTTCGTCAGAAGATGCAGACGTACGTCCCGATATCTGAGCCTCGCAACCTTGGTTTTGGTCAGTAATTTGCAATAACGCGCCCTCTGCGCGTTATTACCGATGGGATTTATAGTGCCGGCAAAGAATAGCGCGCTGTGGAAGCGCTATGTTCGCACCCTGAGTCAATAACGACGTGTGAACGCGCTATTTTGATACGTTTCAGTTGATAACGCGCCACGAGCGCGTTATTACCACTTGAACGTGTTTCGAGCAGGGTGAATAACGCGTTTCCGGCGCGCTATCGGCGCAACGTCACGGAGTGAGTTGACGAATTGGGCTCCCCAATAGATACGCTTGGATATTCTCGACGACTTGAGGAAACCAGGCTCGATATGTATCTTTTGACACGTATCCGATATGAGGCGTTGCCAACACATGCGGTAGAGACCGAAAACTGTCGTCCTGGGGCAGCGGCTCTACGTCAAAGACATCGAGACCGGCACCAGCGATGCGCCTGTTTTGCAACGCATGGATGAGAGCGCTCTGGTCGACAATCGCACTTCGAGATGTGTTGATGAGATAAGCGGAGGACTTCATCAAACTGAGTTCTTTTTCACCAATCAAGCTGCGAGTTCGATCACTAAGAACGAGGTGAATCGACACGAAGTCGCTTTGACGAAGTAGATCTTCTTTCGAACCAGCGAGACGAGCACCGACAGACGCAGCCTGTTGCCCTGTGAGGTTTTGGCTCCAGGCAACCACGTCCATTCCAAACGCCAGACCGATGCGAGCTACTTGACTACCGATTCGTCCGAGGCCCAGTATTCCCAACGTACTGCCGCTTAAATCTGTGCTGATTGCTGTTTGCCACGGGCCGTTATTCTGCAGGGACGCATTTTCCACCAGTAGATTCTTGGCAAGTCCCAGAATAAGCGCAAAAGTAAGCTCGCTGGTGGCGTTCGAACTGCCATCCGTTCCACACACGATGACTCCCTGTTCCACTGCTGCTGCAACATCAATCGATGCGTTGCGTTTGCCGGTTGTAACGAGCAGCTTTAGATCCGGTAGTCGGCTTAACAGAGACTTGCGAAACGGTGTGCGTTCACGCATGGCAACAATGATGTCCGATTGGTGAAGAGCTGCCGCGAGCTCATCTTCGTCCGCAATATGTTCCCGAACAACGTGCACATCCACTTGGCTCAAAATAGTAGACCAATCAGCCATCGACAGTGCTGCATTTTGATAATCGTCAAGGATTGTACAGCGGAGTTTCATGTTTCCATCTCTCCTCCTTGCTCCTGTTTCCCCGCACGCGGCGGAGATTTAGATGTGCTCAAGCTAAGTTACTCAACTGCCAGTTCCACTACTTCTGCCCTTGCTCCAGCTTGGTTTCACTTTCCACCAATCGATTTCCTCGTCGAGTTACTAGCTGAATTGCTTGTTGACTGGCTGGTCGAGTTGCCAGTGGAGTTGCCGGTTGGGTTCCCCGTTGAGTGCCCAGTGGAGTTACCGGTTGGGTTACCAGAGTTGCCCCCGGTTCCTGTTGACGTTGAATTTCCCGTACCACTGCCCGTCGAATTTTGAGTACCGCTGCCCCCTGCCGATCCCGATCCAGACCCACCGGTTGTGTTATGTGTCCCCCCGGCGCTTCCGCCACCTGAATTCTGACCTCCACCAGAGCCCGGAGGTGGACCACCAGGCACAGTAAATGTCACGGACTGCGGGTTAGCAAGCGGTACTCCGTTTGCATCAAGAGCCTGCACCTGGTATTGGTATGTGCCTCCCGGTTGAACCGATTGGTCAAGATAGGAATTTTGATTGGTCGAACCAATTTGGATGGGTGAGCCGCTGCCGGACCCAGCGCCCGTTGCCGTACCGGATCCGCTGCCGGACCCAGTCCCGGAACCTCCGCCTGCGCCCGAACCCGACCCCGCTCCAGAACCTCCGCCGGCATTTGATCCCGCTCCTGAGCCGGGCGTTGCAATCACGCTGCGACTGATGGAGAAACTGGAGGCATTCGCCGAATTGGTTGCCCATGTAAGACTCACCCCGTTTGCTGCAGCGTTCCACGAGGCGTGTAATCCAGTAATCGGATTTTGCACGGTGAGCGCAGCATTCGCCGCCCCTTGAGCAGCAGGGAAGGGGCCCACGGGGAACTGCTGCGGTGCCGTTCCTGCCTCCGCTAGCCGCGTGATGTCTGCGAAGATTCTCGCGGTATTGGCCGACGGATCAAGCGGTGCCATGGTCATGTGGTGCTGCGCGGACGAGGTGTCATAGCCGATGTAGATGGAACCGACCATATTTGGTGTGTACCCGTCGAACCATGCATTTTTTACCCAATTGTAATAACCGGTCAACCCTGAGCTGTACTGAACCGTCCCGGTTTTACCGGCAACGCCCCACCCAGGTACCTGAGCGGATGTACCGGTACCAAAGGCGACAACATCCTCCAGCAGCCGTGTCATCGTCGTTGCGGTAGCGGCCGATATGATGTTTTTCACGGTCAGGTGCGGTTGGAATACAATTTGTCCATCCTGATTAACAACCTTGGAGATTAAGTGGACTTGCACTTGCACGCCGTTGTCATCAAACGGCTCGTAGGCCTGGGCCATCTCGACTGGATTGACGCCGTACTGCATACCGCCAATAGCGACCCCTAACTGCTGCCTATCCAATTTCGTCAGTTGAATTCCGTCATTTATTGCGAAGCTCGTTCCCGTACTGAGCCCAATTTGTTGCAAAAGCCATACAGAAGCGATATTTTGCGACTCTTGTAAAGCGTATTGGAGCGTCACTTTCTTTGGACCACTCGGACCCTCCCAGTTTTGCGGCACATAGCCGCCACCAAAATTTTGCACCTGATTGTTCAGAATTGAAGTGGGGGTCCAGTTTCCACTCTGAATCGCCGGCGCATATTCCATCACGGGCTTAATTGACGAGCCGGGAGAACTATTGCTAAAGATACGATCCGTTCCAAGCCTTGTGTACCCCTGTTTCCTAGAACCTGCAGCTCCGAGAATGCCGCCGGTTTGCGGATTCACAAATACTGCGGCGCCTTCAACCACCGTGCCTGTGGTGGGACCAGGAAAATCTCCGTTGTAGTTTGGACTCCAAAACACTGTGTGAACCGCGTTTTGAACCTTTGGATTAATCGTTGTGTAAATCTTCAACCCGCCTTGTATCAGTTGCTGAGGGGTAATGCCGTTTCTCGCCGCATAGTCAAACAACACGTTGGTAAACAGTGGGTGGGTATTCCACGCATCCTGGGATATCTGATGATATTTGACTCCGAGCGGAGCCTTTTCCGCGGCTGCGGCTTGTGCAGCGGTGATGTAGCCGTACTTTTGCATGTTTTGGAGGACTTCGTTTCGCCGCGTGAGGGCGGCGGATGGGTGAAGCAGCGGATCGTACGCGGTCGGTGCTTGGGGCAGGCCCGCCAATAGTGCAGCTTCATCCAGGGTCAACGCATGCGGATGTTTTTCGATGTCCACGCCAAAATAGCGCATCGCGGCTTCGCGGACCCCAACGGTGTTCTCGCCCAAAAACACCTTATCGAGGTACATAGCCAGAATTTGCTGTTTTGTAAAGTAATGACCCAACTGCACACCCATGGCAATTTCCTTCAATTTATAGGACAGGGTCTTGTTGTCATTCAGATACACAATCTTCGCCAATTGCTCTTGAATGGTGCTTGCACCCTGAGTGGCGTTCCCCGTTGTGATGTCGACGAAGAGAGACCGGAAAATTGACCGGACATCGATGCTCGATCCGGTCCAGTATGCATGGTCTTCCGTCGCGACAAGGCCATTTCGCAAGTCTGCGGGGATTTGGTTATATGTAAGTGCGGAGGGCGGTGTGCCGATTTTCATATACACATGACCCGTCCCGTCATAAACAATCGTCTGTGCCGGTGGATTGGTGAGTTTCGCCAAGTTAATGTGGGTTTGTTTGAAAAACGTCATCAGACCAAACGCACACGCGCCGGTAACCACAGGTAAGGTCACGACGGTAAAAATGGTGATTTTTAGCCAGAGTTTCATACGAACCTCCCGCAATACCCTCGGAATACCCGAGGTTGTTTGTATATGAGTCATGTTATCTGGAGAATGTCGAGAACATGTGAAGGGACCTTGTTGTTTGTTTGTGGGCCACCACAGTCTCGTTGGCCGGGGGAATGGCACCCTGTCAAACCCCTTGAGCACCGTGGATGCGTAAGGGGGTGCGAAATCGCCTTTCTGGGCTGTGCTTACGCGCCGTAGGTACGTAAGGAGGAGGGAAATCGCCTGCCTGGGCCGTGCTTACGCACCGTGCCTTCGTAAGCGTTCGTGGACATGGCCCTGGTTTTGCTCAGTAATTTGTAATAACGCACCGTGAGAGACTGTCGATTAACTACGCGAGATGCCGTTCGCCATTTTCGAAGATTATATCTGTATTACTCGTTATTTCTACGTAAATCTCGTGTTTTCTGGTATAATTGAGGTATCCGAGATTACGGGGAGTTGGAGAAATGAACGGGGTAAAGTACAAGAACTTTGAGCAAGCCTCCTTCGAGGACATCATGGTGTATTCAGTCATACCACCTCATCCATTCTGGGATGCAGTGGCGAAATACATTGATTTCTCGTTCGCGGATAAGCTCTGTGCTCCCTTGTACTCACCCATCGGCCAACACCCGTATGCCCCGTCCTTGAAACTTAAAATCCATCTCGTACAGCGGTACTACAACATTTCCGACCGTGAGATGGAGCTAAAGATCGTCGGTGATATCTTCATTAAGCGATTTTTAGGTGTACCGATCTCACTCGCAAAGTTTGACCACAGCACAATTGCGCTGGACAGGAGTCGGCTTGGCGCGGATATATTCCATGCCTGTCACGTGAATATCCTCGCTCAGGCACTGAACCTCGGCATGTGGGGACAAGATGATGACCGCTGGTTGGTAGATGCGTTCCACACGCATGCCAATGTTGCTACGCCAAGTGTATATGAGCTCATTCAACAAGCGGCTCAAAAGCTTGTGCGTTACTTGAAGCGTCATAACCCAGCGCGTTACGAAAAATTGAAGGAGAACATGGATGTGGGGGCATTCTTTCGCAAACTCAAGCGTGAGGTGCAGGGCAGCGAAAGAAATCTCGCCTTCAGCAATCTATGTGTTTTGGCGTTCAGTTTAGTGGCATGGCTGGAACGTGCGGACACCGACGACATGGATACCCAGTGGAAAAACGACAATGAGCAGGAAACAGCCAAGCAACAACGCGAGGTGCTCCTGCGTATTTTACGTGAGAACGTTACTCCGAAGCTCCCTGACGAAAACCAGTCTCCTTCATCTGAGAATGTGGAACCACAGAAAGAGGATATTCAGTACGTTGAACAGGACAAAAATAACAAGCCCTCCGACCGTGTAGTGAGTGCACATGACCCAGAAGTACGTGTTGGGCACAAGTCCAAAAAGCTGGCGTTTATTGGCGATAAGACACAAGTCGTGGAGTCGGCCAACTCTCACCTAGTCCTCAATGCGGAGCCTATCCCTGGTAATGAAGTAGATGGAATTGCACTGGAGTCGGTTGTAAAGGCTGTGGTGGATGAGTTCGACAAGCGTCCCAAGGAAGTAGTGGCAGACTCAGCTTACGGAAATGCTGAGAATCGCGACAAGCTCTCCAAGGAACTACATATCCTTCTAACGGCACCGTTGCCCAAATTCACGAACCCGTCCGGAAAGGCATTTCGAGCTGAAGACTTCACATACATACCGGAACGTGACGTGGTCGTGTGTCCTGGTGGGTACACGTCAGTCCGAAAGAACCACATTAAGCAATCTAAGGGTACACAACATGGATTTGCTGAAGAGGATTGCACAGCATGCCCTTTACGTGCGCAGTGCACCGACCATGCAAAGGGACGTACTGTGTTCGTGAGTGACTACTGGGAACTGATTCAGGAGGCAAAGAAGTACAATGCGAGCCAGGAGGGTCAAGAGGCACTTCGAGCTCGATACGAAATTGAGCGCACCAATAACGAAATGAAACGTCACCACGGACTCGGAAAGCCCCGAACCCGTGGTCGTAGCAAGTTGCGGATCGACGTTAAGATTACCTCTATGGTGGTCAATGTAAAGGTAATGGTGAAGGAGTTATTGAACCGAGGTAAGCCGTTAGAGGCCCCCGTCTGCCTTTAAAGTGGAAAAGGAAGCAAAAATGGAGGAATTGAGCGTGGGAAACCCAAGGTTAGCAACCAAAATTCAACCATTTGTATCCAATTACCTTCAAAAAATTCCCTAACAAAGGAAAACAGGAGCCTTACGGCTCCTGTTAATAGACACTCTCCGTGAGTGCGTTATCTCCGGTTGCGTCGAAAGTGCCGGAAAGAAATAACGCGCTGTGGAAGCGCTATGTTCGCACCTCGAGTCAATAACGACGTGTAAACGCGCTATTTTGTTCCCTTTCAGTGAATAACGCGCCACGAGCGCGCTATTTCCACTTGAACGTGTCTCGGGCAGGGTGAATAACGCGTTCTGAGCTCGCTATCGGCGGCCCAACTCGGAACGGAGCCAAAGCCTGAGAGTGCGATGGGATTTGAAAGTCAGTGCGATGGGATTTGAAAGTGAGATGGTAAGACAGAGGGGAAATGGGGACACGCCAGGGAGTCCCCACCGCACATCTCTCGCATCTACATGTCTTGCAGTACTGGCGGCACTTCGCGATACCCTTTTGACTTGATGGCACCAATAATAATCCCGAGAACGAGCCAACTGATACCAAAAATGAAGGTGACTCTGTCAAATCCGAACCAGACGTACCCGACAATCAAAACACCGAGGAGTGGAAAGAGGAGATATTTGAAGACCTGCGTTCGTTTTCGCTGCTTGATGTAAAAGTAGACAAACACCGTGAAATTGAGCAAGATAAACGCGGACAATGCGCCAAAGTTTACAAGTGTCACAATTTTTTCCTGCGGGACAAACAGTGCAACGAGAATCGAGATGACCGCGACGAGCATTGTGGCATTCAACGGAGTCTGGAATCTTGGATGAATCTTTGACAAGAAACCGGAGAATGGGAGAATTTTATCTCGACCCATGCTGTACAGGATCCGGGAGATGGCTGACTGTCCGACAAGGGCATTGGCGATGCCTGCGGCAATGATATTGATGATAATCAGCAGATCGTAAAGGAATGTTCCACCGGCTTGTTTCGCGATATCGAAAAAGCCCATATTCGGGTCGAGGTTTTGATAATTCGGATGCACCAAAGCCGCCATGTAGGTCTGCAGCATGAAAATAACCCCAAGTATGATGAGAGCTAAAACCGTGGCGGTCCCTACGGTACGTGAGGGGCGGTCGACTTCTTCGGCAAGTGTGCTGATTGCATCGAAGCCAAGGAAACTGAGGACTGCAATGGATGTCGCATTTGCTATGAATCCCAAACTGATGTGGTTGGCCTGAAATATTGGCCGAAGTGACAAACCACCTGCGCCATGGCCGTCGATGAACACAAATTTGATGGCAAAGACGAGAAAAATTAGTAGGGCGAGGAGTTCGATGCCCAGCAAGATAAAGTTGGTCCTTGCTTGGAGCGCAATCCCAAGGCTGTTTACAATGGTATTAAAGACAACGAAAGCGATGAGCCAGACAAACTTCGGTACACCAGGAATCAGGCTCTGCAACCAGGTCGCCGAAAACGCATATAACAGTGCCGGCACAAGCAAATAATCAGCGAGAATCATCCATCCTGCAATAAATCCGATGTGCGGGTTAAGTCCCCGTTGAACGTATGAATATACCGATCCGGCGATGGGGAATCGCGCACTGATTTGTTTGTAACTGAGTGCCGTGAATACCATCGCAATGATGCCGACGAGGTACACAAGCGGCACCATGCCAAAGCTTTGTTGTGACACGTAGCCGTATACTGCCATGGGTGCAATGGGAACCATAAAAATCATGCCGTAGATGAGCAAGTCTCGCAAACGCAGCGTGCGCCGAAGTTCTTGCGTGTACCCGGTTTGCTGATTCACATCCGGGGTGGGTTGAGCCATCTGCTATCCATCCTTTCCAGTCCGGTTTACTGTCTCACCTTTCCTTCACACCTCCCGCCGCAGTCGGGAAACTCGTAGGCCGAATGCTTGCGGGCGTAGCCACGAGACTCGTATGCCTGATGCTTACCGCGCAGCCGGGAAACCCATATGCCTCATGCTTGCTGTTTTCATACAGTGACTCAACAGCGGCGTTCTTCCTGTCCTAGTACACAGAATCGTATGAGTCGATGGGGGAGGCTATTCCGACAATTCCGCCAGTATCCCCAGCCACCCCCTGTATCTCATAAAAAACAAATAGTGATTTGTTGTTGTGTTTTGTGCTAATATGCGATTAATACAGATCTTTTATCAGAATCTTAGCAATTTCACGTTATTGGTATTGCGTACGAAAGTAAGAAGTCTATAATGCTGAATCAAGCTTTGAGGGTGCATCTAACAGCATCTCCTCTCGAAAGCGGCGGGCAAGGTAGTCGAGCAACGCCTGCGGGTACGGTCTGTGGGAAACCCAGACGAGAATGTCTAGGGGCAATGCCGGCAGGCATGTGCGTGGACAAGCTGTCAGATGGCGTGTGATGAGACACGCTGACGCCAAAGCAAGAGACCAAAGCAAGAGACCAAAGCAAGGGATGGCAGAAACGGCTGGAAGAAAGGGGATGCCGCGTACTGAGGTACCAGCAATTCGATTCCTGTCCATCCAATTATTGTATTTTTCCGACTATTTAAAATGTGGGGGTACTGTAGATTGAGAAAAAACAAACTAAACTCTCTTGAACAAGGCGAAATGAAGCCTACTGAATCAAAAAGAGGTCGAAAGGTGACATTTGTTGCCGGATTATCCGCGGCTCTTGCAGTTGCTGTCGTTGGCTGTGGCACAACGAACAGCGGATCGGCAAATAATGCTGCGAGCACGACGGGTGGTAACACGGCGTCAACGACCAACACATCCACGTCCACAGGCGGAGCAAGCGGTACGATTGTTGACGGGTTGTTCGAGGAACCTGGTAACCTGAACCCAATTCTTGGCCCTGACATGACGTTCTCCCTGATCGTGGACACGAGCCTGTACCGGAACCTGTTCATGGTCAATCCCCAGAACCAATTGGTGCCGCAAATGGCGACCGAAGTCCCAACCGTACAAAACGGAGGTATCTCGGCGGATGGTCTGACGTACACGTTCCATCTGAACCCGAACGCCAAATGGTCCAACGGAGACCCATTCACATCCAAAGACGTCCAGGTCACGTATAACCTCATCACGAATTCGCAAGTCAACGCCGTCTCCAAACTCGGTTGGCAAGACGTTCAGACCTTCACGATTGTAAACGATCACGAGTTCAAGGTGACGCTGAAAAAGCCCGATCCCGCTTTCATTGACGACGCACTCTCAGGCTCCCTTCCGGGTATCCTGCCGGCCAGCGTGTTTGGCAGCATGAATCCGAAGGACGTCAACACAGCAACCTTCAACCACAACCCAACAGTCACCAACGGACCATACAAGTTTGTCAATTGGGTGCCTGGCGCATCCATCACGGTAACAGCCAATCCTTACTGGATGGGACCGAAACCGAAGACGACGACGATTCAGTATAAAGTGATTCCAGACCAGAATACGCTGCTCACCAACGTCAAGGCGCATGCCGTGAACGTTTGGTATTTCGATCCGATTACTGAGCTCTCTCAAATCCAGGCCGTGCAGGGAGCAGACGTCCACTTAACGCCAATGCCTGCGTTTGAGATGGCCGTCGTCAATATGAGAAACCCCATTCTTCAGGACGTACGCGTACGACAGGCCCTCGAACTTGCGATTGACCGGCAAGCGATTGTCCAACAAATCTACAAAGGGAAAGCGACCTTACTCGCAGCAGACCAGGGTTCCATGTCTTGGTCGAGTGATCCAAATCTGCAACCATATCCGTACGACCTCGCCAAAGCGAAGCAGTTGATGGCAGCAGCGGGCTGGAAGCTGGGTTCAGACGGCTACCTGCAGAAAAACGGGCAGGACTTCACACTTACGTACTCCACTACGGCCGGCAACTCTGTCCGTGCCGCCACGGAGCGCCTGATTCAGTACTGGTTTAAGCAACTCGGTGTCAAGCTCATCATTAAAAACTACCCGGCCAATGAGTATTTTGGCACCGTATTGCCATCCGGAAAGGGATGGGATCTCGGTGAGTTTGAGTTCCAAGACTCGACCAATCCGGTTTCAGCAACAGAACAGTTGTTTACGTCGACGGGGGCGCAAAACTTTGGTGGCTTTAAGAATTCGACGGTCGATCAGTTGATTAAGAAGGTTGACGTGACCACCAGTCAGACGCAGCGTCAGCAAATGATGCAGCAAGTTGAGTCCATCATGCACGACCAGTTGCCAGCCCTCTGGTACTATGCACCAGACGAAGTCGATACGACGGTCAATCTGTCGGGATATACGCCAAACCCATGGAGCGTCGACACCTGGAACGTGTATGACTGGCAGCTGAAGAAATAACATGTACGATTTGCAACTGAAAAACAACCTTTGATTGGCAAGTGAAAAATAATCTTTGGTTCGTACGGAAAAAACAACCTTTGGTTGGTAGCTGAAAAAATAGGTTTGCCTTGAAAACAACGCAATGGGGTGAGGACTGCGGTGATTTCGCAGCCTCACCCTTGTTTGTTGAACCTGTTCCACCTCCTATCGTCATAATTGTGTTAATCTTTCGTCATGACGTACAAACCCGCACTGGAGGAATGACCATGGCCATGCGCCTGAATGACGTGACGCTTGAAAACCGGATCAATCAAATCATTGAAGGGAAGCGCGATGATTTAATTGATATCAGCAATAAAATCTGGAATCTGGCCGAGACAAGATTCGAAGAGTATGAGTCTGCAGAGCTGCTTTGCCAAGCGCTGGAACGGGAAGGGTTCAGTGTGCAACGAGGTGTCGGAGGGATAAAGACAGCCTTTATCGGCGAGGTTGGAAGCGGTTCTCCGGTCGTTGCTATCATCGGGGAGTTCGATGCACTCTCCGGCCTTAGCCAACAGCCTGGCACGCCCGTGAAGAGCCCGGTTCAACAAGGCGGGAATGGCCACGGCTGCGGGCATAACCTGCTCGGAACCGGCGCCTTTGCTGCAGCCATTGCGCTTAAACAGATGGTGGAAGAACTCGGTCTTCCGGGGACCATACGGTACTATGGATGCCCCGGCGAAGAAGGCGGTTCTGGGAAAACATACATGGTCCGGGCAGGCCTGTTTGACGATGTCGACTTTAGTTTGACGTGGCATCCAATGGGGCACAACGGAATTATGGCAGCGAGATCGCTCGCCAATTACCAAGTCTATTACCGTTTTCGGGGGACGAGTTCGCATGCAGCCGCCTCTCCGCACCTCGGCAGGAGTGCTCTTGATGCGGTGGAACTGATGAACGTCGGGGTGAATTACCTGCGCGAGCACGTCATCCCGGAAGCGCGTCTACACTACGCCGTGACCAACACCGGTGGCAGGTCACCGAACGTCGTTCAGGCCGAAGCAGATGTCCTCTATCTGGTTCGTGCGCCAAGGGTGTCGCAGGTTGAGGACATCTATCAGCGGGTCTGCAACATTGCGCGAGGGGCAGCCTTGATGACCGACACCGAAGTGGAAATCGTGTTTGACAAGGCGTGTTCAAATCTGGTGCAAAACAAGACCTTGGAAGACGTGATGCAAGAGAAATTTACGATGTTAGGCGTGCCCGATTATGATACGCAGGAACTCGAGTTCGCGAAGGACTTGCGTGCGACCTTGACTGATGCAGAGCGTGACAGCGTGCGAGACCCAGCCATCCGGGACAAGGACATTGCAGATAGAATCAGCCCACCCGAAGAACTCAGCGAAGCCGCATCCGGTGGATATGGCTCAACAGACGTGGGCGATGTCAGTTGGGTGACACCCACCGCGCAGTGCAACACCGCGTGTTGGGTGGTAGGTACAACGGCGCATACGTGGCAAGTGGTCAGCATTGGTTCCACTTCGATTGCACACAAGGGGATGCTGCATGCAGGCAAGGTGATGGCAGCCACAGCTCTCGAGGTGATGCAGAACCCGGCTTTGATAGAGGCAGCAAAGGCGGAACTGAAACAGCGCATCGGCAGTAAGCCATATCAGTGCCCAATTCCGCCGCAAGTTCTGCCGGCGGCGAGCCGGTAGTGCTGAGCGCTACAGATAGATTCACAGGGACAGCATTGTTGGCGCCGGTTTGGTACCGTTAGACCCAACCCACAGCTCATAATGGATCCGTTTCGTCCACTGCCACCGCCACCCGCGGTGGCAGCGGACGTATACGGGGCACAAACCGCTAAAGTCTGAGCCCCAATACCATCTACCTCGATTTCAGCGAAAGCTCCGCTTCATAAGCACAACCCGCCATCCGTCTGGGTCTTCGATGGTAATACCGTCCTTTTCCCAGTAAGGGTTTTCCGGTGGAACGGGTAGATATTCCATGGCCCGAAGCCGCTCTACTATCTCACTCACTGCGTTCTCATTGGGAATATAGAAGACCAAGAGATTGTCTCTAGTTGGTGCAGGACAAGGGCTTCCATTCACATGGTGAGTGAACTCAAGGTGATAACTGATTCCTGGTAAGCCTAATATCTCGCCATCATAACCTTGATGTCCTTGAAAACCGCCGATTCGTTCCAACCCTATCCCTTCGGTGTAAAAGCGAACAACTTCGTTCAATTTATCCGTTGGACGTGCAATTCTGACTTGTGCCACAGGCAAATCTTGTGACCACTCTGAAGTGGACATGACGTATTTCCCCCAATCGAGTCTGTGGACTCCACCATCTGAAGAGGCTGTACAAAGCATATGGGTTCTAGGTTACCCACTTCTCCCCCTTTCTGGTGTCAAAAAATTATTTACACCTTAACTTTGGTTAGGTGTGCGCTGTGATAGATGGTTGTAACATGGTCAGGGTTACGAAGCGGATGGATGGTATTAAAGGGGCCGGTGTATGATGCGGGACTCACTGTGACAGCGCTAGAGATTGAGAGGGTAACGGATAAAAAGCGAAGTGCATTTAAGGTTTGAAGGGGAGAGGCACAAGGTATGAAACGTAAGCACCAAAATGTATCTCGAGAACTGAGGCGAAGTGGCACTGGGACCGTGAGACGGTTGACCTTGGTGTCCATTGCGGCGCTGACGACGTCCATGCTGCTGGCGTCGGCAGGGTACGGGACACGTGCGCTTGCTGCTACTACTACAATTACCGGTAAGTGGGTCGATATCACAAATAGCGGCGGGTCATTCAAGCAGCCCATTGGAGTTGCTGTCGACAGCGCAGGTGATGTGTTTGTCGTGAACAGTGGAAACAGCACTACCCATGTTGTGGAAGAACTGCCCACTGGCAGTCACACGTGGCAGGACATTTCGTACGGTGGTTCGTTCCGGTTCGCATCAGACATTACAGTAGACAGCGCAGGCGACGTCTTTGTGACGAATGAGGGGAACACCACCAGTAACGCGGTGGTGGAATTACCGCACGGGGCGACAACATGGCAGGACATTACGGCTGGCAACACCTTCATAGTGCCCTCAGGCATCATAGTTGACGGCGCCGGGGACCTGTATGTTGAGGATTACGGGGCTAGCAAACTCTACGAACGCCTCGGTGGACATATTCATTGGCAGGACATTACCAATGGTGCACCGTTCAATGGTCCGTCTGGCATCGCGGAGGACAGTGCAGGAGATGTCTTTGTCACGAACCGGACGGCCACAGCGGGCAAATACGTGCTGGAGTTGCCGAACGGGCAGAGCACGCAGAGCACGTGGCAAGACATATCAGGCAGTGGTTCTTTCAGCGGCCCGTTTGGTATTGGCGTGAACAGTGCTGGGGACGTGTTTGTGACGAATATGTACGACACCAGCAGCAATGCGGTAGAGGAATTGCCTCCTGGCGGAAGCGGCGGAAGCGGCGGGAGCACATGGGAGGACCTCACCGGCAGCGGATCATTTAACGGCCCCACTGGTATCGCGGTGGACAGTACGGGGGACCTGTTTGTAGTGAACGTCGCGAACAGCACAAGCAACGCAGTTGTTGAATATGTGGTGGCTCCGGGTGCACCAACGGGGCTTTCCTCCGGCAGCACGACGGCCACGGGAACAACGTTACGTTGGTCTCCCGTAGCAGGTGCGGCAACCTACAACGTGTATCAAGACGGCACGCAGGTGGCAACAGGCATAACTACCACCAACTACACGGTGGATAATCTCTTGCCAGGCACGGCCCATTCCTTTACCGTCACGGCGGTGAATGGCGGCGGTGAATCAGCGCCGAGTCAGCCTGTGATGGTCACTGCGGCGAGCATCGGATCGGTCAATATGACGTTTGGCAGCAGCGATGTGCTGAGCGGGACGACAAGAACGGTCACTGGTGTGGTGTATGACGTGTACCACGTGCCCGTGCCGAACGCCGTGGTGGATTTGTCCAGCACAATTGGCACTTGGGGCGCGTCCTCAGTGACTGCGGATGGCACTGGTGCGTTTAGCGTGCATTGGGCAGCGTCGCAAGAGACATCTGAGACTCCTGGGACAGTGACCGCAACGGTGTATGGCACAGTCTACGGAGCAGTCAGCAATGTGGCTCCGACGGTCATCGCCTTGGACGTTGCTCCGCTGCCGGTCGTGAGCACGACGACGTTGCCGGATGCTACCGTAGGGAACAGTTACTCGGCTCCACTCAGTGTTACGGGTGGCTTTACACCCTACACGTGGAGTGTTATCAACGGCGCGTTGCCGACAGGATTGACTCTTGATGCAAGTACAGGGGCCGTTTCCGGCAAGCCAAGTGCAGCCGGGGCAAGCACGTTGACGGTGCAGGTCAAAGATGCGGACGGGAACACAGCAACAAAGAGTCTCTCAATAACGGTAAACGCTGCAGCTACGCCCGGTCAGAGTTCTTCGAATGCCGGCAGTACGAGGCACGTAAATCGACCACCGATGAAAATTCTCAACGCACCTTTCACTGCGCCAGGACAGCCGGGACAACCGTATTCATTGACGCTTAACGCTTCCGGCGGCCTCCCTCCGTACACATGGAAGGTTGTCTCAGGCTCGCTTCAACCAGGGCTGACACTCGATGAGAAGACGGGTGTCATCAGCGGGATGACCCAGTCAACCACGCCGGAGATTCTGACGGTGCAAGTCACGGACGCAACCGGTGTAGAACAGACAGAGCAGGTGGTCATCGACATGCTCCCGCTGGCCGCGCGACAAGTGGCTTGGCAGGTACACGGTCTAAATACCCTGAACGTACCCGTTGTCGTGCAGAGTGATGCAGGGAAAGAAACCACGTATATGCCCATCTGGTATGTAATGCAACTACTCAAACCGATGGACATTACAAGCACGTGGGACGGGAAGCATTGGGGCATGACAACGTCCACGCAGCCAGACGTCTCAAACATCCGGACGGGTAGTGGTAATACCGAGATCTCTCTGAACGGCACGTTGGTACAGAATGTGAACACAGTAGCAGCTACGGACCCGTCGACAAACAAACCGACGATGTACATGCCAATATGGTATGTGATGCAACTGTTGAACCGTGTGGGTTTGCACAGTACCTGGAATGGAACAACGTGGACTGTGACGAAGTAAACCAATAGACGGAGTTTTATATATGCGGGCCTTGCAGAAGATGCAAGGCCCGCTATTGTTATGAATCCATCCATCGCGCCGCCAGGCTTTGGCTCCGTTAGGCCGCCGATAGCGCTCCGATAGCGCCCCGGGAACGCGTTATTCACACTGCTCGGAACACGGTCAAGTGGAAATAACGCGCTCGTGGCGCGTTATCAACTGAAACGGGTCAAAATAGCGCGTTCACACGTCGTTATTGACTCAAGGTGCGAACATAGCACCTCCACAGCGCGCTATTCCTCGCTGGCGCTACAGAGTCAATCGGCAATAACGCGCTCAGGGCGCGTTATTACAAATTACTGGCCAAAACTAAGGCGAGAGTCGATACCCTTTGCCGCGTACCGTTTCGATCACGATTCCTCCATGGCGTGAGTGGAGGAGCTCCAGTTTCTTTCGCAGGCGATAGACGTGATCGTCAACGGTACGATCAATGGGATCTTGATTCGGCCACACCGCGTCAAGGAGTTGTGGTCGGGTCAATACCCTTCCTGTATGTTGTTGCAGATAGGCCAACAAATCGAATTCCTTCGGGAGTAATTGGACGGTGACGCTCCCATTTGTGACTGACAACTTGTCTTCGTCTAGTTCAACATGTGTAACATGACTAGGCACAAAGTCACCCCTCGAACCAGTGCAATTACTTATGCCCAAAGATTTACATATATTATACGATATTGCAACTCAAAATGGAGTGGATGGGCTACAGCAGATTTTTACGAAAAACCACTGCAGGAATACATTGAAATACTCCCTAATTTCACATTCGTGGTGTACTATAAGTTAATACAAATAACTTAATAGACCCTCAGGAGTTCTTTTGAGAACTAGGAGAGAGTGCCGTTGATATCCTCGAAGAAAATGAACATTGATTTGATGAAACAGTTCAACAAGCGGTCCATCCTTCGAAGTATCCGGGATAATGCGCCAATTTCTCGCGCCGAAATCTCTGAACTTTTGAATCTTTCGCGACCCTCAGTATCCGCACTTGTCTCTGAACTCATTGATGACGGATGGGTTCGTGAGATGCAGACAGTAAAAGGCCGGCGCGGTCGACGCCCGATTCCACTGGAGATTCATCCGCACATTCATTATGTTGTCGGTGTCGAGTTGGGCGCGTATCACGTAACAACAGTTCTTTGCAATCTCCGGGGAACCGTCATTCAAAGTCAGGAATTTGAACTCAGTGAACACCCCGAAGTCTCGGAGGTCTTAAACCGAATTGCGGGTTCAGTATTCACGCTGCTGGAAACCGCACAGATTCTGAAGAAACAAGTTCTTGGAATTGGCATCGCGATGCACGGTCCCGTAGACCCAGAGCGTGGGTTGTCCATCTTTGCCCCGAACTTAGGTTGGCACAATGTCGAAGTGGCGAAACAGCTGCAATCAAAGACGGGGCTGTTCACGTTGGTAGAGAACGACGCAATCAGCTCTGGCATCGCGGAACGTTGGTTTGGATACGGGAAGTCTGAGGCCAATTTTCTGACGCTGATTGTGGACTATGGAATCGGTGCGGGGATTACATTTGATGGAAAGATTTACCGCGGGGCTCATCACATTGGTGGGCAGGTGGGACATACGACTGTGAACGAAGACGGGCCACTTTGTTCCTGCGGCAACTACGGTTGCCTGGAAGTGATGTCCTCAGAGCCAGCTATCGTTCGGCAAGTGCAAAAGCGATTGCGCCTTGGGGAACCGAGTATTTTGTCAGCTTTGGAGCGCATTACGGCAGGTGATGTCTATTACGCAGCGCATCAACAAGATTCCCTGGCACTTGACGTGATCCGTACGGCAGCGCGTTACCTCGGCGTTGGTATGGCGCATTTGATTAACATCCTCGACCCCAGGGTCATTGTTTTGGGTGGGGGCATTACGAGAGCTGCAGATTTAGTCATTCCAATTATTCGCGATGTTATTCAAAGGCGGGCGATGGGAAGTGACGCAAAGCAAACCCCTGTGCTTGTGTCACAGCTTGGCAAGGACCTTTATCCGGTCGGTGGAGCGACTCTCGTGATTGAGCGAATGTTTGAAGACCCACCGTTCACAGCCTCCACGCACTGAACCTGGTCATTAAAGCGGGTCATTGAATCTGGCCATTGAACCTTGTCATGCAACCAGGTCATGCAACCAGGTCATGCAACCAGGTCATGCAACCAGGTCATGCAACCAGGTCATGCAACCAGGTCATTGTGAAACAGGCAGGGCACAAGAAGCATTGGATAGAATCAAACTGATAAAAAGTTGAATTTTCTACGTTCCTCAATTGTTGTATTCACTTACAACAAAATACTAGAGTATCTTGTTGAAGCATCTTACTTTCCATAACTTACACTACTTGAATCTGCTTTCATAAAGGTTTATACTCCACTCATCAGTTCAATTAAGTATTTGAAATAACAAATTTGTCTCTTAGATTCTGAGACTAGATTAGGAGGGGGCAATTTGAAAGGGTTTACAAAAAAGACAACAATCGCAGCACTTAGTGTGCTGACGATGGGGGCTCTGCTTTCGGGGTGTGGTAATTCAAACAACACTTCGACATCTGGAAACAATTCAAGCACATCTACCGGAAATTCAACGGGTTCAGGGCAGTCAGGTAAGCTCGAGATCTTTAGTTGGTGGACTGGTGTGGCGAGCAGCAAGGCTTTGCAACAGTTTATTAATCAATACGAAACACAATATCCGGGTGTCAAAGTCACCAACGATGCGGTAGCAGGTGGTGCAGGTTCCAACGCCAAAGCCGTACTGGCGAGCCGCATGGAGGCCAATAAGCCGCCAGGGACATTCCAGGTGCATGCTGGACATGGTAGTCTCCTGTCCTGGATTCAAGCTGGTGATATGGCACCATTGGATTCGATGTATCAGCAGCAGGGCTGGAACAAAGTGTATCCCCAGTCACTTCTGAATCTGCTTACCGTCAATGGTCACATCTACGCAGTGCCTGTAGATATGCAACGAGATAACGTACTTTGGTATAATAAGAAAATATTTGCCAAATACAACCTGACTCCGCCGGCGACGTTCAATGACTTCTTCAAAGATGCTGCCGTACTTAAGTCACACGGCATTACGCCGTTGGCACTTGGCAACCACGGAAACTGGGAGACTACACTGTTGTGGAGTGACGTTTTGCTCGGAACAGTGGGTTACACGCAGTACAATGAATTGATGCAGGGCAAATTGGCATGGAACAGCCCGGGTGTCGTACAAGCGTCGCAGACCTTCCTGAAGATGCTGCAGTACACGAACTCCGATTACAATTCGCTGCACTGGGCCCAAGCAGATGAGTTGGTGGCCAAGGGCAAAGCAGCGATGAACGTTCAGGGTGACTGGGCGCAAGGCTACTTTACCACCACTGCCGGCCTGAAGCCGAACGTTGACTTTGGCTGGGCCCCGACACCTGGTACACAAGGTATTTTTGCAGCGGTTTCAGACGTGTTTGGTTTGCCGTCGAAACTGTCGGGTCAAAACAAAACCAATGCGGAGAACTTCTTGAAGGTGTTAGGGTCTGCTGAAGGCCAGAAGGCTTTCAACAGCCTCAAAGGCACCATCTCGCCGCGGTTGGATGCAAATCCCGCAGACTACAATGCATATGGTCAAAGTGCTATGAAATCTCTCAAAAATGACAAGCTGGTGCTGACTCCTGGACAGGGAGCGTTGAACCCAGGGTTTACAACAGCGCTGGAAAACGCAATGACACAATTTATCAGCAGCCAAAATGTCAACCAATTCGTGTCAGGACTTCAGAGCGCCGCACAACAGAACCCGTTGAGCTAATTGATTGAAATTGCACCGAGATTAAGTGCTTCTGAGACCAGACGGGCACTGCCGTCTGGTCTCAGTCTTAACTGGAGGGCTTACCATGAGCCGTAAAAGTAACGAGTTGGCCAGCCCTAGTATCCCCGTCCCAAGGCGCGTTTTTCGGATTCGCTCCGAGAAGGTCTGGTCCATGGTGACGTTGATTCCATCTGTGGTGTTACTAGGCGTATTTGTGTATTATTTCATCTTTTGGACGGGATACGTTTCATTTACGAAGTGGAATAGCTTCATCCAAAACATGAATTTAAACGGATTTCGTAACTACGTATCGATATTTGAGTCGTTTCGCTTTCAATCGGATCTTCGGAACATGGTCTTTTTTACCATTCTTTTTATGGCCGGATGCTTGATACTTGGCATGTTCCTTGCTGTGCTGATTGATCAGCATATCCGTGCAGAGAGTGTTTTCCGCAGTGTCTTCCTCTATCCCATGGCTATCTCAGCAGCTGCCACGGGTGTCGTCTGGAGTTGGTTGCTCAATCCCACAACAGGACTCAATCTAATCTTGCAGTCTCTTGGGATCCATCACTTGCCGCAGTGGTATCTGTCGACAAGGATTCTGCCCAATTTTCATATAGCGCAGATCCAGGGTGGTTTTCCGATAGCCATGTTTGCAGTCTTAATCGCAAGCATCTGGCAATGGTCTGGGTTTGCCATGGCACTTTATTTAGCTGGGCTTCGTGCGATTCCAGAAGAAATTAAAGAAGCCGCCCGACTTGATGGGGCGAGCGCATTTCGGATGTTTAGGTCGATTGTACTGCCCCAATTGCGGCCCATCACGACAACTGCGGTGGTTATGTTGATGGCGTCTTCTTTAAAGGTGTTCGACTTGCTGTACGCCATGACGGGTCCTGGAGCGAACTTCGTCACCGACTTACCCGCACTGAACATGTTTGACACGACCTTTAAGGCGAATCAATTTGCACAAGGGGCGGCCATCGCCATTGTGCTGCTGATTCTGGTACTGATTGCCATCGTACCGTATCTGATTGGCACCATCAGAAAGGAGGCCAGCAAATGAACAAGAGAGCTGTTCTCAAATTCATTGTGTACCTCCTGCTAGTCGTCTTCGCGGCACTGTTTTTGATACCTGTGTATTTGTTGATTATGACCAGCCTGAAAGCTAATTCGCAGGTCAGTCTGTCCCAGATGTGGGCCCTTCCTCATCCGTTCGGGTTTTCCGGATTGGTTCAAGCTTGGCAGCAAGTAGCCCCGGACATGATGAACAGTGTCTATCTTGCCGTTTCGGCCACCGTTGTTGTCGCGATTCTCGGTGCGATAAATGGGTACGCGCTGTCAAAGTGGAAATTCCGCGGATCGAACGTAGTCTATTTCTTTATCCTGCTTGGAATGTTCATTCCCTACCAGAGCACGCTTATCCCGCTCATTCGCGTATTGAACACATTGGGTCTATTTGATACGATTCCTGGCTTGGCCCTAGTGCATATTGTCTACGGTATCCCGATTATGACGCTTATCTTCCGAAACTTTTTTGCGGACATTCCAGACGAACTGGTTGAGTCAGCTCAGATTGACGGAACGAAATACTGGGGGATATTCCGCTATATCATGATGCCTCTTTCTATTCCTGGCGTTGTGGTCGCTGCCATTTGGGAATTCACCCAGGTCTGGAATGACTTTCTGTTTGGTGTTGCGGTTACCGACCCACCGTATCAGCCCGTCACAGTGGCCATTGTCAATATTGCAGGCAGCCAACATATTCAGTGGAATGTTTTGATGTCGAGCACACTCATTGCATCACTGCCCACACTGCTTGTGTATCTACTGCTCGGAAGGTATTTTGTGAGAGGTTTGCTGGCAGGTTCTGTGAAGGGATAATGAGTTGTTGGCTGGTGACGGAGTTTCGCTGTAGCTTTTAAAACGCTTGTTCACATGCCGATTTGAACCATATATCCATTCGTACACATGAAGGCCCCTCCATGACTGCGGGGGCCTTCAATGCGTCCAAAATGGTATTTAATATTCCACGAATGCTCGTGGATAGCTGACCAATATCGTTCGATTTGAATACGCGCCAATGATGATTCCCCCATACCATGCTGATTATGGAAAACTGCTAATCTTTGATGAATTTCATTTGCTAGGTATAATTGCAATAACACAGCATGGAAAGAGGGATAGCTCGTGCATGTACAGTCGCAAAATCGTTTGTTGCTGGGACCAGGGCCAAGCAGTGTTCATCCGGAAGTCCTGAAGGCCATGGCGACCCCGTTGGTGGGGCACCTAGATCCCTACTTTCTCGAAGTGATGGCAGACACGCAGAACATGCTCAAGAAGGTATTTCAGACGGAAAATGAGTTGACTCTTGCGATGTCCGGAACAGGCAGTGCGGGTATGGAAACGGTGTTTGTAAACCTTGTTGAGCCTGGTGATAAGGTGCTGATTTGCATCTGCGGGGTCTTCGGCGAACGTATGAAGGACGTCGCCGAGCGTGCGGGTGCTGATGTGATTACAGTGGAAGCCCCATGGGGGCAGGCGATTGAACCGGATGCGGTGGAAGCAGCCCTTAAATCCTCGCCCGGCATCAAGGCGGTCGCCATTGTCCACGCGGAAACGTCGACTGGCGTTTGGCAGCCACTCGAGGACATCAGCCGAATTGTCCATGATTACGGTGCCTTGTTTATTGTTGATGCTGTAACTTCTCTTGGCGGCATACCCGTAGAGGTCGACAGGCTGGGCATTGATGCCTGTTATAGTGGTACTCAGAAGTGCCTCGGAGCTCCTCCGGGACTCGCTCCTGTGACGCTCAGTGCTCGCGCCCTAGAAACGGTCCGAGGCCGAAAGACAAAAGTGCAGAGTTGGTACCTGGATTTGAACATGATTGCAAACTATTGGGGCGAGGACAGGTTCTATCATCATACAGCTCCAATTTCCATGCTCTTTTCACTTCATGAAGCCCTACGCCTGTTGCTTGAGGAAGGTCTCGACCAAACTTTTACGCGCCATGCTCAAAATGGTGCCTACCTTCAACGGGAACTCGAGGCCATGGAACTTCAGCTGTTCGCAGCAGAAGGCTTTCGCTTGCCGCAGTTGACCAGTGTCATTTTCCCGGATCAATACAATGAAGGCAAACTGCGTAAGCAGCTTCTTGAAGATTATGGAATCGAAGTGGGCGGGGGCCTGGGTATTCTCAAGGGCAGGGCCTGGCGAATTGGTTTGCTCGGCCATTCTTCCCGCCATCGAAATGTGACGCTTCTTATCCAGGCGATGAAAGATATGATGGGTATTTAGTGTTGCAGTTCACCTTCTGCACCACCTCCTCGGGGAATTGTCATGGTGTATCATCGAGAATTTTCATGGACATCATGAAATCCCCATGGAGCATCAGTTGAAGCACGGGTTGGGTTCAGTGCTGACGCAAGGGGCCATTCCGGGAGGAGTGGCCCCTCTGTGAAGGCGCGTTGTTCTTCATCTCTGTCATTGCAATCACCAGCGGGCCATCCCTGTCCAACAATCATCCACCCTGCAGCATCGGCGCTGACATCAAGGCTCGCATCAAAGCTGACATCCACGTACCATCGCTGACAGCCCCGTCATCCACGGTGTCACTCATCAGAAAATTCTGCCTACCTGTGCATCCCTTATCGAACTTGTCATACACATACACATGAGTCTCGTGCGGACATTGCCATCTATCCACGACACGAGCGAAAGCTGAGAAAGCGGATTCACATACGGGCTTGATGAGGAGGGAATCGCATGAGAAAGTCCCTTGTCGCCTGGGTCGCTGTTGTCATTCTTATTCTCCTACTCTATTTGGGGGCGGTAGGGTTATTTGCAAATCGGATTCATCCGCTGATTTTTGGGATGCCATTCCTGTATTTCTGGTACGTACTCGTTCCACTCTTAAATCCAGTTATTCTCGGGGCCCTCTATCTCTACGACCGGCGACGAAATCCCCAAAACGACGAGATACATTGGACGGGAGGAAAGTAAATGAACTCGGCAGTGGTACTTGGTATCAGCCTGGTCATTGTCTTTGTCGTCGCGTTAATGGGCGTTTTTATTGGACGCAAAAGGAGTCGGACCGTCGAGGGCTGGCTTGTGAGCAATCGGAAGATGGGGTCGTTTCTCGTCTGGTTCTTGCTCGGCAGCGAGATTTACACGGCTTTTACGTTTGAAGGTTTGGCTGGTTACGCGTACAAGAACGGATCGGCAGCGTTTTATAATGTTGCACTTAACGACGTCGCGTACGCCGTGGGATTTCTCGTATTACCGACCATCTGGATTATCGGCAAACAGTTTGGATACGTGACTCAATCAGATTTTGTTGCTGGTCGCTATCAGAGTAGGCCGCTTGGGGTCTTTGTCGCCCTGACCAGTGCCATCATCATGATTGCTTACATTGATTTAAACATCACGGGGCTTCAGGCGGTCATTAAAGTCATCGGACAAGGCAGCATCAGCACCATATGGGCGGACATACTCGGCTTTCTGATTCTTGCCCTTGCTGTATTTTTCGGCGGGATTCATGGGAATGCCGTTCAAGCCGCCATCAAGGACATTTTAATGTTTCTCGCCATTGCCGTTCTGTTTGTGGTTATCCCCATGCACTATTTCGGGTCGTTTGGTCACATGTACGGTCAGTTTATTAAACAGATTCCAAGCCATTTGACCCTACCTGGGGTCTCAAAACACCTTGGTGTCACGTGGCTCATGACAACGGTGCTCTTGAATGGACTTGGACAGTGGATGTGGCCGCAGTGGTTTGGGGTTGCGTTTACAGCCAAAGATCCGCGGACCTTGAAACTGCAGGCAGTCTTTATGCCCTTTTACCAGTTGGTCAAAGTTGCGGTGATTACAATTGGCCTTGCCGCCGTCATCATTCTCGGATTTTCGAAGCACATTAATGGCAATAATGTGGTGATGATGCTCGCGGTCAAGACCTTTCCCGAGTGGTTTGTCGTTTTGTTTACCGTGGCCGCCATGCTGTCAGCGATTATCCCGGCAGGGCCGATTATCATGACGTCAAGCAGCCTGATTGCAAAAAACGTCGTGCAAGCGTTGCGACCTCAGACGTCTCAGAAATCCATATACACGATGACTCGAGTCTTGGTCTTTCCGCTGACCATCATTGCTCTCATCTTAACGATTTTGGCGCCCTCGTTAATCGTTTCCGTATTGCTCGTCGCCTACGATTTCATCTCACAGTTGTTTCCTGCCGTAATTGTTGGTGGACTCTTTTGGCGTCGAGCCACGAAGCAGGGGGTACTCGCCGGCATCCTCACCGGTTGGATTGTGGCTGCAGTACTGGTTCTTAGCAAGCACGATCCGCTCCTCGGGATGAACGCCGGATTCATCGCTTTGGTGGCGAACCTGGCTGTCTTTGCAGCTGTCAGTGCACTCACAAAACCTGTTTCTGAATCCTACCTCAACACGTTCTTCAAGCACGCATTCCCGAATTCGAAGTCGACGACTCGCAGTGGAATCGCGCACTTACCGATGTCAGATTAAGATTTTAAATCAAAACGCGATGTACACGAAGCAACCGATGTAGGTGTGCTTCGAAAACATTCGTAGGAGACTGCGTACGCCGCGAACGAAAGTTCCTCTGGACTGACGGTGTTCCTTCCGCTCACAATAGGACTATGCAGATTTATGAAGGGTTGAACGAGGGGGCACCGAGGATGGAACCGAGTATTGACAAGGGCGTTGGCAATCGGTTTGTCATGGCCATCGATCAGGGGACAACCAGTACCCGCGCGGTCTTGTTTGATAAGGCGGGCCGCATTGAAGCGACTGCTCAAAAGGAAATTTCACAGATTTACCCGCAAGGCGGCTGGGTGGAGCACGATGCGATGGACATCTGGGGAAGTGTTCAGAGTTGCATTGCAGAGGTGCTCTCTACGCATCGAATGGCCGCAACGGATATTGCCGCTATCGGGATTACCAATCAACGCGAAACGACAGTTGTGTGGGACAAACACACAGGTATTCCGGTGTACAACGCTATTGTTTGGCAATCGAGGCAGACGGCTGACATTTGTGATGAGTTGCGGGCGCAAGGACATTCGGAGATGGTCAGTGACAAGACGGGGCTGCTCATCGACCCATATTTCTCAGGGACAAAAGTTAAGTGGATTCTAGATAATGTCGCTGGAGCAAGGGAAAAAGCTGAACGCGGTGATCTCCTGTTTGGGACGATTGATACGTGGATTGTTTGGAAGTTGACCGATGGTCAGGTCCACGTGACCGACTACACCAACGCGTCGCGGACACTTATGTACAACATTTACGACTTACAGTGGGACGACGAATTGCTGCGTTTACTGACTGTTCCGAAAGGCATGTTGCCAGAGGTTCGATGTTCGTCCGAGGTGTACGGTGTGACCGCACGGAGGTTGTTTTTTGATGAAGCCATCCCGATTGCAGGGATAGCCGGGGACCAACAGGCGGCACTTTTTGGGCAAGCCTGCTTCGAACCAGGAATGGCGAAAAACACGTACGGTACGGGCTGTTTCATGTTGATGAACACAGGCAAAAACGCTGTGAAATCCAACTGCGGACTGCTGACGACAATCGCATGGGGTATCGGAGGTGAGGTCGAATATGCGCTTGAGGGAAGTATTTTCGTGGCAGGAAGTGCAGTACAGTGGCTGCGAGATGGCCTCCGCATGCTGAAATCAGCAGGTGAAAGTGAAACCTATGCGAGACGCGTTGACTCTACGGAAGGGGTGTACGTTGTGCCAGCGTTCGTGGGCCTCGGCACACCGTACTGGGACAGTGACACGCGTGGGGCCGTTTTTGGACTGACAAGAGGGACAACGAAAGAACACTTTATTCGCGCCACCTTGGAGGCACTGGCCTATCAGTCGAAGGATGTGCTGACGGCGATGGAGGCGGATGCAGGGCTGTCCCTCAAGGTATTGCGGGTTGATGGCGGTGCCACGGCGAATGACTTCTTAATGCAGTTTCAGAGCGATATCCTCGGTGTCAACGTGGAGCGCCCAGCAGTGCTTGAAACCACGGCACTCGGTGCCGCGTATCTGGCTGGACTTGCTGTCGGTTATTGGGAGAGCAGGGACGATATCGTAAAAAACAAGCGCATTGACCGCACGTTTGAGTGCCAACTGGATGAGGGGACGCGTCAGAAACTTTATACCGGGTGGGAAAAAGCAGTGCATGCTGCGCGCATGTTTAAGTGAGGGCTACTACTTTCATCAAATTGGGGTACCCGGAGGGTACCCTACCTTCTGTAACGAACAAAGCTATCGCTGTTTGCGGAAACGATGGGGTATCCTTTAAACCTTAAGACTCAAAAGCATCGTTGCGCCGGAATGGGTGGGGGTACCGGATCGGCCGTAGGATACAGGATGATATTTAGGATACCCCCTGGGGTTGACGAATAGGGATACGAAGGTAGCGCTATTACAGGAAACATACCCAGCCGGGTATGACGATAAGGCAAGATCTGATACTTGCATTTGGTCATATACCCTGGGGGGTAGTCGGATTTCGCTCAAATTGGGGTACCCGGAGGGTACCCTACCTTCTGTAACGAACAAAGCTATCGCTGTTTGCTGGGTGGCTCTCGAACACACGCCAAACAGGGCTGGCTTCCATACAGCTTCCATGGGCGTTCCATAATCAATGGTGTATGCTGCAGATTATTGTTTCCAGGTAGCCGACTGGCATCCTTTGCAGTATAATCGACATGAAAGTTGCAATCATGTTTCCACTTCGGCCGATGGTGCCTAGCCATCGACTGTGAACTGCGCACAAGTTAATATCACCGTGTTGAGTGTTGGAGAAACCACAAGATCCCCTGCTGGCCAGGGTTTTTCTTGTGGTTTTGTTGTTTGTATATCAAGGAGGAGATTCTGATGAATCACAGCAACGAGTTCGTAGTCGCGGGCAACTTCTCAGCCGCTAGTCGCCAGGAATTGATATCCCGCATGCAGTCGGACACCCTCGATGTTTTGGTGATTGGTGGTGGGATTACGGGGGCTGGCATCCTCCTTGATGGCGTGACGCGCGGGATGACCGTTGGTCTCGTTGAGATGCAGGATTTTGCGGCAGGGACATCGAGCAGGTCAACCAAACTAGTTCACGGTGGCCTGCGTTACCTCAAACAGTTTGAAGTTTCTCTCGTCGCGGAAGTTGGACGTGAACGCGCGATTGTGTACGAGAATGCCCCTCACGTTACGACGCCGCTGTGGATGCTTCTCCCGATTGTCGAGAACGGGACGTATGGGAAGTTTTTGAGCCGAGTGGGGCTGTACGCGTACGACAGGCTGGCCAGAGTGAAGCATCACGAACGTCGCCAGATGTTGTCGAAGCAACAGGCGCTCACAAAGGAGCCGTTGCTTCGCGAGGATATTCTGAAGGGGGCCGGATATTACGTCGAATATCGGACAGACGATGCGCGGTTAACGCTCGAGATTGTGAAGGAGGCTGTAGAGAGGGGAGCATTGGCTGTCAACTACACCAAAGCTGACCGGCTGTTGTACGAAAACGGCAAGATTGTTGGAGCGCAAATGGTCGATCTCGTTTCCGGACAGCGCTTCTCCATCCGCGCCCGCAAGGTCATTAATGCCACTGGCCCCTGGGTTGATGCGTTGCGCGCGGAAGATGGCTCAAAAACCGGTAAAACAGTCCGCCACACGAAGGGTGTACACATTGTGGTTTCACAGTCGAAGTTCCCATTACAGAACCCTGTGTATTTTGACGTCCCTGA
Organism: Alicyclobacillus curvatus; assembly: GCA_017298655.1. Lineage (GTDB taxonomy): Bacteria > Bacillota > Bacilli > Alicyclobacillales > Alicyclobacillaceae > Alicyclobacillus_B > Alicyclobacillus_B curvatus. The sequence continues at coordinate 4,984,077 of CP071184.1, forward strand.
CGGAAGAATGGTATTCGCCATTCCACGAGATGGTAAGACCTACGTCGGAACGACGGACACGGACTTCATCGGAGACGTGACGACACCGCGAACGACCGCTGAGGACAGAGACTACTTGATTGCTGCCATCAATTATATGTTTCCATCTGTCTCCATGACTGCCGCGGATGTGGAGTCATTTTGGGCCGGGGTTCGGCCGCTGATACAAGAAGAGGGGAAAGGGCCTTCGGAGATATCACGGCGAGACGAGGTGTTTGTCTCCCCAAGCGGCCTCATCACCATCGCGGGTGGAAAATTAACGGGTTATCGCAAGATGGCGGAAAAAGTGATTTCCCTTGCAGCCAAGGAGTTGGCCGCAGAGAATGGGGGGCATTTTGGACCGTGTCAGACGGAGCACATCACACTGTCCGGAGGGAAGTTTGGCGGTTCTGATAAGATGGAACGTTACTATTTGAACGCCCGAATCGAGGAGGGCGTGGAACTTGGCCTGACAAGGTCCTGCGCAGAGAAATTAGCGCGCCGTTACGGCACAAATGTTCCAGTTTTATGGGGAATCCTGCGAGAAGAAAATGCTGACTCAAGTACACATCGCGCTGCCAGAGTGGAAACTGACCAGATGGAATTGGCCAGCGGCGACGACGCAGCGGACGGTCCCGACAACATCGTGGAAGGTGACCTCGACAAAGCGGTTTATGCGGAGTTGGTCTATGGAATGCGGCATGAGATGGTTGTTACCCCTTCTGACTTTTTCATTCGCCGCACAGGAGCAATGTTCTTTGACGTCGCCTGGGTGCATCGATGGAAACATCCTGTTATTGCATACATGGCAGCCGCGAATAGCTGGCCAGAGGATTTGACAGAGCGTTATCGTAAGATGCTCGACCAACACATTGCGGAGGCCACACAAGTGGTCCAGAATACAGAAATGGCCCGAAATACAGAAGTGGCCTCAAATACAGAAGTGGCTTCAGATACAGAAATAGTCCAGAATACAGAAGTGGTGTCAAATCACGAAGGCTAAGTGCATGTGAAGTCCGCCGGCAGCCGATTGAACCCACATCTGGGCCAACGTGTGTCAGCTTGTCCCAGTCGGATAAAATAGCAGTTGCAGACAACTGTCTGCGATTACACCCGAAAGAGGTGGATAGATGTATTCCGTTTCGCAAAAGGTGATTCCCGCTGCTCGCAGTCTAAAGGATTTTGAGCAACTGATGGAGACCGAAATGGAGTATGTGGTGATGCTTCAAATCCACCTTTCTCAGGCCAAGCACGTGACAAGTCTTGCGAAGAAGAGTGGCGTGAAGGTGCTGTTGCACGCCGATTTGATTCAGGGGTTGCGCGCAGATGAGCATGGCGCTCAATTCCTTTGCCAGGAGGTCCGTCCTCACGGTCTCATTTCTACCCATGCACAAGTGGTTGCAACAGCAAAAAAACGTGGCTTGCTCGCGGTTCAGCGCATCTTCTTGCTTGACAGCCAGTCGCTTGAAACCAGTTATCGAGTTGTACAATCGGTTAAACCAGACTGGATTGAAGTCCTGCCTGGAGTGCTCACAGATGTCATTCGTGAAGTGGCAAACAACACACAGACGCCAGTCTTGGCAGGTGGATTTATTCGGACGACGGACGATGTGGACCGTGCCCTTAGAGCCGGAGCAATGGCTGTAACCAGCTCTGACAAGGCCCTTTGGAGCTACGGCAGTGCCTAGGTGGCCGTCTGCCCAAGGGTCGTCGCGCAAAACCCATCATGTCACTCACTCTGCGTATCTTGCATGCCGAATTACTCATCCTGTGAATCAGGCACGCCACCGTCTTGCGCGGTCTTCGCTAAAATTGTGTAGATAGCTGCGATGAATCCAATGACGACAACAAATCCAATTCCCATAGTGACACCTCCGAAGGATTGGCGAGCGGGTACAAACGTAACACAGGGACGCTGTCAGAGTCTGTCGAAACCAGGGGGGCCTTACCAATTCATATCCAAACATTAGGGATTTATGATCCAGAGTCTGTGCATGACACCACAGACATTGCATTGACATTGCATCGACATTGCATCTCACAAAAAATGTTCTTATAAATAATCAGAATATTATTGATGATTCAGATTTGTGATGTTATTATCAGAATCAACAATTAATTTATTTGCCGAAAGAATTAACTCGTAGAAAGGGGTGTACCGTTCTGCGGCCGTTAAAGATTGTTCTAATTGGGGCTGCAAGTGCGTCGTTTGGCATTGGTGCATTGAGAGATGCGGTACAATGCAAGGAACTTTGCGGAAGTACCCTGGTGCTCGTTGACATTGACGACTCGAGCCTCCAGGTCATGGTTCAACTGGCACATCGGATGACGAGCGAAGCAGGGGCCAAGCTACATATACAATCCACCACAGACCGAAAGAGGGCCCTGCCTGAAGCGGATTTTGTCATTACATCAGTTGCAGTCCGACGGGACGAGCTGTGGCGAATCGATTGGGATATCCCCAAACGTTACGGTCTTCGCCAGGTTCTCGGTGAAAATGGTGGGCCGGGGGGACTGTCTCACGCTCTTCGGAACATCCCCATCATCCTTGACATTTGCAGAGACATGGAAGAACTCTGTCCGAATGCGTACCTCATCAATTTTACAAACCCGGAAAGTCGCATCATCATGGCCGTCAACCAGTACACCAGCATCAAAGCCGTTGGGTTGTGTCACGGCGTGTTTATGGGGCGAAATCGCGTCGCACAAATCCTTTCGCGAGACCCAGAGACCATCGATGTAAAGGCGGCCGGAGTGAACCACTTGTTGTGGCTGCTAGATATTCGTGATGAGCAAACGGGCGATGACTTGTACCCCTTACTCCGCAGTATGGAGGCCAATCTACCGGATGGAGACATCGGTTTGTATGGCGCCGATCCGCTCAGTCGAAAGTTGTTTCGCCACTTCGGTTACTGGCCCTCACCAAGCGATGACCACGTAGGCGAGTACCTCCCATATGCCTGGGAACTTACAGGTATGGAGGGGTATGACTTTGAAGGTGCCGACGAGTTCCGCAAACAACGCGCTGCGCAGATTCAGGAATGGATTACAGGGCAAGCCCCGCTCGGAGACTTGTTAACCAAGCCGTCTGGCGAAATCGCTTTCACCATGATTCGCGCCATCGCCGAAAACCGCAATGAGTATGTCATGGCGGTCAACATTCCCAATTCGGGGTGTATTACCAATTTACCGCCACATGCCATTGTTGAGGTACCTGCCATTGTCAGTGGATATGGGATTCAAGGTCTGACGATGGGGGATTTACCTATAGGCATTGCGGCCCTTTGTCAGACACAGGTGGCCGTGCAACAGCTCGTCGTTAAGGCTGCCGTGGAAGGAGACAAGCAAGCAGCTCTCCAAGCCTTGCTTATCGATCCGGTGATAGACAGCATGTCCGCTGCAGAGCAAACACTGGATGCACTGCTGTCCACACATCGACCATACTTGCCCCAATTTCATGGATAGACTGTCGACTCATTTCATCGATGGATGACTCGATTTTCATGGACTGTCGACTCATTTCATGAATCGATGACTTAATTTTCATGGATAGACGCCGCAATTCATTTTGTGTGGAGGGATTTGCATGCAGCTACAGGTGGTGTCGAAAGAACAATTCCCGCTCACCGCTGCCGACCTCATTGAACCGTATTTTACGCAGGATGCGCAGGATGGACAAAGACAAATTTGTTTTGCGGCGGGAAACACACCAACTACAACCTATGCAGAACTGGTGCGACGCTTTCAGGCGGGCCGTCTCCCTGTCGACCTTGTGGTAGGTTTTACGCTTGACGAATACACGGGCCTCTCGCGCACACATCCAAGGTCTTGCTTTCAATCGCTGCAACGGCAGCTCTATCAGGGATTACAGTGGTCGTCTGAACAGACGATGACGTACGACGATACGCTTGAACCGGAAGCATCAGCAATGGCGTATGAGCAGCTGATTGCGAAGAGCGGGGGGTTCGACTTAGCGATTCTCGGCATTGGTATGAACGGTCACGTCGGTTTCAATGAGCCAGGGACACCGTTTGACAGCAGGACGCATGTGGCAACACTCACCGCCATGACAACGCAGCGCGCTCATCGGGAAGGCTGGATGGATGTCCCCTCGTACGGACTGACAGTCGGCATCGGAACGCTGAAAGACGCAAAAACGGTGCTCTTGATGGCGAACGGAAGTCACAAGGCCGACATTGTTTTGCGCATTGTTCGTGGAGAAGTATCGGAGGAAGTGCCGGCTACAGCATTTCGGGATCACCCGAACAGCTTGTTGCTGCTCGACGAAGATGCGGCGAGTCAGCTATAGGCGGTAGCAGCTGTTTGGAGTCCATAGATTTGGACATTGGGGGGCTATGCGTTGAAGAGTAAAACGAAAGTGGTTTTAGTGGGAGTGGCAGGATTCTTCTTGGTGACTGGTTGTGGTGGGGCCCCGCCGGGAACGGGAGGGAACGGTGGTTCAAACACCGGCGCCCCGGCATCCGGTAACGCAGCCAACAGTTCTTCAGGTGGCACAGCGGCAAGCACGCTCAGTTGGAGCGGTACAAGCGACCCGTCTTTGAAAGGCCAAACCATCACCGTTCTTTGGACCGATACAAATGGTCTTCGTGGGAAGATGATTAAGCAGTTTGAACAACAGACTGGAATCCATGTTAAGGAGATTGGGGTTGACTACAACTCTGTCTACAACAAAGTCACCACCGCCGCCATGGCCAACTCATCGGATATCGATGTCGCCGAGATGGACACGATATGGGCGGGTCAGTATTTCAAAGGGAACATTGCGCTCGACCTTAGCAACATTATTCCGCAAAATGTACAATCCGAATTTACCAGCTCGTCTCTATCGTCGGTAACCTACAACGGACACTTGATGGGGATACCGTGGTTCTCAAGTTCTAAACACTTGTTCTATAACACAGCACTCCTGCGCCAGGCTGGTATCACGTCGCCGCCGAAGACATGGGATGCTTTTTACAATGATTCTCTGATTATTCAGAAAAAACTAGGAAGCAAAGGCATCTATGCATCGGCGTGGTCCTGGAAACAAGCAGAGAGCTTAACGTGTGATTACGTAGGCTTTCTCGGTGCATATAGCGGTCAGTTCTTTGACAGTAGTGGCAAACCACTGTTTGACCAGGCGGGCGGCTTGCAGGCCTTGCAGTACATGCAGAAGCTGATGAAGTCCGGCACCGTGGACCCAGCGAGCTTGCAGTGGACAGAGCAGGATGTTCAGAACGCTTTCATGGCTGGGAAAATCGCCATGATGAGTAACTGGGAAGAGGGCAGCAACATGAACGACCCGCACCAGTCCGTTATTCAGGGCAAGTGGAAAGCTGCTTTGCTTCCGGGCGAAGGCAGCGTGGTGTCTGCCACATGCACGGGCTCAGAGGGGCTGGCGATTATGAAAAACAGTAAGCATCAAGAGGCTGCACTTGCATTCCTGAAGTGGATTGCGGGGACAGGTTACCAGACAATGGAGTATCAGCAAGAAGGGCAACTTCCATCTCTCAACGCGCTTTATCCGGTCCTTGAGAAGCAGGACAAACTCGGGACCATCAAGGTGTATCAGCAACAGTACCAATACGGCGTTAACCGTCCGAATGCACCAGGATACGTGCAGTGGTCAGATATTCTCAGCGCCGATTTGCATAACGCGTTAGTCGGTCAGGGAACGGCTCAATCGGACCTGCAGGATGCCGCGACGAAAATCCAACAGGCCATTTCTAACTCCTAATTTGTGTTCAACGAGGCGCTGTTGACAACGGATGGCACTGTCAAGTGCCATCCGGACTCTGTCAGCATAGGAGGATGTCGATGTGAGAAGTCCGCGTATGGCACAAAAAAAGAAAGACATGTGGTTCGCACTGCTCTTGATAGTTCCAACAGCGCTTGTGCTCGTGAGGGTGTTTATTGTCCCCATTTACCAGTCTGCAGTGTGGAGTCTGTATCACTACGATTTATTGGACGGATCGACCACGCGCTTTGTCGGTCTGCAAAACTACGTGGATGCGCTGAAGAGTGCTGCTTTTTGGCTGGCAACAAAGCGAACCTTCTATTTCGCTGTGCTGACTGTTGTCGTTGAATTGTTGCTTGGCTTTTTCATCGCTCTTTTAATCAATCAGAAGTTTCGGGGGCGCACATTCTTTCGCGCCATCATTATCATTCCGTGGGCGATGCTCACCCTCGTCAACGGGTTGTTGTGGGACTGGATTTACCAACCCGGGTTTGGGGCGCTGACCGTAGTCTTGCACGCTTTACACATACTGCCGAAGACAGATAACCCAGTTTGGTTGGCGACATCGAGCCATATCATGAATTTCGTGGCTGTGGCAGATATCTGGAAAATGACTCCGTTTATGAGCCTCATCTTACTGGCCGGATTACAAGCCATTCCGGAAGAGTTGTACGAAGCCGCTGCAATGGATGGGGCGGGATTTTGGACGAAGCTCTGGCACGTAACGATTCCCCAGCTGATGCCATCCATTATGGTGGCGGTGGTGCTTCGCATCATGGGGGCGTTTCGGGTGTACGACATTCTCACGGTGTTCACTGGTGATCCCAATACATCGCTCAGCTACTTGACATTCAACAATGCATTTCGCTACTTCTATTTTGGTAAAGCATCAGCCCTTGCCTGGCTAAGTACGCTCTTCATTCTAGTGCTAATCACTCTGTATATACGCATGCTGAAAAGAAACATGGAAGCAAACTAAAGGGGGCGGGAAGGATGAGTAAAGCGGGCCCATCTGTCATTACACCGGGAAATGCTTCACCTCCGCCGCAACAATCACTGCATCGGCGGAGCATACGCCAAGTCTGGTTTACGCCAAAATCAAATGAACTCATCCCGAAGTTCTGGTTGTGGCTGGGACTCCTTATCATGGCCGTGTTTACACTTGCTCCGTTTATCTATCTGTTCACATCCTCTATCTCAGATACTCCGGATTTGCTTGGCGGTCGACTGTTTCCCGCCCATCCGACGCTGTACAACTACGTTCGCCTTTTAACTGGAAATGGGGCAGGTGATTACCTCGCATCCGTCCGCAACAGCGTTGAAGTTGCCGTGATGACAACGGTCATTTCGATGGTCATTGGCACGCTGGCGGCGTACGCCTTTGCCCGCTTCCGTTTCCCCCTTCGGATGACGATGCTGTTTGGCATTTTGGCGATGCAGATTCTTCCTTCCATCAGCATCATTGTTCCGCTTTACATTACGATGAGAAACGGCCTTTCCATCCCGATTCCGTTTACGCACGCATTCTTGTTACACACCGGATCGCTCCTCGACTCCGTGTGGTCTTTGATTATCGCCTACACTTCTTTCTCCATCCCGTTTGTCGTGTGGTTATTGTCGGGGTACTTCCAGACCATCCCGCGAGAACTGGAGGAGTCCGCATTTGTGGACGGCTGCGGCCGCTGGCGTGCCATGATGCGCGTGATTTTGCCCCTATCCGTGCCCGGTCTGGCGGCGACGGCGATATTTACACTCCTGAATGCGTGGGATGAATTCGTCATTGCCAACGCATTCACGCAAACTTACGCGTCAAAAACCCTTCCGATTGCGATTGCTGAGTTCATTGGCAAACACGGAATGGACTGGGGACTGATGACGGCAGGGGGGTTCATTGGTTCACTGCCGCCTGTTATTATTGCGATGTTCTTGTATCGATACATCGTCAGTGGACTGACCGTGGGTGGTGTCAAGGGGTAACACTGAAAGGAGCCAGGTTTGTGTGGGTACAGTGGAGATTCGGCAGGTGCAAAATCGCGCTGAACTAGAGGCGTGTTACGATTTGTGGGCGAGGGTTTTCCCGGACGGGAGAGAATTCTTCCAAGTCCGCTTGGACGCTGACTCCAGCTATGACCCGGCGACCACCTGGGCGGCGTGGGTCGATGGGGAATTGGCTGCGGCTGTTCAAATCTTCCCTTATGAAACAGAAGTGGACGGCGTTCGCTTGAAAGTTGGCGGCATTGGGAATGTAGCGACAGACCCGACATACAGACGACGCGGGCTTGCGCAGGCTATCCTGCGTGCACAGACGCGGTGGATGCGCAATGCTGGTTATGACGTTTCTCTTTTGTTTACAGGTATCCAAGGTTTTTATGAGCAGTTGGGATGGCGTTCCCGTCACGGGATTCGGATTCAGCTTGACGACGAGGCAGTGACCGCCGAACGCGATTCCAACTTTTCAGCAGCATCATCCTCTCATGAGTCTGAACAGGTGTCCATTCGTCCGTTTCGCAGAGAGGATTTTCCAGCCCTGATGGAGATTTACGAGCACTGGCGCAAAACCCATCCTGGGGCTTGGTTGAGGACGAGAGCCTATTGGGAAGATGCAGAGCGGTGGTTAAAGGACGAGACATTTGTAGCCGTCGTGAACGGACAAATTGGCGCCTATATACGGATACAGCAGCACGGCGAGAACTGCGATATTCGTGAACTGTGTCATTTGCAGGATTCGCATCATTTGGCCCTATTTCTCTATGGACACTTGCTGCAGACGGTCGGGTCTACGAGGAATATCAAAAAACTGAACGCGTTCTTGCCAACCGACCACGAGCTGTATCGATATCTGTCAACGAGGCCAAATGTATGGGTCACGGAAAACCTCGAGATGTGGAAGGTGATTGATGCACAAGGTCTCATCGGAAAACTTCAACCTATGCTCTCAGAGCGCGTGAGGGGCCTTGAGGCTGGCGCTCGATACATCTGTCTACAAGTGGATGATAACGATGTATATTTACAAGTGAACGGGGATGGGGTACACCTGCTTGACCCGAATGCAACAGTCATTCGATACGAACACACGGCTTCACTTGATTCCGGGGAATTCATGCAGTGGATGCTGTGTGGTGCAACAGCGGACAAATCGATGTCTCCGCTTTGGAGCAGGCTGTTCCCAAGCAGAGCCGGCGCATTATGGCGCACGGATTACTTTTAAGCAGTTTTGCTGGCACCTCAAAATCGCAAAATATCCGGATGACCACTCGGATATCAGATAACGGAGGGGAACCCACGATGGCGACTGGCGGGTTGAAAATTGCAGTGATTGGCGGTGGCTCATCCTATACACCGGAGTTAATGGAGGGCTTCATTCGGAACATTCATCGTCTTCCTGTGCGGGAAGTATGGTTGGTAGATATCGAAGCTGGGCGCGAAAAACTAGAGATTGTTGCGGCACTCGCAAAAAGAATGGTTGAGCGGGCGGGGGCACCCATTCTGGTTCACGCAACACTTGATAGGAAAAGGGCCGTTGAGGGTGCGGATTATGTACTCACGCAGTTACGTGTGGGTTTGCTTGATGCTCGGGTGAGAGACGAACGCATCCCACTGCGTTACGACTGCATCGGGCAAGAAACAACAGGCGCTGGAGGGTTCGCCAAGGCATTGCGGACTGTTCCAGTCATTCTTGATATTTGCAAAGACATGCGTGAACTGGCTCCAACGGCAACACTGTTCAACTTCACCAATCCTGCAGGTCTGGTTACGGAGGCGGTCTTAAAATACGGGGGTGTGTCCGCAATCGGGCTTTGCAACCTGCCGATTGGAATGCGCATGAGTATTGCCAAGACCCTTGATGTTGAATTGTCACGGGTAGAGACGGAAATGGTGGGCATCAACCACCTCAACTGGACGACACGAGTGATGCTCGACGGAAACGATATCACGCATGACTTTCTCACCCGCTATGCAGGTGAAAAAGGGCTGACACCGAAAAATGTCCCAGAATTGGCCTGGGACGCGAACCTGCTTGAAGCACTTGGCGCCATACCTTGTGGATACTTACGCTATTACTATATGTCGGACGAGATGTTAGCTGAGGAAAAACAGGCTGCCGTGACGACGGGTACACGTGCAGAAGTTGTAAAGCGCGTGGAGGCAGAGCTGTTTGATTTATATCGCGACCCTATGCTTGCTGTGAAACCGAAACAATTGGAGCAACGCGGCGGCGCCTATTACTCGGAAGCTGCGGTGCAACTCATGAATTCCATCTACAACAATACGAGGGATATCCAGACCGTCAATGTGCGCAACGGTCATACGCTGCCTTATCTACCAGAAGACGCGAGTATTGAAGTCAACTGCGTGATTGGCAAGGGCGGAGCGATTCCGCTTGCACCGACCACACAGTTGCCTGCGAGTGCCAGGGGTCTTCTTCAAGTTGTAAAGACGTATGAATCGCTCGCTGTCGAGGCAGCAGTGCACGGAGACCGAAGAGCTGCTCTCGAAGCCCTGACCGTTCACCCGCTTGTACCGTCTGTCTCTGTGGCAAATCGGCTATTGTACGACATTCTCGAGGAAAATCGCGACTACTTGCCCCAGTTTTCGTCCTTGTGACAGCGAAGGCTAGACAGGCGCTGACAATGGACCCAAGGAGGCAATAACATGCGCCACTTCCTCGGAGTAGACGGTGGAGGCAGCAAGACAGCAGCAGTCATTATTGATGAACAAGGGCGCACGGAAGGCGTGGGCCGAGCACCGGGCAGCAATCATCAAGTCGCTGGCGTTGAACAGGCAATGCGTCACGTTCGGATGGCTGTTGAAGGGGCACTTGCGGACGCGGGGCTGTCCGCCAGAGACATTCACCATGCGGTGTACGGATTGGCTGGAGCCGATAGAGATGTCGATTTGGCCTTGTTACGCCCGGCTTTGGCAACCCTGCCGATTGCCTCGTGGCGAGTGGTCTGTGACACGATGATTGGCCTGCGTCTTGGCAGCCCTTCGAATACGGGCGTTGTTCTCGTATGCGGGTCAGGGACCAATGCAGCCGGGAGAAATCGACACGGCGTTGAAGTCCAAGTGGGTGGGTTCGGCTACCTGTACGGGGACTTTGGCGGTGGCACGGACTTGGCTCGCGAGGCTTTTCGGATGGCCATTCGTTCCTACGAAGGGCGTGAAATACAGTCACTGTTAACCGAGGCTGTTCCGCACTATCTTGGCTATCCGGATGTCGAGACGATGTATAACAGTTATCTAGATGCGGGCCGGACGCAGGTCCCTCGTGACTTATCCATCATCTTGCACCAGACGGCGGATGCTGGGGATACTCTTGCATGCTCCGTGCTCTCCCGTTTGGGTTCAGAACTGGGGCTTGCTGCACACGCGGTTGCATCGCGGTTGCCTGATGTCGATGACCCCTTTCAGCTGGTCTTAGTTGGAAGCGTCTTACAGAGGGGACGACATCGGCTGGTGATTCAGTCCATCGAGAACCTCCTTCAGGAGCGTGGATGGACGTATCACCTCGTGATTCCGGAGACACCGCCTGTAGCAGGTGCTTTGGGACTCGCATTGGATGACGTCGGCATATCTCTGCCGTCCGAATCTTTTCAAGGCCTGTGATTGGATAGGTCACGGTCATGACAGATAAAGGTGACAGATAAAGGTGACAGATAAACAGGAGGTGGACAGTATTGAGGATCCTTGCGGGGGTCGATGGGGGAGGAACGCATACTCGAGCAGTCTTGGTTGAAGTCGACGGAGGACAGAGCGTGATGGTCGAGACAGGGCCGGGGCGTATGTCACTCATTGGTTCCAAGGCGTGCGAAGAGCTCTTGGTTAATCTCCTGGAAGAGGGAGCCGGACAGCTCCACGGGAGTACGTCAGACTTGGTCTCCGTTTCTATCTGCCTATCCGGCATCGATTCTCCCTCCCAAAGCAGCGAACTTTCTCAACTTCTTTCCCCACTGCTCCCTGGCGCGACGATGGAGGTCATGAATGATGCATTTTCGGTCTTATCCGCTGGAACGATGGGGAAGGCAGGTCTGGCTGTGATTGGCGGGACCGGATCGATTGCGGTCGGCGAGCGATTGGATGGAACGACGGCACGAGCCGGCGGCTACGGCAGCGTGCTGGGTGATGAAGGCAGTGGTTTTGACATTGGTCGTCAAGGTCTCTCAGCTGCCATCCGCGGGTTTGAAGGGCGCGGCCCAAAGACGGTGCTCTGGGACAAAGTCGCTCTCATCTACGGGGCAACACACCCAATTGATTTGGTCGATGAAATTTACGAAGGTGAACAGCAAGTTCCGAAGGTGGCATCGTTTGCAGCATCTGTGCTTGAGGCCGCACAAGGGGACGAGGTGGCGGGCGCCATCATCCACCGCGCCGCAGAGAGTTATGTTCAATTGATATTGGCCGTCCGGAACCAGTTACAGGATGACTTCTCCGGACACGTGGTGCTGGCAGGCGGACTGTTCCAACACAGCGACGTTCTCCAGACCCACATGCGTGGTTTACTGCCACATGACCACCTAGTGACCCTATCCCGTCCACCGGTGTTTGGCGCTTTGATGAGAGCCGTAGACCAGGCGAAACGCATGCAACGCATCGACAACGCATACACACCAACGCATACCGTGACGACACAGATGGGTTTCTAGGAAGAAGGCCAGAACGACATGGGTGTTCGAAACCATACACAGCTTCGCGATTTCAATCTGAGTCTTATCTTCCGCATGATTCTGGAAGACGGTCCAGTCTCAAGAACGCAGATGGCTGAGCGCATCGGGTTGTCACCAAGCACAGTCTCTGTGATAACCGGAGACCTGCAGGCAAAGGGTTTCATTCGGGAGTGCGGGAGAGCAGGAGATCACGTCGGGCGTCCCTCAATTCTCCTCGAAGTCAACCCTGAAGGAGGATACTTTCTCAGCGCAGACCTCACCAGTCAAAACATCTCACTTGGTGTCATCGACCTTTCTCTTAAGCCAATCATGACGCATGTCCATCACGAGCGGATGCGTCAGGGGGAAGAACTCTACCATCAACTTGTGTCTGCTTTTCGGGACTTCTCATCAAAGTGTGAGGCACGTGGACTCTCACTGCTCGGAGTGGGCGTCGCCTCACCTGGTCTGGTTTCGCCTGATGGCGTCGTGGTTGAAGCCGACAATCTCGGATGGCAGGGAATGAACCTTCGGACCCGGCTGCGAAACGACCTGCAAATGGACGTGGTCGTTGTCGAAAATGACATCAATGCGGCGGCGTCGGGGGAATTTCAATACGGCTCGGTACGAAACCAGAGCGTTCGGAACATGATGCTCGTTTCGATTGACACAGGGATTGGCTGTGGCCTCATTCTCGATGGCAAGCTGTTTTCAGGCGCGAACGGGTTCGCGGGAGAGTTTGGGCACGTCGTTGTCGATCCCGATGGTCCCCCCTGCGCATGCGGCCGTCGTGGCTGTTTGGAGGCGGTGGCCAGTGTGCCATCAATGCTCCGAGCGTATCGGGAACTGACAGAACCGTCGGACTTGTCGGCCTCGATTGACGACTTGCTGCATAAGGCCAGCCGACGTGATGACACGAGGAAGAACACCGTTGTGCATGATGATGTCCCCTGCCGCGATGTCATCGCGCCAGGGGATGCCGTTGCGGCAGAAGTGGTCAAACGAGCAGCAAAGCGGATTGGCATCACAATTGGCAGTCAGGTTAACGTGCTGAACGTCGACACGGTACTGCTCGGGGGCAGTATTGTGCAGTTAAGTGACTGGTTTTTCGAGCAAGTTCGCCACACTGTCATCGACGTTACGTTGCCGGCGTTCCGAGATTCGCTCGCGGTTCGAAAGTCGTCCCTCGGTATCCATGCAGGATTAGTCGGAATCGCTTCACTATGTCTGCTGCGGTACTTTGACCCGGATTGAACAAGCTGGCGATTTTAATCTCGATTTGAACAGGATATTTGTCTTCCGTTCATGTTTACGTGGATAGTACCGTGCGCACTCGAGTCAGAGGCAGAGTAGTGAGAGGCAGTAGTGAGAGGCAGTAGTGAGAGGCAGTAGTGAGAGGCAGTAGTCAGAGGCAGAGTAGTGAGAGGCAGTAGTGAGAGGCAGTAGTCAAAGCGGCAGTCAGAGGCGGCCATTACATACCAAACAAAAAGCAAGCCTGAGTCGGCAGACACAGGCTTGCTTGTACATTTCTTACTTTGCCGTGAATGATGTGTTCGCTGTTGACTTGAGCCACGTAGAGGGAATGGTGGTACTTTCCCACTGGCTCTTTGGGAAGAATTCGTGATGCTCCTTGAAGTAGGTGTCGAGCATGTTTCGTGCGATGGCAGCTGCAGACTGTGCGCCGTATCCGCCACCGGGAATCATAATGGCGACGGCAACTTGTGGATTGTTAAAGGGTGCGTAGGCGATAAACACAGAATTGGCCATGTGCACGCCATTGATATAAATGTCTGCTGTACCGGTCTTGCCTGCTGCTTTGTACGGCGTACCGATGAAATCCGTATAGGCAGTACCCAACGGATTGTTGCACACGCCGTACATGCCCTGCTGAACAATCTGTAAGTCCGTTGGATTCAGCTTTAAATTCGCTTGGACATTCGGTGTGACCCTTTTCACTGGTTGTTGATGTGAACTGATTTTATCCGTCAGTCCAGGTGGATAGACAGCCTGCAACAGGTGAGGCTGGATGCGCTTGCCGCCATTCGCGATGGTTGCGACGTACTGCGCGAGTTCAATCGGGGTGAACTGTTGTTCCTGACCGATTGCTGACAAGGCAATGGATACTGGTGTGCTGTGGTTTACATAACTTCCAGATTTCTGAATTGACTTGGTTGCTTGTTGCAGCGGAAACGGCACGGCAGCATATTGTTTGTGCGAGTCCATGATGTAAAAGTTTCCTGTTTGCTCGCCAGGAAGGTCAATGCCAGTGAGTTGTCCCAGTCCAAAGACCCACTCGCCGTTAAAGAGTTCTGTGATGCCGCGGGCAAAATCGACATTGCGCCATTGCTGGAGTGAAACGCCGCCTTGCGGGGCGCCGCCTGACGACGGAGAAGCACCTATCCACTTCGCCAGCCACAAGCCAATGTTGTAGAAGAACACGTCAGATGAGACGGTAATTGCCTTTGCATCGTCGACAAACCCGTGTGGGACGTCGTCGTGTTTGATAGCACCTGCGATTTGGATTTGATACGGCACGTAGTATGCCGTTTGCGGTGTAATGGCATTGTATTTGAGGGCTGTGAGCATGTTTGCAGGTTTCACGGTCGAACCCGGATAGTTTGGGTTCTGGATGGCGTTATTCTCTTGAGCGCCTGACGTGGCAAGATAAGTCGAGTGTTTCATCAACTCTCCCGGGACGGTATACCAATTTGGATTGTAATACGGGTAGCTGACGAGCGACAGAACGGCACCAGTATGAACATTAAGCATCACGGCAGCAGCGTCATTGATGGTGCTTTTGTAGGGCGAACTGTTGATGAATTTTGTAATGTCCTCTTGGGTGATGGCCTGCAGGTGCCCGTCTACCGTCAGTTGAAGGTTGTTCCCGGCAACGGGAGCAGGGTTCATGATGGCCGATTGAATACCACTTGCCGCCTGATTCAGGGGCGACCCGGTTCCGTTCCCTTTGGTAGACGAAGACAAACCGGAAGAATTTAAAGTGAGGAGTTGTTCCCCAACCTTGCCTTGCAACAGGTTGTTATACTCAGATTCGATGCCGGTTTCACCCACTTGTTCGTCTGGCAAGTAGTGCAACTGGTTGACATAGTAGTTTGCTGTTCCAGTGGTGATGGGGCCAACGTATCCAAGAATGTGACCCGCCAAGGTTCCATACGGATATTCCCGCTGTGAATCAAGTTCAACCGTGACGCCAGGTAATTCGTTTTGATGCTCAATGACAAACGAAACTTGCTGTTCAGTGATGTTTTTGAACAACTTTATCATGGCATATTGTTTTTGACTTTCGATGGTACTGAGGATGCTTGTCGGCGTTGTTTTAAACACCGGGGCGAGCGTCGCGGCAATTGATTGAAGTTGCATCTGGCTTGTACTGTTACCCTGAACCAGGGCAAGGCTGTAAACGGGTTGATCGTAGGCAAGTAACGTTCCATTACTATCAAAGATCCGACCTCTTGGAGGCAGGACAGGTATTTTATTGGTGATAGTTGTCGAAGCTTCGGCGCGAAACGTCGTCCCTTTGACGATTTGCAAGTAAGCCATGCGCAAAATTAGTGAGGAAAAGGAGAGAAATATGAGACCGTAAATGACACTGATACGTGCCATGTGCGTCCGTTTTGGCTTATCACGCTTGACCCGTTGATGGTCTCCGCCGCCATTTTGCTTGACGTAGTCAAAGTGACCGTGCGAGAACGTCTCATAGGTTCTGTCCTTATCGTTGCCTTTACGTCCAAATTGTAACCAGTCAGGCTTCTTCGCTTGCAACCGACGCAATCGACTGGTGCTGCGATTCTTCTTGTTCTTTCGCATACTGCAAATCTCCTTGCCAAACAAGTTTCCAGCACACACATGATAATAAGACGGTGATGTTGACGGATTGTTACGCAGATGTGGAGAAGTCTTGAAATGAGGTTTACGTGTCGTGTGAACAAAGCCTCTGTGTCTAACTGTACTCGCAGCGCTGTTCACCCTGGCGCAGAGGTCACTCCGTATAGGAGTATAGCAGTTTTACAGAGACTTCAGGCATCGATTTGCACAGGAATATTATGCCGATAGCATTTAGAAGCATCCGTAAGGGTGACGTGAACGTCCCGCCTTAAGCGAAAACAGGTGGAATCCGCTTTACTCGTTGCGTCCGTACACTTCTCCTCCGTGCAATTTTGCCCATGAAGGGGCAGAAGGATTCCCATTTTCATCGGTTGTGAAGGACTGACTTTGAAATGCAAGGAAGATGGCTGTCCATTGATTTTGTGTTGGAAAATGGATGAACATTCCTCCGTCCTGGTACACACCATTGTCCTGTGCAAAGTGTCCGAAGTTCCCTTGATTCATGTGAATATCATGAATTCCGTGTGCAGGTAATCCGCGTCTTGCGTCGCGTGTTCTTTGATATCCCCGGTCTTGAAAAAACTGCCCGAAAACGTAGACTTCGCTGTTTTGAGTTTGAGCGGATTGAGAAATCACCTGGCCAATGAAGGTATTTAAGTTGTCCTTCACAGGGCTTTCCATCCCTAGTGGCACCATTTGGGAAGTGTCAAATAGGTTGGAACGCAAAAAATCGATGGCAAGCGAACCTGGTTCACTCTGAAGTGGAGTGTACCCTGTAGCGAGGTCGGTTGACAGCCGGGCGAGCAGTGGATGAGAGTAATTTGAATCTGCATAGTATAGGAGTTCCGATCCGTCCTGTGACCGCACATTAATGTCCACTTGAAACGCCACACCGTTATTGTCGTCGAGAATCACTTGAAAATGAGTGAAACTGTCGGAACCGGGAGTGAAGTCCCGGACAGCACCTTTGACGACACCATAGTTTCGAATCGGCATCTTTCATTCACCTCTCATCCATATTCAGATGCAGTTTTTCATCTGCCAAAACAGGTTCAGATGGAAGGCCCTCAAGAGCGAGGGCCCAAGACCGAGGACCGAAGAGCGAGACCCCAAGACAAGGCCCCAAGACAAGGCCCCAAGACAAGGCCTCAAGACAAGGTCCCAAGACAAGGCCCCAAGACAAGGCCCCAAGACAAGGCCCCAAGACAAGGCCCCAAGACAAGGCCCCAAGACAAGGCCCCAAGACTGAGGGCTCTGTTTACGTTCATTAGCCGCCAAACACAGATTGTGGGTTGTGCTCAAAGATTTGTTGCAATTGTTCTTCCGTGACGCCGGCCTCCCGCAGAACGGGCAGAACGTTCTCGAAAATATGTGTCGGTTTCCATTTCGATAAACTCGCCTTAATCTCTTCATTTACACGGAAGGGTCGACCATACCAGCAACTGACTGTGCCATGTGAGAGTACAATTTTGTGTCCATAGCCAATGCCAAGGAGTCCAATTAGGAGTGTTTCTCGCATGGAATCCGTCGACAGGGGGTTGATAGTCTCCAGGCCAAAATGATCGAAGCCAACCGTAACACCGCGTTTTAGCGTCTCATGGTGGTAGGCGACGTTCGTGTTGCCGTCCATGTGGCCGATGACGATGCGCACCGGATCGGCGCCTTCGCTGATGAGCAGGTCCGCTTGTTCTGGTCCCATTGTACCATCTTGAGTCTGGGTCATGATGGGGATGCCCGTCTCCCGTTGCGCCCTGGCGGCAGCTCGGAAGAAGGCCCGTTCATAATCCGTGATGGCTCCTCTACTGGATGCAAGTGTAATGACCCCTGGTTTGATTCCCGTTTTTTCGATGCCGTGCGTAATCTCAGTCATAAACATCTCGTAGATTTCTTCCGCGATATCACCATATGAACTACGCATTTTAAAGTAGGCAGAAGCGCCTGCGTTTTCATGGTAGTACCCTGTCGCGCAGATGATTTGCAGACCCGTATGAACAGAAATTTCGTGTAGGAGTTCTGGGTTGCGCCCACAGTCGTTTGGGGTGGCATCCACAACCGTACGGACACCGTGAGACAATAATCGCTCCGCCACATTGATACCAATCGACAGAGCTTCCTCGGCATTGAAGCTGGCTAGCGTTAAGTCTCCTTGATATCCTGGATAACCAAAGACGAAATGTTCATGCGTTAGCGTCTTACCGAGTTCGTTCGGATGGACTGAGCCTGTCACGGTGTTCACCCAGTGCGTCATCAAATCAACCTCCTTTGTGGTTCGCTGTGCGGGAACTCAGTGTGCCTGGCGCGATGGGGATTTGGGGTACGCGGATTACCATCTTCCGACGTTTGTGTAAGCAGATTTAGATGACCGAAAGGAACGTAGCTATGTTGTATTCAGATAATTATACCATTTATTCTGAAAATTATGACGTATAAATAGGAGCTATAAATAGGACGAGTGCCACTGTGCATTAATTTAGCCAGATGGAGTCTATGGATTGCTTCGTGCGGACAGCCATCTACGGATTGTGCTCGTCTAGCCAGGACCAGTCACTACTGCACTAACGGACACACCACCAGCCGCACCACTGGGACGGCTACCGCACCAGCCACCAGCACCAGCAGGGCTGCGACGACCACTGGTGTCAGCGCCAGTATGGCTACAACTGCTATCGTCAAAACATCCCGTCTGAACGGCATGGCCGTGACGGGATGTTTTCTTACATCTAGGTCAGTTAAGGGGATAACAAACGTCCCCACATTCAAAGAGGCCATCTCAGGCTACATTCAAAGAGGCCATCTCAGTGGATTTCATCCTGCCCGTTGTCCTTGGTCTTGGTCTTGCCTTTCGCTTTGCCTGCTTTTCCGCCAAACTCTGCCTGGAGTTGTTCGTTGACAAATTCGAGGTCGAACTCATCAGGGTCGTAAGGCCCTCTCCAATTCAGCGTTTCTTCGTACTCGGGGTCAGTCGGATCGGCCAGCGTTTTCAGATGCAAGGCGTAGCCATACGTGCCGCCCACATCCTCGGGAGGGCAGGCACGCGCACCATCTTCGCAGCGAAACGCATGGGTGGTGCCTTTCTCCAACGCCGAAATAAACTCGAGTCGCAAGAGGTGAACCCAGTTGTCACCAAAGTCGTAGGTGTAAGTCATCACGTCATCAGCCTCAAAATGAAGGGTCTGCAATGACAACCCTTGGGCAGGCAAGAATGTAACGCCGGGTCCAATGATGTCATCATTCTCATCGTCCGGTACCCCAATTTCAACGGGTCCGTACTTGAAGCTGTACAGATGATAGTTGTCCCAACCCATCACCAATTGAAGAACCTCGTGGAATTGTTCGAAGGTAATATTGCTTGGGACGCTGAATCGCCGCCAAATCACTGGCTGAATATCGAAGAGAGCAACGTAAAATGTATAGAGGAAGACTTCCTCTGCTCGTTTTCGTGGCATATCGTCTCATTCCTCTCGCTTTGATGTTTAACCACCTGGGTGATGACCACAGGGACCACAGGGACCACAGGGACCACAGGGACCACAGGGACCACAGGGACCACAGCACGGCGCTTAAATATTCAACAACGCGCGAATATCTTCCTCGCTCAGGCTACCGAAATTATCATCACTTGCTTGGACAACCGTGTCGATGAGATCCTTCTTTTTCTGCTGCAACTGGTATATCTTTTCCTCGATAGTTCCCTGAGTTACCATGCGGATGACTTGTACGGTGTTTCGCTGTCCGATACGGTGCGCTCTGTCAGCAGCTTGTTCCTCCACCGCAGGGTTCCACCACAAGTCGTACAGAATGACTGTGTCTGCACCCGTGAGATTTAGCCCTGTACCGCCTGCCTTGAGTGAAATCAGGAAGATAGGCACTTCACCGTTATTAAATTTATCACACAAAGCAAGCCTATCCTTCGCTGGTGTCTGCCCGTCAAGATAGAAATGACGAAAGCCTCGTTCTTGAAATTCTCTGCGCATGATGTCGAGCATCGACGTAAACTGCGAAAAAATGAGTATTCGTTGATTTGCGCCGAGATACTCTTCGACAAGTTCCAGCAACTGTTCCAGTTTTCCCGAAGTTCCCTGGAAATTGTCGATGCAGAGGCTGGGATGGCAGCAAATCAGCCGCAACCTGGTCAACCCCGCAAGAATTTGAAAACGTCCCTTCTGGAATCCCTGCGAAGCGAGTTCCGTCACCGCATCTTCCTGCAGTTGCGCCAAATAAGCCATATACACGGCTTTCTGTTCTTTTGTCAGTTCGGCTGTTTGCAGTGACTCTATCTTATCGGGTAACTCTGTCAGCACGTCTTTTTTCAGACGGCGCATCATAAAGGGCCGAATTCGTTTTGCTACCGTTTCGGGTGACAAGTTGCCAAATGATGTCCGCCCCCCAAGCAGGGTGGGGAACACCGCGTGGAAGATGGACCACAGGTCATCGAGTGAGTTTTCGACGGGCGTTCCGGTCAGAGCAAACCGATTGTTGCTGCGTATTTCCGATACCGCCTGTGCAGTCTGGGTCGTGTGGTTTTTGATGGCTTGGGCTTCGTCAAGGATGAGCGTGCTGAATGTGACTTCACGGTACATCTCCACGTCGCGCCACAACAGCGGATAGGAGGTGATGATGACGTCGTACTCGGTTGCTCCGTGAAGAACAGCTTCGCGTTCAGCCTTATCGCCTGCAACCACCGCGGCGTTTAGTTCAGGCGCAAATTTATCGATTTCGCTTTTCCAGTTGTAGGTCAGTGATGCCGGGCAGACAATGAGTGCGGGTGCAAGACCAGCTGCTTGCAGGGTCTCCGTCTGCGATAGCTGGGCATGCGCGTCCGATTGCGAGACCCCGTTTTGGGATAGCTGGGCAGTCGCCTGTAATTGCCTGTCCCCGGTTTTCGCCTGGGCTGCTTCTTTCTCTGAGAGCAGAAACGATATGGTTTGAATGGTCTTGCCAAGGCCCATGTCATCTGCCAAGACGCCGCCAAAGCCATAAGTGGCCAGAGTGTTCATCCACTGAAACCCGAATTTCTGATACTCGCGAAGCGTCGCACGAAGTCCGGTTGGCACGTCCACTTCAATGTTGTCAGGGTTTTTAAGGTTGTCGAGCCACCGGCGCAGAGACCTTCCTAATTTGACGGAAGACGTGCTTTCCTGGGAGTCCATGAGGCTTAACGCCCGAATGGCAGGGAGCTGAAGCAGCGCACCGCTGCCGTCGCCGAGACCTGTGACAAGCGTCTTTTTGAGCTCCGTCGAGTGAACACCGAGGTCTGCAACCATCCGCTGCAATGCAGAAAACTCGTCGTTTTGCAGGGAAACGAAGGCGCCGCTTTGCAGCCGATGGTACTTTTTCTTCTCGATCATCGACTGCAGCACACGAACGATTTCGTCCTTAGCGAGATCGCCCATGTCAAAAGAAACCTCGAGCCAATTGGTCTTTGTATCGATGTCGACCCGGCTTTTCGGACGCACGGCTGCCGGACGTACCCACCCGTCGACAGAGCTGGTGGCAAATACCTCTGCCCACTGTTCAAGTTCTGGCAGGCGCTCGAAGATGAACTCGTAGATGAAATCTTCACCGACTAACAGGAGATTCGGGCTGTCAGACGGTGAATTTACCTGAAATCCGGCCGGACGAAACCCAGATTGGTCAAGGAATTGCATGATACGGGCTTCCTCGGCGAGACTGCGGACGATGATTTGATGCGCCTCAGAAGCTTCAGGTGCGGTGACGGGTTGGGAGGTCAGCGGATCGATCCACACATCCCCGTAGACAAAATTCACCCTGGCGGTTAACACGTCTTCGTCGAAGTACGGGGCTTGGTTTGTGTACCTGTCCAGGTAAATTTTTGCCTGCAGCGGCGCTTCGACAATGCGCTCTCCAATGCTCTCATCGATGTCGACATGCCCCACTCGCTTCAACCCCGGCACGACTTCATTCATAAACGGCTCGAGGGCCTCTTCTGCAATGGGGATGTGCGCGACGTCATCTGGTATTTGAAAGCTGTCCACTGCCCGGGCGATGCGCTGCCACGCGGGAGTGTTGTCCGTGCGAAACATCCTGCGGGATGCCGATTCGCGCTGCCTGTCGAGTACGTGCTGGGTCTCAAAAACCCGTTGCATCTCGGTGAACTGTTGCAGCGACAGCGGATCCATCAGGTGGAATGTGGAACCGGCGACAACACAGCCGTAGCTAGGCAAGGGGAGAATGTTGCCGATCCCGCTGACCTCCAGCGCATACTGCCCCTCATCGCGGTGACTCAGCTGCATGCGAATGGGCGGCGCTTCGGTCGTTATTTGCAATGGGCCGCTTCCAGTCTTCGACTCTACCAACGTCGAAGACTGTTCGAGAAGGGGTGACAGTGCCTTCCATACAAGCGGAGTGATAAACAGAGCGCGCTCACCGGTTTGACGTGAATAGGTATGGTAATGTCCCATCATTCCGTTGTACAAGGATTCTTCGCGCACGACGTCAAGCAGCGTCTTGATAATCTTCAAATCTGTGGTGTGGAAGCGAAAGTGCGACGGATGATAGGTGAATTTCGCAGTAAATGGATACGAGCGTCCGGATTCGACTGCCTCGAGGAAGTCCCTAATTTTCTTTACAACGTAAGTCTTCTGCGGACCTACCTTCAGTTCGAGATTGATATGCTCCGCAATCCCGAAGCTGGAAGGCACGGGACTGCAGATGTATTCAACTTGAAGCCATTCATAGTCAGTCTGAGCTCCGGTGTTTAGCCTTGCATTCAGACCCTCTGCATCCTCTGTGTCGGTGAGCACTCCACTCTTGGCCATAGCCGCGCCTTGGCTGTCCCGGAACAATTGCAAGAGACGCTTGGAAGCGGCATAGTTGGGCCGCTCACCGGGTGCCGTGGTTGACCGACTGCCGGAGTGCTCGTCCGAGCGTTCGCCGGGTGGCGAGGTTGGTCGGGGGCTGGAGTGGCTATTTGGCGGATCGACAGCGGTGTCAGGGGCTGCGTGGGACAGGCCCGATCCCAGCGCGGGATTGGTGTCAGGATTCAGAGCGGTGTTGGCCTGAGAGCTGGTCCCGGCCATGGTATGGGCGCCAGGATGGAGGCCGTTATTGGAACTGGGAGCCGGATGGGAGTTCGCGTCGTTGTTGGTCTCGGCGTCAGCGTCGGCCTGGGAATCATCCCATGGATCTGCCCACGCGTCACCCAGGGCGTCATTGGCGTCACCGTCCACGCGCCGATAAGGCTGTGACTTCGTGTACTCGCCAACCGCAATCAACGAGGCGGCGACGTGCTTACAAAAATCATATGGATCAAATGCCGGGCAGTGACAGTGGGCATCAATTCCATCGTCAATGGTCAGTGTGACTTCATAGACGTGTTTGCCGGAGACGTTGGCGATCCATTGAGCGGGATCGGCCTCGTCTTGACGTAGAGAGATGACTCGCCCCTCTTCGTAGTATTGCTGCCCGCGCTTATAGTACGTCGTTCCGCATAGGGCCCGGATTTCGGTTCGATTGATAAGGGATTGATGGGGCACAGGCTGCGATTCCTCCTGAGTTTTGCCGATAGACTAGTTGTCTCTATTTTGACGGAGAGAGCGCGGACGAGCAAGGGGAGACCTTGGCGGAGGAGTAGCCTGGGGCGTGGATGTGGTTGCGAGACCTTGTGGGACGAGTACCGGCAGGGCGTGGGTGGGGTTAGCCCGGGCCGGGTGACTGAGCAGTGCTTAGGGCATCGTGGGTGTGGAAGGGAGTGCCGGAGTGCGGGGGCGGGCGGCTGAGCGACGCTTGGGTACCGTGGGTGTGGAAGGGAGTGGCGGAGTGGGTGGATGAGCAGTGCTTACGCACCGTGGGTGCGTAAGGGAGTGCCAAAACGGCAGAACGGGCGTTGCTTAAGTACCGTGGGTGCGTAAGAGGTGGTCGGGGTGCGGGGGCGGGCGGCGGCTGAGCGACGCTTGGGCCATCGCGGATGTGGAAGGGAGTGCCAAATGGGCACGAACGTTCGTTGAAAATTGGAAACAGAGGACCTGCGGTCCTCTGTAACCTAACTATGGCTAGATACTACGGACCGCAGAGTAGCCGTAGAGTATTGGATGGGGAGACGACCCCCGTGGCAGACGTACCCAAGCGTCAAATATAGCAATAGCGCGTTCAGAACGCGCTATTGTGAGACTTGTGATTCTTGAAAGGGCCGAATAGCGCGTTGCAAACGCGTTATGCAAGACTTGGGGGTAGTGGCGACTCAAATAGTGACTTGTGAAGACCTTAAATGCCCCCTCCCTAAAATTAACGCGTTCAGAGCGCGTTATTGTTGGCCAGAAACACAGGGAGGGAAAGAAATAACGATTTGGTGGAGAGTGTCTATTAACAGGAGCCGTAAGGCTCCTGTTTTCCTTTGTTAGGGAATTTTTTGAAGGTAATTGGATACAAATGGTTGAATTTTGGTTGCTAACCTTGGGTTTCCCACGCTCAATTCCTCCATTTTTGCTTCCTTTTCCACTTTAAAGGCAGACGGGGGCCTCTAACGGCTTACCTCGGTTCAATAACTCCTTCACCATTACCTTTACATTGACCACCATAGAGGTAATCTTAACGTCGATCCGCAACTTGCTACGACCACGGGTTCGGGGCTTTCCGAGTCCGTGGTGACGTTTCATTTCGTTATTGGTGCGCTCAATTTCGTATCGAGCTCGAAGTGCCTCTTGACCCTCCTGGCTCGCATTGTACTTCTTTGCCTCCTGAATCAGTTCCCAGTAGTCACTCACGAACACAGTACGTCCCTTTGCATGGTCGGTGCACTGCGCACGTAAAGGGCATGCTGTGCAATCCTCTTCAGCAAATCCATGTTGTGTACCCTTAGATTGCTTAATGTGGTTCTTTCGGACTGACGTGTACCCACCAGGACACACGACCACGTCACGTTCCGGTATGTATGTGAAGTCTTCAGCTCGAAATGCCTTTCCGGACGGGTTCGTGAATTTGGGCAACGGTGCCGTTAGAAGGATATGTAGTTCCTTGGAGAGCTTGTCGCGATTCTCAGCATTTCCGTAAGCTGAGTCTGCCACTACTTCCTTGGGACGCTTGTCGAACTCATCCACCACAGCCTTTACAACCGACTCCAGTGCAATTCCATCTACTTCATTACCAGGGATAGGCTCCGCATTGAGGACTAGGTGAGAGTTGGCCGACTCCACGACTTGTGTCTTATCGCCAATAAACGCCAGCTTTTTGGACTTGTGCCCAACACGTACTTCTGGGTCATGTGCACTCACTACACGGTCGGAGGGCTTGTTATTTTTGTCCTGTTCAACGTACTGAATATCCTCTTTCTGTGGTTCCACATTCTCAGATGAAGGAGACTGGTTTTCGTCAGGGAGCTTCGGAGTAACGTTCTCACGTAAAATACGCAGGAGCACCTCGCGTTGTTGCTTGGCTGTTTCCTGCTCATTGTCGTTTTTCCACTGGGTATCCATGTCGTCGGTGTCCGCACGTTCCAGCCATGCCACTAAACTGAACGCCAAAACACATAGATTGCTGAAGGCGAGATTTCTTTCGCTGCCCTGCACCTCACGCTTGAGTTTGCGAAAGAATGCCCCCACATCCATGTTCTCCTTCAATTTTTCGTAACGCGCTGGGTTATGACGCTTCAAGTAACGCACAAGCTTTTGAGCCGCTTGTTGAATGAGCTCATATACACTTGGCGTAGCAACATTGGCATGCGTGTGGAACGCATCTACCAACCAGCGGTCATCATCTTGTCCCCACATGCCGAGGTTCAGTGCCTGAGCGAGGATATTCACGTGACAGGCATGGAATATATCCGCGCCAAGCCGACTCCTGTCCAGCGCAATTGTGCTGTGGTCAAACTTTGCGAGTGAGATCGGTACACCTAAAAATCGCTTAATGAAGATATCACCGACGATCTTTAGCTCCATCTCACGGTCGGAAATGTTGTAGTACCGCTGTACGAGATGGATTTTAAGTTTCAAGGACGGGGCATACGGGTGTTGGCCGATGGGTGAGTACAAGGGAGCACAGAGCTTATCCGCGAACGAGAAATCAATGTATTTCGCCACTGCATCCCAGAATGGATGAGGTGGTATGACTGAATACACCATGATGTCCTCGAAGGAGGCTTGCTCAAAGTTCTTGTACTTTACCCCGTTCATTTCTCCAACTCCCCGTAATCTCGGATACCTCAATTATACCAGAAAACACGAGATTTACGTAGAAATAACGAGTAATACAGATATAATCTTCGAAAATGGCGAACGGCATCTCGCGTAGTTAATCGACAGTCTCTGGTGACTCGTTATCAAAGTTCCAACCCGGGGGCGAAGGGGCATCTAGTAGCGAGCGAACAGACGAATACAATTAAATGACGATAACTACAGTTTTTGGTTGGCGTGTGAGGGGTGAAGGACGTATGAACGATGACGTATTTGCCCGCTCGCAGGCATTAACCAACGTTTGTTTGTTAAATTGGAGAGTAGCAGTCTGGCGTAGCTTCCCGAAATTTGGAGCTCTTCTCGTACGTCACTTGGTGTCACGGGTTTTAAAGATCGACTGGTAAACCGGACAAGCTCTCGTTCAAATATGGAAAGCTCATCAAATTCCCTGGAAACTGTCTTCCATCTGCCGATAAGTTGCTGCAGTGTTTGCTGACATACACGAGGCTGTTCTTTGATGGCGTCGTAGGTAAAACGCAGAACGTACCAACCGTCAATGATAAGCATGTTCTGGCGTTGATCATGCTCAAAAAATTGACTCTGCGTAATCTCTCTCCAGTGTGTCGTAATACCGTCGATTTCAATGGCAATTCGGAACGACGGCTCGATGTAGGCAAAATCAACGTATCGGATACCACCTCTGTAGTCGCGAACTTCGTATTCTGGATGCAGGTAGTCGAAGTGATGAAATAGCGGCCACCAAACGTTCTTCAAAAATGCTGTCTCTCCATGCCCAAGTCCATTGGCGAGACGTTGAAGACGCGGGCCACTTCGAAGTTCCCGGTGAGTGTCGATAAAGTTGTCACATTCCGTAGTGAAGTCCACCAGTAGACACCCCTTTTGTCCTTATTTTTACGTCATTTTTACGTCGGTGTGAGTTCATTGATTATGCTACATACTAGGTAAGTAGTCGTCGATGACGCATTGAAGTAGATCATGACGGATTAGAAGGCGGGGTATGGGATACAGTGGTTAGGAACGTATGTACAGGGCCTTCAACCCCGCTTAAACTGTCGCCGAAGCCCAATCACATCGCCCGGTAGTTAGATAACGCGCTCACAGCGCGTTATTTCCAATGGCATAAACTATGTCCTGAAGAAATAGCGCGTTGTAGAAGCGTTACGGGCTCAGCCTGGGTAAATAGCGCTGTGTGAAAGTGTTATTCCGGCTCTTTTAAACGATAACAGATGAAGTAAAGTAGTTTGTGTAGCAGGATTTGGATATTCGCGGATAGTAAAAAAGTAGGGTATCCTTGGGATTGCGACATCACCAAAAAAGGAGCCCTACCAATGACTAGTGTACACGAACTTGGCACGTCGGATCTAATGGAAATTCTCGTGAAGGACTTCGTCAAGGAAAAACTTGAGTTGATCATGCGTGAGGAGATCGACAATTTTCTAAAGGTTGAATATGAGGGCAAGCGTCCCAGCCGAAACGGAACCTATGGTCGCTCCCTAGAAACACGGTTTGGAAAAATAGAGAATTTGCGGGTTCCCCGAGACCGTAAGGACGCCTTTCAAACTCGAGTGTTTGCGCCATACCAGCGTCGAGAGGGCTGGTTAGAAGAGGCTGTCATTCACATGTATAAGGGTGGGATGAGTACCCGCGACATCGCAAAATTCATCGAAGGCATGTTTGGCACGCAGTACTCCCCAACGACCATCAGTAACATCACGAGTACCGTCTTGGAAGATATCGAAGCATGGCAGCAACGTCCATTAGATAAACGCTATTCCGTGATTTATTTGGACGGCATCTATATCAAACTTAAGCGCAACACGGTGAGCAGTGAAGTCATCTATCTGGCGATGGGCATCAACGAAGATGGATATCGACAGATCCTCGGCTTCTACGTTGGCGGAAAAGAAAGCGCCAATGGCTGGAGGGATGTGCTCAAGGACCTGTATCGTCGCGGAGCGAAGGAGGTCTTGCTGGGGGTATTTGACGGGTTACCTGGCCTGGAAGAAGCGTTTCGAGAAACGTACCCAAGGGCAGACGTTCAACACTGCATCGTACACAAGGTGCGCAGTACGTTCCCGAAAATTCGAGTCAAGGACAAGGTTGAGTTTATCGGCGACCTCAAAACGATTTATACCGCATTGGATAGGGACTTAGCCTTGGCAGCGTTCGATACGGTCAAGAGCAAGTGGAGTAAAACCTATCCGAAAGAAATTCAATCGTGGGAAGACCAACTTTCAACGCTACTGACGTTTTACAAATTTCCAAAGCTGATTCGCGGGTCCATCTACACATCCAACGCAATCGAGCGGACGAACAAAGAGCTACGCAAGAGGTTTCGACCGATGAACAGCTTAACGAACATGGATGCAGCTGAGAAAATCATCTATCTTGAAGTCACGACTTATAACGAGAAATGGAGCACAAGAGTCATCCGTGGCTTCGGGGATGCGGAAACGAAGACAGAGCTGAAGCGAATGTATGAGGAACGCTACCCAAGCATGTCAGAAGTCTCTGCGCAGGAATAAATATCCAACAACTTGAACAATCACGTTTACAACAACGACGACAACTTGCTCTGAAAATTCAAACAAACAGGAAATAAAAGGGAAATTCCGGTGGGGGGTACCCCCCACCAACCTTAAAACAAATCAATAATGATGTTATCCATCTCCGATGGATAACCCTACTTAAAGCGAATTACACAAACTTCTTGACACTACCCGATAACACGCTACGAACGCGTTATTTCGGATGAAACGCTCTCAACTAGGTAGAATAGCGCGCTGGCAACTCGTTATTGGCAGCATCACGCGCTGCAGCGTATGGAAGTTACCCGCGGGGGGCTTCTCACACACCACACACCACGCACGCAAACGCAAGGGTGCACGCACGCCAACAAGGACACGCGTACGGGCACCGCACGCCAAAGCGCTAATTTGCGAACAATTTGCCCGGGTTCAAGATGCCACTGGGATCGAAGAGCTGTTTGATACCCTTCATCCAAGGCAGGGTGTCAGGGTGCTCCTTTGCAAGGTATCTCATCTTGCCAATACCTACGCCGTGCTCACCGGTACATGTTCCTCCGCGTGCAAGAGCGTACTGGACAATCTTGTCGTTCATCTCGTCGGCGATTCTCAACTCTTCAGCGTCATTTGGATCCACCATGAAAATGACATGATAGTTCCCGTCTCCGACGTGTCCGAGAATGGCACCGTACGTTCCATAAGAATCGATGGTCTCCCGGGCCATGCGAATTGCCTCGGGAAGATCGGAGAGAGGTACACAGACATCAGTGACCTTCATGCGCTTTTGAGGCGCCGTTTGAATGACGGCCAAGGCGGCATCGTGCCTGGCTTCCCAAAGCAGGTTGCGCTTCTCGGCTTCTGTTTCAAACACGAACTCGATGAGCCCGTTGCCATGGTTGGCCGAGCTGGCTGAGCTGGCTGTGCTGCCAGGGTTGCCGCCACTGCCACTGCCACCAGCGCCCCGATCCACTTCGCTGCAGATGTCCTCCACTATCCGCACGTCTTCTTGCACCGCCGCGTTGCTTCCTTCAAACTCCAAAAACAGTGTGGGCTTCTCCATGTAGGTGGTCCCTTTGGCATGATTCACGGCGAAAATGGTGTGTTCGTCGACCAATTCAATGCGTCCGATGGGGATGCCAGACTGCATGATGCCGTATGCGGCTGCGCTGGCGGCAGCGAGATCGGCGAAGACAGCCCTGGCGGCGATGGTGGACTCCGGAATTGGGTAAACGCGCAGGGTCAACTCTGTAATGACGCCGAGTGTCCCTTCCGATCCGATGAACAACCCCGTCATGTTGTACCCCGCAGACGATTTGGCGGACATCCCGCCAGTGTGGATGACGCTGCCGTCGGCGAGGACGACTTCCAAATCGAGGACTTGGTCACGCATGACCCCATGCCGAACCGCTGTAGTCCCGCTTGCATTGGTGGCGGCCATGCCGCCGAGGGAGGCGTCTGCACCGGGATCAAGCGGAAATTGCAGACCGTACCTGCGCAACTCACGATTGAGTTGGGTGCGCGTGACACCAGGCTGCACGCGAACGAGGAAGTCTTGCGGGCGGACGTCAAGGACGCGATTCATCAGTGTAACATCGAGACTGATGCCGCTGTGGATAGGAATCGCGTGACCCTCGAGGCTGGTGAGGACCCCACAGGGCGTGACTGCGATGTAGTGTTGATTCGCAAACTGCATGACCTTCACCACGTCTTCGGTGCTCTCTGCAAACACGACCACGTCAGGCCGATGCGGCGCGTGATGGCTGTAATCCTGGCTGTGTGCCGCGATGATGGAGGTGCCGCGGGTCACTCGTTTCGGGTCCGGGATGAGTTCGAGCAGTTGCGCGTGTAGAGGAGTGGATGATTCCGATTCCAAGGCGAGGCCTCCTTTTGTGTATACAATCGCCATCCGGTTGCGCCGGCCGTTGTGATTCATGTGATTCATGTGGCACCGTGGAGCCGTGACGCTGTAGTTCATGCGGCGCTATGGCGCTGAGGTGCATGGTGCTTCCTCTTAAGCCGTCGCACGATCCGCTAGGGCGACACCCGGGGTGACACGCTAGGGCGACACGATTCAAATTGTGCGCTATCCGGATTGTGCACTATGATAAGAGTAGTACATATTTGGCCAAAAGTGGTGCTAATACGCCCAGACAAGTCGAAGTACAAGTGGTGCGGATACAGTCAGAATGAGCTGTCACGTCGTCGTAGAGGAGAAGTGAGCGCAGTGTCAACGGATCAACCGACGGGCCCAACGGATGGCAATGGCAATGGCAATGGCATTCACGATACACATGGTGACTATCGCATTGTCTCGCTTTGCCCGAGCAATACAGAACTCGTCTGTGCACTCGGGCTGTCGGGGTTTCTCGTCGGGATCGACAATTATTCCGACTACCCACCGGATGTTGTCCGTGGCCTTCCTCGTCTTGGACCCGATTTGCACATCGATGTCGAAGCTGTGACCAAGCTTTCCCCGCATCTTGTCATTTCGTCGCTGTCCGTTCCGGGGATGGAAAAGGTTGTTGATGCAGTGGCTGCAGCGGGCCTTCCTCAGGTTGTACTCTCACCGCACAGCTTTGAAGACATCTATGCTGACTTAAGGACACTTGCAGATGAGGTGCCAGAAGATGTGCTGCCAACGGACGCGGCCAGTGAACTTATCAATACACTTCGGCAGCGAGTAGATGCTGTCGGGGAGTGGACGCGGACCCATGTCAAGCCGGAAGAGCGCGCGAAATTGTACTGGGAATGGTGGCCGAATCCCGTATTTTCGCCCGGGCAGGGGAACTGGTTGACGGAACTGAGTGCGCTCGCAGGGGCTCGCAACATTTTTTCCGATCTCGCTGGTGACTCCATCCAAGACGACGGCACGTTGGTGGCAAAACGGGATCCAGACTGGTTTTTGGCCGCCTGGACGGGCATTCCTCAATCCAAGGTACCGATGACCAAAATTCTCGCCCGACCGGAGCCATGGCAGAGTACAACGGCGTATCGGGAGCAAAGCATCGTCATTCTGTCGGAAGGGCTATACTGTCGCCCATCCCATAGACTAGTGGACGGATTGGAACAACTCGTCGGACTCCTGTATCCCCAGTCTGTTGCTGACCTTGGCCTGCGGCAACCGGAAGAGTATGCACCGATTCGCAGGGTGCCCGAATCCCAATAGACATATCGCTAATCGGTACCATCCGACTTAGAGCCCCCTACGTCTGTTTCTCTATTTTTCCTCTCATCCAGGCCGTTGCCTAATGATACAATTGAAATATACAGAATTGACGTGCAAATATTTCCTGCCACTACCAATGGCACAACAGGCACAACAGGTACAACAGGTACAACAGGTACAACAGGTACAACAGGTACAACAGGTACAACAGGCACAACAGGTACAACAGGTACAACAGGTACAACAGGTACAACAGGTACAACAGGTACAACAGGTACAACAGGTACAACAGGTACAACAGGTACAACAGGTACAACAGGTACAACAGGTACAACAGGTACAACAGGTACAACAGGTACAACAGGTACAGCCGGTTTGACACAAGAGGGGGATTTTCTATGTCTGTTCAGCTCGCCCATCTCGATGTCCTCGTAAACGAAGTCACAGATGAGGTTGTGGCCTGGCGGAGGCATCTACATAGCCATCCGGAACTATCATTCGAAGAGGTAAACACATCACAGTATGTCTATGACACCCTGACGTCATTTGGCGGCCTTGATGTCTCGCGGCCGACCAAGACCAGTGTTGTGGCGCGTCTAGTTGGCCCGATCGAAGGCCCCAAACTGGCGATTCGCGCGGATATGGATGCGCTGCCGATTGAGGAGGAGACGGATTTCGAGTTTCGCTCGCAGACCAAAGGCGTCATGCATGCGTGCGGACATGATGCTCATACTGCCATTTTGCTCGGGGCTGCAAAAGTGTTGACTGAACTTCGGGAAGAAGTTCGCGGGGAGATCCGCTTCATCTTTCAGCACGCGGAAGAATTGCATCCAGGCGGCGCAGTTCAGATGGTAGAGGCAGGTGTGATGGACGATATCGACAACATCATTGGTCTGCATGTCCGATCGACGATGGAGAGCGGACGACTATGTGTGAGCGCCGGCCCTATCAATGCGGCTTCTGACAGGTTTGACGTCACCATCCACGGTAGGGGCGGTCACGCAGCTCACCCGCATGGAACTGTTGACAGTGTGGCTGTGGCTGCCGAGGTCATCGCTTCGCTGCAGCACATCGTTGCTCGTAATAAGGATCCGCTCCATCCACTCGTAATTTCCATCACCAAGATACACGGGGGCACAGCGTACAATGTCATACCCGAGACGGTTGAACTCGGCGGCACGGTTCGGAGTTACAACCCCGCACTGAGGGAATCTGTGCCGGCTCTGATGGAGCGGGTAATCAGCGGGATCACCGAAGCGCACGGAGCCACCTTCAAGTTCGATTATCGCCCCGGATACAGCCCAGTCGTCAATGATGAGCAGCTTTCGGAGCGTGTCGCTGCAGTCTTGGAACAGGCTTTTGGAGAGGGCAATGTGCACCCATCGAAACCGGGTATGGGCGGCGAGGACTTTTCAGGGTATCTCACAAAGGCACCGGGAACGTTCTTCCATTTAGGGGCGGGCAATGCTGCACAGGGCACGCTCTACCCCCATCATCACCCCAAGTTCTGGCTCGACGAAGAGGCATTTAAGGTTGGTGTCAAAGCCTTTGTGGCATTGGGTCTCAACCTGTAGAACCTGTAGAATTTGCAGCAACCATAGAACTCATAGAGCCTATAGAACCTGGAGAACCTGGAGAACCTGGAGAACCTGGAGAACCTGGAGAACCTGGAGAACCTGGAGAACCTGGAGAACCTGGAGAACCGTAGAACCGTAGAACCGTAGAACCGTAGAACCGAAAGAGTCGAGTCGGTAGAGCCTAGGAGGAGAATTGTCGGTGAGTCTCGCCACGGATTCAAACTTGCCTCAGCATCTGACGGAAATGGAACAATTGATTAACGAGCGCAGAGAAGCCTACCTTCTGCAACTGTTTACGCTGCTCAGACAAAAAAGCATCAGCGCACAGAACATCGGAATTCGCGAAACAGCCGAGATGCTGCGTGGAATGATGGAAGACATCGGCATCAATGCCCGGTTGATTGAAACCAAGGGCCACCCAGTAGTTTATGGTGAACTCATCAGCCATCCCGGCGCCTTTACCTTGTTGATCTACGGACACTACGATGTGCAGCCTGCCGAACTTGCGGACGGTTGGAACTCGCCGCCGTTTGAGCCAGAGGTGCGCGACGGACGCATCTACTGTCGCGGCGCCGGAGACAACAAAGGCCAGTTGATGGCCCAACTGTTGGCTGTAAAGACTTATTTGGATGTCAATCCCTCGCTTCCAATCAACGTGAAGTTCATGTTTGAGGGCGAAGAGGAGAGCGGAAGCCCGAATCTGGCGGCCTTCGTGGAGCAACACAAGGACTTGCTGGCGTGTCAGCTGGTTTACACATCTGACGGGCCGCTGCACGAGACGGGGTTACCGATGGTGGTGCTCGGCGTTCGCGGCATGCTCTACGTAGAACTTACCTGTCAGACGGCAAAGTGGGACAACCACTCGGGCAACAAGGGGAACATTGTCCCAAACCCTGCGATGCGACTCGTCCAATTGGTTGCGTCGATGCGAGACGGTGAGGACGGTCGGATACTGATTGACGGATTTTATGACAACGTGAAACATCCCACCGAAGCGGAGTTGCTCCATCTTCGCAATCTACCATATGACAACGCCCAAGCTGGCCGACAGGCCGGATATGAACAACTCGATATGGAACCGGAAACCTACTATCGACGTCTCATGTACGAACCGACACTGAACATCTGCGGTTTTACGAGTGGATACGGTGGTGAAGGCTCCAAGACCATCATTCCTGCCAAAGCTACGGTGAAAATGGATATGCGGTTGGTGGCAGGGCAGGACCCGGACGATATCTACCAGAAGTTTTGCGCACATGTAAAGCGTCATGCGGCAGGAGTCGAGATTCAGCACCTCGGTGACATGAAGCCGTCCCGGACACCTGCTGACCTCCCGTTGGTACAGGACGTTATCACCGCCGTCGAGTCTGCATATCGTCAAAGACCGGTTGTTGCACCGGCACTTGGCGGGAGTTTGCCGGACTATGTGTGGACGCAGATTCTCGGAGTCCCATCCGTCCTTGTACCGTACGCGAACTCGGATGAGGCAAATCACTCGCCAAACGAAAACATTGGTGTAGAGAATTTCTTTAACGGAATCCGGTGTACATGTCACGTGATTGACCGACTCGGCCGCTGAAGGGCCTCGGAGCAAAGAAGCAATTTTTATTCGAGAGGAGACAAATCAAATGATAACCTTGAGTCCGCAAAGCATTTCTAATCTCGTTGCCGAAGTTAAAGAGGACGTCATCACGTGGCGTCGCTATCTGCACCAGCATCCGGAGCTTTCATTCCAAGAGGAAAACACTTCCCAATACGTTTACGAGGTGCTGGAATCGTTTGGCGGACTTGAATTGTCACGGCCGACGAAAACGAGTGTGGTGGCGAGGCTCATCGGATCGAACCCGGGAAAAGTGTTGGCCATTCGCGCGGATATGGATGCTCTGCCCATCACGGAGGACACGAATTTTGAGTTCAAATCATCAAATCCAGGTGTGATGCACGCTTGTGGTCACGATGGGCACACCGCAATGCTGCTCGGTGCTGCGAAAATTTTGACAGGGCTGCGAGATCACATCAACGGTGAGGTTCGCTTCCTGTTCCAGCACGCGGAGGAACTGTTTCCCGGTGGTGCAAGCCAGATGGTAGCGGCGGGGGTGATGGAGGGGGTTCATCAAGTCATCGGGATCCACCTGAAATCCATGCTTGAAGTCGGCAAGGTGTCCGTCTTGGCTGGCCCCATTAATGCGGCGCCAGACACCTTTCACGTCACCGTCATCGGCAGCGGCGGTCACGCAGCGTACCCGCACACGACTGTTGACAGCGTGCTGATTGCTGCGGAGACGATAACGAACCTCCAGCACGTGGTGTCCCGCAATACCGATCCGCTCGATAGACTCGTATTGTCCGTCACGCAGATTATGGGTGGAACTGCGGATAACGTCATCCCGGGTAGTGTGGAATTTGGCGGGACGGTGCGCAGTTACAACGCTGAGTTGCGCGACAAGGTACCAGGGCTGATGGAGCGCATTATCAAGGGCGTTACAGCGGCGCACGGTGCGACGTATGAGTTCGAATACACACGGGGCTACGATCCCGTTGTAAACGACGAAGCCGTCACCGAGATAGTGGAGGCGACCCTGAAAGAAGTGTTCGGTGAGGACCGAGTGCTCAACGGCCCACCGACGATGGGGGGAGAGGACTTCTCAGCGTTCCAAAAGGTGGCGCCCGGGACGTTCTTTCAAGTCGGAGCAGGCTATGGCCCGAAGGAGTCGTGGTATCCGCATCACCATCCGAAATTTGCTATCGATGAAGACGCCTTGCCCGTTGGCGTTGAGTCGTTTGTGAACTTGGCGTTTCGCTTGCTAGAGAACTGATAGTACGCGAGACTTGTGATTCAGTTGTGCGACAGGAAGTGGCATCGAGCACTCTGGTACTCGGACACTCGGACACTCGGACAGAAGGCGGCATCGGCACTCTGGTAGTCAGACAGAAAGTGGGATTGGTATTTTGGTAGTGAGATACAAACGTACATTGCTTGCTGAAACACTCATCTTTACAATTGCCGCTCTGTGGTTTGTGTGGCCAGTGTTGTCGAATCCGTTCACGAGAATCGTTGGCGGGATTCCCGATGCCTTCCAGTATACGTGGTATTTGGGTTGGTTTTGGCATGCTGTCACGCACGGCTTAAATCCCTTTTATTCGAATGAGGTAAATTTTCCGCAGGGCATCGGGTTCATGTATAACACCTCGGTTATCGCCGAGTCAGCCATCTTCGGCTGGCTCGTCCCGCTAACCGGGGGTGTCTTTGTGTACAATCTGGTATTTTTCGTGAACGCGGTTCTGACGGGTCTGTTTGGGCGGCGGATACTGCGTCATCTCGGTGCCGGCCCTGTTGTATCCATGTGGGGCGCTTTGATGTTTTGCTTTATGCCGTATCTCGTTTCGCAAGGGCTCGGCCACATGAGTCAGTATGTCGTGTCACCGCTGTTTGCACTCGTGTATTTGTTCATCCGTGCCGTGAAAGCCTTCGCAACAAGTGGACCAAGGAACAACCAACATGAACCTGCCAATGAAGAGGGTTACAACCATAATGGCCGCAGCGACGGAGGCCGCAGCGACGGAGGCCGCAGTGACGTGGACAGCAGTGACGTGGACAGCAGTGACGTGGACAGCAGTGACGTGGACAGCAGTGACGGGTGGGGGCTGACGGGCCGCGGACGCAGTGACGGCGGCCACAGTGACGGGGACGTTCCAGCCGCCCGCCGCCTGCGGGCAGCCTTCTGGCTCGGGGGCGTCTTCGGTGTAGTGCTGGCCATCGAGTTCTATACCTCACTGGAGATTACCGTGACTTTCGCATTAACGGTCGCCGTCTTTTTCATCGTGCTGGCCGCCCAAAGGAAAGGTCGAGAAGTGTTGCGACGGCACATATCGACCATCCCAATTTCATTTTGGCTGACCGCCATGGTCACTGCTGTCGCGCTTGTCTTACCTGGAGTTGCTGAGTTTGTTCTCAGCGGCGGCATGAACCTGGCAGGCACAGAAATACACGCAGGCTCCGGAATTCACTGGGCGGCCGATGTTCTCAGTCCGTTGATACCGATCCCGTTGCAAGCACTACACATACCCAAGATTTGGCCAACCGAGTTTGGTGTGATTGGACTCGAAGAAAAAGGGACTTATCTTGGCATTTTTGTGCTTGCCACAGCAATGTCTTTACGCAAGGTTTCAAGAGGTCCTGTAGTTACATCATTCGGTTGGGTTGCCCTCATCATGTTTGTGCTGTCTCTTGGCGACAAACTTCAAGTGGCCTCCCATGTGACTGCCGTTCCTTTGCCATGGACGTTGTTCTCGCATGTCCCGTTTTTAGACTCGGCGCTGCCCATTCGATTGGCTCTATACGTTGAAATGGCGCTTATCGCATGGATTGCTGTTTCCCTGCAACGCGTGACGGATTCTTTGCGGACGCGGCGACTACCAGCCTGGATGATAGTGTCAATGGCACTATCTCTACTCTCTTGGTTGCCAATCATCCCGTATCCGAGCCAGCCATCTTATACGTTACCAAAGGCCATCGTCCAAGCAATTGGGAAGGAACCCGTCTACTTCATCACTGCGGATTTTGGATCCGATATGCAAACACTTGTCACATCGGGATGGTCATCCACATCTTCCGCGGGTGCCTCCCATGGGTTCGGGGCGTCTGGTGCATATACCATCGATACATACAACAGCTATGGGTTTGTTATGCAAAGTGCTCTCGGGCAGCCGCCAGCCCCTCCTCTATCTTTTTACTCCTATCTTGCTTATACACATCAAAGCTGGAGTGTGAATAATTGGGTGCACCAGCTAGAAATGCTTAAGAATGCGATGCCTTCGGGGTACATCTTGCAAACCCCGTTTAACCCTACGAGCGTAAAGCTGCCAGCGAACTTGGCAGTGGCCATCGACAAGACACTTGGTAAACCGGATCTACAAGTCAATGGATGTAAGTTATGGTCAGTGAAACATGGTGAATAATCCCTAACTAAGCCGGCTTGTCTTCGCAATAACGAGTTGGGAGCGCGCTATTCCACCTACCTGAGACTAGGTTGAGCGGACATAACGCGCTCGCAGCGCGTTATCCACTGAAACTCATCAGGATAACGCGTTGACAGCGCGCTATTACCTCGGTATGAGAACGTAACGCTTCCACAGCGCGCTATTTCTCCCAGACAGTACGGATTCCAATGGAGATAACGCGCTCGGAGCGCGTTATCTAATGATGTGGCGTTGATTGCACTCCATCTTCCATATGATACCATTGTGGTGTGGCGCGAGTCGCCCGATCACGGCCAGTCCCTGCAATCGCGATCAGTCACAGGAAACACGGTCACTCACGGTACGCACGGCCACTCACCGCCACTCACCGCCACTCACCGCCACTCACCGCAAACACCGCAAACACCGCAAACACCGCAAACACCGCAAACACCGCAAACACCGCAAACACCGCCAACTGCTGCGATGGAAGCTAGTCACCCGAGGAAACGCGAAGTTCCTTGCTCGGATGCTCCGACTAAAGTCGGAGGGATTCTATCCCTGAAGTCTGAAGTTCCTGAACGTTTGGTAGGATATTCTGGGTCTGAGGGGTGATATAAATGGAAAATCATGTGGGTTTATCAGGGGACTTGGCAGAAGGCGGGGAGGAAGACTTAGTGGCAGCCGGCCCTGTCAGCAGGGGGATGAAGACTGTTGATGCTCCGTCGCTGGATGGTCCTTTGATAGCTGGCCCTTCGATAGATGTCCCTTCGCTGGATGACCCGTCGTTGGATGGACCTCTACGCAGTTCTTCGTTAAATGGTTCTTCGTTAGATGTCCCTTCCTTGGGTGGCCCTGCGGATAGACCTTTGTTGGCCAATCGAAAATACTTGTTTTTAATGAGTGCACAGGCGATTTCGAATTTAGGAGACTGGCTGTACATACTAGCGCTATTTGTGATTGTCGGGTTTCGATGGCACGGATCGCCAATCACTGTCTCCATCATGATGCTTTGTCTGACGGGGCCAATGGTGCTTCTTGGACCGTTCACAGGGGTCCTCGCCGACAAATGGAATCGTACAGTCATGATGATGGTTTCAAACGTCTTTATGGCGGCATTGGTTGGCGTTATTCCTTGGTTGCCACAGCGCTGGATGCTCTTTGCCATCCTCGTTCTGGTCGGAGTGTTTCAATCGCTGTTTAATCCGGCAGAGGCTGGGAAATTGAAAGAGATTGTACCCGATAACAAGATGCAGCAAGCAGCTTCCATTAACCAGTCGATTGTCCAGTTGACCAAGATCATTGGACCGGGTATGAGCGGGTTTCTTGTCGCTGCATTTGGCTCCATGTCGGCGTTCTGGCTGGATGCCATATCTTTCATTCTGTCCACACTATTACTTCTATTTACGGGCTTTCGTGCAGTCGTATTGTCGGAGAGATCTGCACTCCCAGCAGCCAACCGGGAACGGAGCGGAGATGCTGTGGCTAATCAGGTGTCCGACGAGTCTACCCAGGCAAACCAAGCGTCCGACGACGACGCTGTGGAGGCTGTGGAGGCTGTGGGCCAGCAAACCCAACCTGCCAAGCAGACGAGTCGGCAGCAGTTTCTGGAGGGTATCAAGTACATCAAGCGTGTTCGCATTCTCTGGACTGGTACGCTGATTCTGACCGTGGCTTTATTCATGGTTCAAATGACAGATGCTCAGATTGTCACGCTCCTGCGGTTGATTCCGAATGCTTCATCCGGTTTGATGGGGATGATTATGGGCCTTTCCGGAGTGGGTGGATTGATTGCCGCATTGCTTGTCGGCGTACTCAAGTGGAAATCGGCCATTCGGTTGATGTCCATTGGAACGACGGGTATGGGCATCGGGCTCGGCGCAACGGCCCTCATCGCCCAGCACGAAAGTGCGGCCGGCGCGATTACACCAGTGTGGATGGTTATCATCGTCTTTATGTCGATTCTCATAGGTTTGTGCGCAGGACTGACCTTTATTCCTTTCCAAGCAGCGGCACAGCAGAACACACCCTCGGAATTGACGGGGCGAGTTTTTGGCACAATTGGAAGTCTGACAACAGCTGCCGCATTACTCGGCCCCGCTTTGGGAGGTGTGATTGTCACGTTCGCTGGAGTCGTGAACGCGTATCTGGCAACGGGTATTGCGCTCGTCGTCATCGGCGTCGCTGCGCTCCTCTTGCGTGGGTGGCTCGAAGGACGTACAAGAGTGTCGGCGTCCGCCGCAACATCTCAGCATTGGGAATGAATGTGATTTGAATATTCTATTAAATTGCCTGTATTATTTAGATAACATTTGCGCGCTAGATATCGTACAGGCTCATGGGGGGCGCAGTGATAGGGGGAAGATGCATTGGCACCAGACGACCACAGTAAACACGTGTTTGCGCCAACACATGGAGAGACAGAAATATCTTCGTTTGCGCTGGCACCGGGGGGACAGATAAGTCACAGTTCCTCCGAGGATGTAGCTCGCGCTCGCCGTAACACGGTTGGCGATTTGCTCTCAAGAAGTGCAGCACGATATCCTGATAAGCTCGCGTTGGTATTCCAAGGAGAGCGTCTGACCTACGCACAGTTGGATACGAGAGTCAATCAGACTGCCCATCGATTTTTGAACGATGGCTTGCGGCGCGGCATGCGTCTGGCCATCCTCTCCAAGAACAGCCTCGATTTTGCTGTCATTGCATTTGCTGCTGCGCGTATTGGTGTCACGCTAGTTCCTATCAACTACATGCTCACCATACCAGACATTACGTATATCCTCGGACACTGCCAAGCTGACGCGCTGGCGTCAGCCCCAGCGTTTGTGGAACGGTTGGACGACGCGTATCGGCAAGCGCTGCGCGGTGTAAATGTAGGCGGCGGCGCGGGAAGAACAAGCGCGATTGACGCTTTAGGAGCAGGAGTGGGCGGTGCAGGCGCAGGTCGTTCAATTGACGCAGGGGGCGGTGCAGGCGCAGGTCGTTCCGCCGACGCAGGCCACGCTACAGGCGCGAGTGTAGTTTCGGGCTGGCGTGGCGTGATGGCCCGCTACCTCATGCAGGCGACGGAGGACCTGCCTGTGAGTTCGAGCCATCCCATGCCCGCACAGGAATCAGACGAACCATACCCGCCACTGTCCTCTCGTGCGCAGTCGTCAATCACCACGCCGTCGACTACGCACAGCGATGTCTGGCGGGCGATGCGCGGAGCGAGTGTCCGCGGGATGCCGACGTTTGACCCTGAGGCCTATGTTGAGGGCGGTGATGTGGCCCAGATCCTTTACACCAGCGGAACTGAATCCCGGCCCAAAGGCGTGATGTTGACTCACGACAACCTGATTGCGCAGTACGTCAGTGTCATTGTCGCGGGACGGATGGAGGCGCGCGATGTCTGTTTGCACGCCTTGCCGCTCTACCACAGCGCACAATTGAACTGTTTCCTCGGGCCAAGTGTTTACCTTGGGTCGTCAGGCATTATTCTTGAACAGGCCGATCCCGCCACCATTCTCACCACTCTCGAAACCGAATCGGCGACCCAATTGTTCTGTCCGCCTACGGTGTGGATTGCGCTGCTCAGACATGCGGATTTCTCCGAGCGCGATGTTGCATCGCTTGAAAAGTGTTACTACGGTGCAGCCATCATGCCGATGGAGGTCCTGAAGGAATTGTCCGTGCGCCTGCCACAGGCTCAGTTCTGGAACTTTTACGGCCAAACAGAAGTGGCGCCGCTTGCGACAGCACTTCAGCCTGAGGACCAGTTGCGCAAGCTCGGTTCCGCAGGCCAGCCGACCTTGAATGTGGAGACGCGCATTGTTGACGACGATGATAATGAAGTCCCACGGGGCACCGTTGGGGAAATTGTTCATCGGACAGCGCACGCGATGCTTGGTTATTTGAATGATGCCGCCAAAACCGCTGAGGCATTTAAAAACGGTTGGTTTCACAGCGGCGATCTCGGTGTCATGGACGAAGAAGGCTACATCACCGTTGTCGATAGAAAGAAGGATATGATCAAAACCGGCGGTGTCAATGTTTCGAGCCGCGAGGTGGAAGAGGCAGTCTATCAGTATCCAGGGGTGTCAGAAGTGGCAGTCATTGGGGTTGCGGATGACTACTGGATTGAGGCGGTCACGGCGATTGTTGTGCCGAAGCCCGGGGAATCGCTCGATGTCCACGGCCTGGAAGCGCACTGCAAGGCGACGCTCGCCGCATTTAAGGTGCCAAAGCGCATTATCATTGTCGACACACTACCGCGTAATCCGAGTGGCAAGATTCTGAAGCGGGATCTGCGCCATCAGTATCAGACCTTGGCCTAGGAAACCTTCCTTTTCGTGCGGGATTTTGGCTCGAAATCTTGTGCGAATCTTGGCTTGAAATGTTGGCGTAAGACCTTGGCGCAAACTGAGAATGCCGGCCCCGATAGATGAGGCCGGCGTTTTCTGACCTCTGACCTCTGACCTCTGACCTCTGACCTCTACCAGCGCGACCGTTTGCGGAACACCTTTGCCAGTGTGGATCTGCGGAATAGGTTTGCCAGTGTGGATTTGAGTTTTTCCCATGGCGACGGCCTCCAGTCGGCCAGATCGGCTAGACTGGCCAGATCGGCTGGACCGGCCAGATCGGCCAGACCGGCTAGACTCTTGGCAAGTTCATCGCGATCCCAAACCTCAACATCATTCACTCGCGCGAGTTCTTTCGCAGCCTGTGTCAGGTGGCTGTTGGTAATGACCATGGCTGCATCCGCGTTATAGTACCGAACTGCTGCAACGGCTTGTTGGATGGCATCGAGTCCGACCGGATCTGTGTACCGTTTACACTGTGCAGCGATTTTGAGCCCGTCCGGTCGTGTCAAAATCAGATCTGCGCCAAAATCCCCGGACCCTTTGGTACCCTTGGCCTTCCAACCCAATTCCTGGAAGTGTAGCAGCATCCGATGTTCGAATTCTGTGCCTTCCATAGCATCGATGTCATCCATGCCAGCAAGCCTGAGGTTGACCGTCCGTTGGTGTTTCAGCCAGACGATATACACGAGGTAGATGGCCAACGCAGCAAAGGCCTGTCCAATTCTAAAAGATACGGAGACGAAGTGAATCAGCCAGTACAACAAATAGGCGAAACCAATAAAATTTAAAATGCGAAGAGGCTTTGGTCCTCTTCTCAGCCATGAAAACACGTTAATACGCAACTGCACCACACCCCTCGGAAACAGGATTGCCTAATTCCATGATTGCCAAAAACCTATGACTTTCTACAGCCGGAAAGTTTCGAATTGTCTGAACTACCCCCAGGAATCTATTTCTATCATCGAAATATATTGGTGTCCTCACCAAGAGGATGCGAAAAGGAGGATGATTCCCATGTTGAGACAAGCTGTCACCACAACGCAAGAATCACGATCCGTTTGGTCAAACATCAGTTCGATGTTCACGTATCGCGCCGTCAAGGCACATCAAATGCATTCGGGCTTTGCAAAATGTTATAGGACAGACGATGAAGTCAAGAGTGATCCGCCTTGGGATTAAAATTAGAGTGTCCGGTGTTACACTGAGTGCGACGTTTATCGCATGGCCCATGGTCAAAACATCCCGTCCCACTATTCTTTCAAAACATAGAAGAGGCCCTCCCCGGGCCTCTTTTCATATTGTCGAAT
The DNA here is from genome assembly GCA_017298655.1 of Alicyclobacillus curvatus. GTDB lineage: Bacteria > Bacillota > Bacilli > Alicyclobacillales > Alicyclobacillaceae > Alicyclobacillus_B > Alicyclobacillus_B curvatus. The sequence continues at coordinate 5,028,344 of CP071184.1, forward strand.
ATGGCTTGGACATCAGGCATACCTATCTACTACCTGTCATGTAGTCATGTCAGAAAGTGAAATCATGCCAGAAAGTGAAGTCATGTCAGAAAGTGAAGTCATGTCAGAAAGTGAAGTCATGCCAGAAAGTGAAGTCATGTCAGAAAGTGAAGTCATGCCAGAAAGTGAAGTCATGCCAGAAAGTGGGGGAATCCCCTGGGAGCTAGGTCTGCACGCGGCATGGAACATTCGGCGGCCCTACTTCTCAATAACCCGCGGGCTAGGCTTGTAGGTATCTGTGCCAAGTGACTTTGTCACTGTCCCTTTCGACGTTTTTATTTCAAGCCAGGTTGTAACTTTACCGCCGACCTGCCCTGGTGCCACAACTTTGTTTTGGTTAGCAGAAGCTGTGGTCTGTACGGTTTTGAATGGATAGACTGCCAACACCCGGTGATGTACATCAATTTCGGGAGCGGGCTTTGCGCCCCAGATGGCAATGGTAATGATCCGCTTTTCCGGATATCCCGCCGCCCCAATCATGATGGGGGTCTGTGAGGTGTTCTTGAATCGGAAATCGAGGTGCGACGAATAGGAAACGGTGGCATCCTCACCGGCTGGGAGATACGGAACCGTCAAACTGTGCGCGTGCCTTTCAACAAAGGTAACGGCACCCGTACGAATGAGCGTTGAATAGAGCGTACTAGCACCTTGGCAAACGCCACCACCCAGAGATGGTACGATGCGGTTGCCGCTAAATGCACGTCCCCATCCGTATCCGTTTTTCTCCGTATAGGGCCCGAGTTTTCCGTTATACGAAAAAGTTTGACCGGGTTGTATGACTGTCCCATTCAGACGTTTCGCAACCAACTCAATGTTTTTCGCCTGTGACGGGCTCGCGTGCTTGTAATTCGTCGAGCGTTGAGCCAAGAGGTACTTCAACTGTAAATGCTCAGCTGCCGCTTTTCCAGGGGCTGGCGGGTTTGGCGGCATGTACAGATTCACGGGAATTTGTTTCGGCGTGGTAGGCGAACTCGTTGATGGTTGTGGGCTTGCAGACATCGGACTTGCAGACATCGGACTTGCAGACATCGGACTTGCAGAGATTGGACTTGCAGAGATTGGACTTGCAGAGATTGGACTTGCAGAGATTGGACTTGCAGAGATTGGACTTGCAGAGATTGGACTTGCAGAGATTGGACTTGCAGACATCGGGCTTGCAGACATCGGGCTTGCAGACGTCTGTCGCGGGGATGTGGGACTTGAAACTACCATGCTGAAACCGGTAGTTCTCGCAACCATCGGGCTCACAGTTGTCGGACACCATCCGTTCGTTCTCAACACGTTCGTGACAACTGGTGCGTGGGTGCTAGCAATGCTTTGAGGCTGCGTCGAAGCCGTAACTGCGGCACTGTTCACCGTCATGGCGGTGCAGGCGGCTATGGAGCATATCATCGAGATCATTCATTCACCTTCCAAAACTCAAACTCTGCGTAGGTTATGGAAAATGACAAGAACTATGCACCGCTGTACGAAGGAGGGGGTCATCTCTTGACCATTGTTGCAGCATTTCTTTGCCTTCGAATCCTGACCTTGACTGTGGAACGTGTTTCACTCAATCGTTTGGGGAAGTCAGGTCATGGTGCACTGGCGACAATGGCAATTGGGTTTGGCGGTGCCGCGATAATCCTTGTATTCATGTCACTCTTTGATGGAATTCCTATCCCATTTGCAGCGACTTTCTGGACCGGCGCTTTGTATGCGCTTGCTTTTGGTCTGTACACGGCATCCTTTGTAAAGGGTCCCATCGGTTTAGTAAGCCCTTGGAGCAACGCGACAGTCGTGCTGTTGTGGATATACCGTCCCATTGACAGCACGGAGGCGTGGTGGGGATTATTGCTGTTCGCGGTAGGTGTGCTCATTCTGACTCACCGCCAGTTTGGCAGTGCCGTTGTGATGATGCTCGCAAGTGATGCGGTTCTGGCTGTCGCCAGATTGATGGACGTGCGCAATAATGACCATGCGCCTATCGCTTACGCGGCTGGGGTGTTCATGGCTATTAGTGTATGGATGCTGATTCCACTTTTCGTCAGTCGGCAGTACAAACACGTGTTTGCTCTTTCTCGTCTACAACCAGGTTGGGCCGTAGTTGCCGCTACGTCGAACGCTGCAGCTTATCTGTCGGTCTTTACTTTACTCAAATGGCTGCACCCAGCGGTCGTCGAAGCATTTTCAGCACTGGCGAGCAGTCTCGTGACGTTTGTCGGAGTATTTGCCTTTCACGAAAAGCACGGTTTGAGAAAGTTGCTCTCTTCGATTCTGGTCACCGCAGGTACGATATTGCTGCTACTCGCCTAGTGCCCTAGTGCCCTAGCGCCCCGACGGCCTGATGGCTATGTTTGCTCGGGTGGTTGGTTTGTGCCAAACTGGACGAAGGCTATAGCCAACTGAGAAATAGGCTCGTCTTGCGGTTTAAGATATTTGCGCTAATCTTAGGCATGAAGGCCAGACAGGAAGGCCAGAGAGGAAGGCCAGAGAGGAAGGCCAGACAGGAAGGCCAGACAGGAAGGCCAGACAGGAAGGCCAGACAGGAAGGCCAGACAGGAAGGCCAGACAGGAAGGCCAGACAGGAAGGCCAGACAGGAAGGCCAGACAGGAAGGCCAGACAGGAAGGCCAGACAGGAAGGCCAGACAGGAAGGCCAGACAGGAAGGCCAGACAGGAAGGCCAGACAGGAAGGCCAGACAGGAAGGCCAGACAGGAAGGCCAGACAGGAAGGCCAGACACGAAAGCCAGACACGATATATGAAGCGGAGGAATAGCGAATGAAATTCAAGTTTCGCGTGTTCTCGGATTACATATGACCATTTTGTTTTATCGGCAACGGGATTGTCGAATCTCTGAAAAAGGAATTTGAAATTGATGATGAGTGGGTGAGCTTTGAGATCCATCCTGAAACACCCCCAGAGGGCGTTGCGATGGATGACATGTTTCCAAAGGCCACACGTGAGCAAATGTTCGAGCGTTTACGTGCATCAGGTGAACAATATGGCATCAAGTTTGCTGGAAATCCTCTTTTGTCCAACTCACGTCTGGCACTTGAGGCCAGTGAGTTTGCCCGGCACACGGCAAGTTTCCACGACTTCCATCGTCGCATTTTCCAGGCGTACTTCAGCGAAGGGCGAGATATCGGTGATAGGGTGGTTCTGAACGAGATCGCCGAGAGCTGTGGGCTCGATGTCGAGGCTATGAATGCTGCTTTGGGGGATGGCCGTTACGCAAATCGGTTGGCGGAAGGGCAACGCGAGGGCCAACGCTACGGAGTAACTGGTACGCCCACCTTTATCATCAACGACACATACAAAGTTGTTGGCGCACAACCGGTTGAGGTGATGCGGCGCGCGCTTCAGGAGATCGCTGAGCGGGAATCAGGTAACGCGGGCAGCGGCGATGCAGCAGGAAAGTAAGCGGGTGTCGATATTGGCTACAGTCGACAGGTTGGGTATTACCCCATGGGATATGTGTGGATGAGCAGGGATACTTTTGCGCGTTCAGCTGCAAACCCCCTGGGGTATAACGAAATTTCTAGATATCGCTTTGTGCCTTAGAGGCATACCCACCTGGGTATGTTAGGAAAATAGCGCTACCTTCAGTATCCTTATTCGTCAACCGCAGGGGGTATCGTAAGTATCATCCTGTATCCTATGGCCGATCCGATACCCCCTGCCAAATTGCCGCAGCTATACTTCTGTATCCTAAGAATGAGGGGGTACCCCCTCAACTCACGCCACAGCGATATTTTTGTGTCCTACTGTTGAGCGGGTACCCTGGGCTGCAGCAAAATCCACTTAATCGGCGTCTGCGCACCGGGGTGTTGGGCCGTCTAGCGATACTTTTGTGCGTTCAGTGTGCGTTCAGCTGTAAACCCCTTGGGGTATAACGAGATTTCTAGATATCGCTTTGTGCCTTAGAGGCATACCCACCTGGGTATGTTAGGAAAATAGCGCTACCTTCAGTATCCTTATTGTTCAACCCCAGGGGGTATCGTAAGTATCATCCTGTATCCTATGGCCGATCCGATACCCCTTGCCAAATTGCCGCAGCTATACTTCTGTATCCTAAGAATGAGGGGTACCCCGGCATAACGCGGCTTAGCGATACTTTTGTATCCTACTGTTGAGCGGGTACCCTGGGCTGCAGCAAAATCCAGCTAATCGGCGTCTGCGCACCGGGGTGTTGGGCCGTCTAGCGATACTTTTGTGCGTTCAGTGTGCGTTCCGCTGCAAACCCCCTGGGGTATAACGAAATTTCTAGATATCGCTTTGTGCCTTAGATGCATACCCACCTGGGTATGTTAGGAAAATAGCGCTACCTTCAGTATCCTTATTCGTCAACCCCAGGGGGTATCGTAAGTATCATCGTGTATCCTATGGCCGATCCGATACCCCCCGCCAAATTGCCGCAGCTATACTTCTGTATCCTAAGAATGAGGGGGTACCCCCTCAACTCGGGCCACAGCGATATTTTTGTGTCCTGTGCGACGGCAGGTACCCCCTGAGCCCTGACCATTAGCGATACTTTTGTACCCTACGCCGAAGGCTGTACCTTTTGGGCTGTACCTCTTGGGCTGTACCTCTGCTGCCCATGCCTGTACCCCAGGCTGAATAGCCTTTACGCAGCAGGGCAGTATGAACATCACTGGGTACAGGGCATCGGTGCGAGTACGGTCCAGCGGTTAATGCCGCGGAATCGGCGAGTTGTTTGGTTTTTCGTAGGCGAGGAGATAAATGTCCTGTTGGGTCTCTCTTCGAAGTGAGTGTTCCAGTTTCCGAATTTGATTGAGCGTACCTTCAGAGAGATTCGCAAATTGAACGTCTCCCATGTCCATCGTTACTCCGTTGTTACGAGCAAACGCCCCAAAGGTATCCATGGCAGCGTCCGAGGAATGGGATGTCGATTTTTCCATGTCACTATCCACTCTCGGTTCCTCCTTCCGCGAGGAGTCTTTTACCTCTGTATTATCAACGGAATATTTGAATTTTAATCCTGGGTAACCCAACCGTAATATCCAGCAACTCGCCACCACTGGGCCGCCCAGGCCGCCCGAGTCGTCCATCGACCCGGCAACCCGGCAACCCGGCAACCCGGCAACCCGGCAACCCGGCAACCCGGCAACCCGGCCCGCCGGCAACGCCGCCCTGCCGGTTCATCGCGTTATTGTCCGAACCGGCCAGCCTGGTAGTCCTCAATGGCTTCGAGAATCTGCTGGCGCGTGTTCATCACAAACGGACCGTATGCAACGATGGGTTCATGGAGCGGTCGGCCTGCATACAGCAGAGCGCGCAATTTGGACGAAGCCTGGATTTTGATTTCACTGTGCTCAAACTCGCGTTTGACATGGCCAAGCAGCATCGCCTGTCCGGCTGTCGCCGATGTCTCGTTCGCGCCAAATGTACCGCTGCCCTCAAGAATGTAAATGAACCCATTGTAATCGGCGGGGAGGTCCTGGTGAAATGTGGCTCCGGCCTCCATATTAAGTTCCACCATCGTCACGGGGACGTGGTTGAGGGTGGACGCCTGAACATCCCCAGACGATCCGCTAAATACCGTTACAACAGTCCCCTCCTCACGGCGGACAGGCATGTCTGACTGACGAAGGTTTTGGTAGCGCGGCGCTGTCAGCTTATCTTCTTTTGGAAGGTTAATCCACAGTTGAAGGCTGTGAACTGTCTCACCTGCATCTGGATCCTCTTTGTGAACGACTCCGCGCCCAGCGGTCATCCACTGCACGTCACCAGGACCCAGTTCACCCTCACCCGCGTTGCTGTCATAGTGACGGAGCTTACCCTCAATGACGTAGGTCACCGTTTCTTGACCACGATGCGGGTGAACGTCAAATGTTCCGTGTCCAAACCAGTCCTCCGCAAGAAAGAGGAACGGATCGAACTCGGACTGCTTGTTCGGATCAATGACCATCGCTGCTGTATGAATTGGACTTTGCTGTTGCGGCTTGACATCCCATACGCGTGCCACAACGCGACCAGCAATATTTGAATTACTCATGGCTTCGACGCCCCTTTAGATTTTTTCACAACCAGAGAACTGCCTTCGAACGTTGGCAAACTGATTCCTCCACAACCATTGTAACACCAAGTCTAACTAAAGGTAAGTAACTACCGTAATGTAATTATCAGCGAACATGGGTACTGCAACCCAGCAGATCCGCGTATACATCCCGTGATATGGGGGGATAGCGGTGGGGACCAAAGTGTTGATTGCGGAAGATTTGTGGTGGAAAGTTCCAACCGGGTTTGCAGAGAGGTACCACGTGGTGTACGAGCCCGGTCTGGTGCATGATAGAGCTCGCCTTCTCCAAAGCGGTCAAGATACCGCTGCACTGGTTGTTCGTAACCGTACACGGGTGGACAGCGAATTGTTGACTCAGTTCCCAAGTTTGAAGGTTGTGGGGCGTCTCGGTGTTGGACTCGACAATATTCATCTCGATGCCTGCCGTGACAGGGGTGTCCAAGTCGTGGCGGCCAAGGGCTGCAATGCGGTTAGCGTTGCGGAGTATGTGACGGCGTGCTTGTTTCATCACGCCAGATTTCTCCATCAAAGTGATGGGAGTGTGCGTGGCGGGAGGTGGGATAGGCAAGGTGCTACAGGATTCGAGGTATTCGGGAAGACCATGGGCCTCGTCGGTGTTGGCGACATCGGCCACCGGGTGGCCATCCGCGCGAAGGCCCTCGGTCTACGAATTCTCGCCTATGATCCGTTTGTCCTTCCCACGAGTCCCCTCGTCCAAGACCTAGGGGTAGAGTTAGCCCAGCTCAATGCTGTACTCGAGCAAGCTCACTACGTTTCCGTCCACGTGCCATTAACTCCAGAGACCCGTCACATGATTGGAGAAGGACAGCTTCAACTTATGCGTGCAGATGCAGTGCTCATCAATACGTCCAGGGGAGGCGTCGTTGACGAGGATGCACTGGCGGTGAAACTGGCAAAACACCCGGCAAGTGTGGCCTATCTCGACGTGCGAGAACATGAGCCACCGCGAGATGGTGATGATCTCGCTCAGTTCCCAAATGTCGTGTCCACACCGCACGTTGCTGGTATTACAAAGGAATCATCGCAGCGTGTCGCAGCATTCGTGTTGGCCCAAGTTGATGCCGTCCTAAGGGGCGAGCCAGCGCAAGGCAGTGTGATATGATGAGCCTCCATGCCGAAAGGCAGGCCGGGCTTCCGAAAGGACCATGAGGCCCGGCCCATGTTCTGTTCGGCACGCTTAGGCTGGACACGCTTCGAGCATCTTCGCCACTCTAGTACAGTGGGCCGCCCTTTTGAGTCAGGATAACCCCGTAGTTTGCCGGGATTGTGACGTTGATGTTCCCATGATTATCAACCGTCACACTCCCGCCTTGACTTGCGCTGCCCTGGCTCGCGCCGCCCTGAGCACTCCCGCCTTGACTTGCGCTGCCCTGAGTACCAGCAGCTTGACCACTCCCGGTACCGGCCTGAACACTTGGTAGAAGCGGTGTGACATTGGCGAAACTGGAGCCGTACAGAGCCCCGGTGGCCGAGGCATGCACACTCTCAGTGACGGCTTTATTCGAGTCATTCAGGAGAACAATAATGCGCTCGTTGGCATCCACACGGGCATACCCAAACACGTCGTTTGTGTCGTCCGCGATGAGCGGCATGAACGATCCGTCGTAGAGAGCACTGTCCGCCTTTCGCATTGCAATCAGTTTTTGATAGACCTTGAACAAACCGTTGCCTGTCTTACTCCAATCGAACGGCCAGCGTTTACCGGCGTCATTTGTTCCTCCACCCATCATCCCGTACTCGTCCCCGTAATAGATAGTGGGGAGGCCTGGATAGGTCATCAAGAGCATGGCACCGAGGGCATCTTTACGGTAATTGGGTATGCCCCCATAAGGAAACGATTGTCCGTTGGGATAGGTCTTTGTGTTTATCTGCTTGGCTGCCCGTTCGCTAAAGCGTGGTACATCGTGATCGTCCAACTGATTCACCTGGACTAATTGCGCAGGCCTCGGCAGCGAATTTAAGCTTGTCATTAATGTGTTTTCGAGGTCTGTAGGACTTAGGGACGCTGGATTCATGTTCAGGTCTTTGCCCGTCACAAAGGCGGAGACCGGGGAGATGAACCCGCCGTAATTAATCGATCCGTCCCACTGATTACCCTTCAGCCACGGCAGCGCAATGTCGTTTTCGAAAAACTCGCCAAAAATGAGTGCGTTCGGATTTGTTGTTTTTACGGCCGTACGAAAGTCCGTCCACAGCTGGTGATTGACTGGGTCTTTGTAGTCTCCGTTTGCCTCAGGATCGTATCCGCCACCGCCAGCGTGTCCAGCGGAGTCAAGTCGCCAACCATCGGCATTGAAGGGAGGGCTGAGCCAGAACTGCGCGATTTTGTCGACCTCATTAACCACGGTCGGGTTTGAAAAGTTCAATTTCGGCAAATTTTTGACGCCGGCGAACGTTGCGTAATCGTTTGGCCAATTGTTGAAGGTGTACCAGTTGAAATAGGGACTTTGCTTTGATTTGATGGCACTTTGGAACCACGGGTTGGATGCACCAGTATGGTTGAATACACCGTCGAGAATGACTTTGTCTCCGCTTTTATGTGCATTTTTGATAAGGGATTTAAGGGACCCATTGCCGCCGAAGTGCGGATCAACTTGAAAGTAGTTGTCCACGCCATACTTGTGATTGGTGTTGGCGGTGAAAACCGGGTTCAAGTAGAGGATGTTGACGCCGAGTTGCTTGGTCAGGTAGGGAAGTTTGTCCTTTACACCAGCGAGATCGCCGCCGGAAAAAGCCACTTGGTCTTGGCCGCCTTGGTCTCCCGTCTCCGGGTCCTGGCCCCATTTTAACTGCAAAGTTGGCGTGCCGTACCAGCTATACGCCCCCGACTTAACATCGTTTGCTGGGTTGCCGTCGTAAAACCGATCGACAAAGATTTGATACATGACTCCGTGTTGCGCCCAGGAGGGCGTACTGAATCCAGGTGAAATCGCAAACAGCCCGATGGACGGCAGTGACGATGTCCATCCGTTTCCACTGTAGTACTCCGTGTCATTGCCAGCCTGAACGACAAAGTAGTAGTTTTCATAGTCCCCGCTCGGTGGGATAGTCGCCTGCCAATATTGGTACTCGTGATTGGCATCGACCCCTGCCTTTGTCATCGGCAGCGTGGTCTGATTCTTGGTTTTCGTATCGATGACAACGAGCTTTGCACTCGACAGGTTGTTGACGGCGGACCGGAGTGTGATTTTCACCTTTTCAGTCGCAGTCGGCTGCTGTGGAGAAAAGAACAATGTCCCTTGGTCGGAGAACAAAGCGCCCGTGTTGACCTGTTTTTGCGCCGTGTTGGTTGCCCCGCCACCTCCGCTGCCACTCGTATTGCCGTTTGTGTCAGTGCTGGTGGAGGATTGACTCGATGCCTGGCTCCGAGTACGGTCGCTCGCGGCAGCGCCAGCGCCAGACACGTACGCACTGACGCCCCCGGCGATGGCTACCACGGCAATCGTCGAAAAGATATAGATTCGCGCTGTTCGTTTACGCACGTCAGCGGCTTTTTTTGTCGTTCGTTTGTTGACGGTTGGAGTTTTGTTGCCCACACTTGTACCCCCTATAAATCCACAAGATAGGTCGGAAAGACCGTTGCATCAAAAGGTCAAAAGACTGTGCAAACGATTGCATAGAGCCTGTATATAGAATAGTCCTTTCCATGTCAAAATCTCAAGGGTTATTGCAGGGAGTGGAGGACTGATGGTCGGGATTGCTACGGGAGTCCGGTGCGAGTGAAGAGGTGAGGCGGGGAGGGGGAGTGTGAGGGGGCCGAACCTGGGGCGAGTCAGAGTGTAGGTGCACACCCACACGCTTCATAGCCTGCCTGCATCTGATGAGTTATCGGGGGTGTGGAAAGTGGTGGTAATTCTTAAAGTTAAGGTCACAGGCAGTGCAGAGATAGTCGTCACTGCAGGAAGCAGCACGGACCCCAGAATCGTGATCGCCGATTTTCTTGGCTGGACGATTGGAGCCGCCTTGAAGAAAATTATGGCGAGAGGTTATCGCCTGTCGTTTGTAACGGACAGATTCTTTGTATGCACCAAAAACTCTCGGAACGTAGGGAGGCGCCGCGTCGGTCGGCGAGTTCGACCGGCCAGGAGGAGGCTAGTGAACGGACCCAGGGTGTTCCGTTCCAATTGCAAAAGCGGCGTTAAAGCGTAGTACTGCGTGACCCTGCTTTCCGAATGGCCGCAGAGGACAAGCCGTGCAGTGCCTCTAACTCTAACTGTAACCATTTGTCGTGCCTCCTTGAGCGTGGAGGCGTAGCGCTGCCAGAACGCGCTATTTGGTGCCCTTCGAAGTGAATTCAGTGGAAATAACGCGCTCGTGGCGCGTTATTGTCCAAAGCTAAGGAGATAGCGCTCTGCCAGGCCAGGGTGCTATCCATCTTTGCTCGCTTCCCGGCCCAGACCAGACCCAGCGCCAAACATGCTATCCAGAGCCAGATATCATCAGGCTCGATGCACCCGGATGGCTGTGTCAACTCGTGATTGCTATCAACAGTCCGGACTTATCATCATGAGGTTTGAGTCGCGGGTGGATGTAACACCCAGGGTCTTCATTTTCCAACTCGAGGACGCGCTGGCACAGAGCGTCGACACCGTAAGAGAACGCATAGGTGGCCGTATCCAACCATCCATTCGTCTCTGTTCCTAGCGGACCGTTTGTTGTGTCTACCCGCTCTACGTGCCCTACCTGCTCCCTCCGTTCTCCCGGCTCATCCGGAGCCTGGCCAACTGCTTGGCCGGTTCTCTTGTCAAATTTGCTCGTCGGCAACTGCAGGCCGTCGGATAAGAGCAGAACACGCGATACCAAAGAGGCATTTATGACACCATGTTCGATAAAACGTTCTGCGTCGGCCGATCCGTCCAGTACGCTGTATCCACCCGCCACATTCATCATTTCTCGATGGCGGGCGAGCACGGGACGAAGTTCGGCGCGAATCTCGCTGAGCACCTCTAACTGTTTATCAACCGGCCACGCTGTTACGTCGCCCCCGGTCATCTGATTCACAGGCGCGCCTTCTGCTGCCGCTTCGCTCGTTGCCACGTTTTCCTCTGAAACTGTCGATTCTGTGCCGGACGGCACTTGTACATCCGGTACCTTAGCCGCTGCAGCACGCCTCGTTTCCCATGCCTCCATGAGCATTTGCACTGAATGGGAATCAAATCGCGCGACAGAGTCGTGTGTGAGCGCGCGAACCGTGGCTTTCCCTGTGTTCGCACCGCCTGCTGTAGTTGACGGATGGGCAGATGCCACGGGCGTCGAGCGTGCAGCTTCAGCAGCAGATGCACCCGCGTGCGCCACAGCTTGCGCTTGCGGTACGGTTTCTTGGTCCGCACATGCTACGTCAGGAGGCCGGTGAAAGCCGGCTTCACCGCTAGCACCCGTGTATTCTACAAAGGCCATGCAGTCTCCCGCCTGAGCAAATTCTAACCGTTCGCCCACCATCCGCACCGCTGCAATGCAGCAACTCGGGCGCTTCGTTTGATGGAGGGCCTCGCCACCCGTAACTTGGCCAAGGTATCGGTTGGCATCGGTGACGGCGTCGATGAGCCGTCCGCTGCCATCCCATCTCTCAAGCGAAGCCTTGACGGATTGTGCGGCAACCGCGCCTGACAAAGCGGGATGGGCAGCGAGTGCTGTGGCACCGTCAATGACGGCGAACAGCCCGATTTCAGGCCGACACACAATGGCGTCCTCGTTTTGGACACCGCTCCCCTGGCGATAGACCTCATTGACCGTGAATGAATTGGAACCCGCATTCCTAAGCGCAGCTGACATTGCGCCGCCTCCTCAACTTAAAGTGGGCTCGACTCACCGGCGCCGGCGGTCTGAAACTCCGTGCGATAGCGTGGACTGAGGATAATCACGGCAGCTGTTAGGGCTATCAGGGTCGATCCGGTCGTCAACACAAGCATCACATCCCGAACCGGGACATGTCCCGACGCAAAACCAGTTAGTCCCATTGAAATCATCGTTAGAATACTCACCGGTGTTGAGATGAGCCCCATGATTCGCCCCATCCGCTGCACCGGAATCGCGAACTGGGCAAAGGTCTGAAAGCCAACACCGAGAGCGGCGTTGAATATACCGAGCGCCACTAGACTCGCTCCGGCCGTCCATAGTCCTGTGGAAGACGCGTAAAGCAGGTAACTTGTCTGCGTCAGTAACATTCCGAAAGTCAGCAACATCCTCGTCTGCAGTCTGTGCGTCAACGCAGTCACCGTTAGTGAGCCAATGAGGACGCCTACGCCTGCGAAGACAATCATGGTGCTGTAACCCACCTGACCAAGATGCAACGCACGCTTTGCGAATACAACTTCTACAGAGTCTGCACCCATGGCCAAGATTCCTGTAAGGTGCATTGAGACAAGAACAGTGAGCAGCAGCCTTTGCTGTCGAAGAAACATCAGCGACTCCCGCCAATCGGACGCAAGACTCAAGAACCAGGCTTTAACAGGCAAGGCTTTGAATATGCGCCCCAGAACAGTTCCTGCCCTTGAAACCTGTGGCTTCTGTCTAACTGAATCATTTGCAGTTTCATTTGCTGCACGCTCACGGCCGCTCACAAGGTTGGGCAATAGAGCGAGGGTTAATGCGGATGCCAGAAAGCTGACCGCATCCGCCCAAATCGCAAATGATGCACTCCCAACCAACATCAGTGCACCAGCGATTGCCGGACCTACAAGCATGGCCCCACTCCGGATGCCCCCGACTAGGCCATTGACGCGCTTTCTCCATTCGCCGGGAACTAACTTTGTCATATAGGGCATCGAAGCTTGCCCGAAGAAGACACCCGCCGAATTTGTCAGCAGGATAAGCAGATATATCAGCCAGATTGACGACACGAACGGGATGGCACCGATGAAGATAAAGCGCAAGACGTCTGCCGCCATCATGAGACGCCGTTGGTTCAGCCTATCAGCGATGCTCCCGCTCCAACCCGCGACAAGGAACCGCGCGACAACCGGGACAATCCATAGGCCGGAGACGGCAAGTGGTGAACCTGACCTGTTTAAGACAAGGATATTCAGCGCTACGATATATATCCAGTCTCCAATGCTGGAGACTGCCCTTCCCATTACGTATGTACCAATTTGGAACTTCAGTTTTCTCTTTTCGAATTGTGGAAAGGGCAACCCCATGTCATTCCTCCTGGCCGTCCAGCGGATTTTCATCGCCTCGCATATCCCCTTGGTGAGAGAGGGTAACTTCTACGAAGTAGTCGCGAGCTGTTGAGTCAGAGCAGGTCAGGGTGAGATCCTCGAAGCGTAGAAACAAGTTTACCAATTCCTGATGAAGTTGCTGAAACTGAGGCTCAGACAATGTCAGCGTTGTGTTGAGCTTTTGTTCATTGTGGTGACAGAGTGGCCCATCGTTTGCCGGAATGTCGTCACGTTTGAACCGCGTGTACAACGCAGCTTTGGCCTGATAATACTTCTCAAGGATACCGCCGTTCGGACGAGTTTCCACCAGTTGGAGCAGCCCTGCCTCATACAAACGCTGCACATGGTAATGAACGTTTCCTTTACTCGCACCGAGCACCTGGGCGACCTGTTTTGCCGTCATCGGTTGACTGTTCAGGGCTCGCAAAATGCGGATCCTCGTCGCATTGTACAGCAGTTTTTCTTGGTCCTCAGTGACAACCATGCTTTGGTTACGGCTCTTATCCGACGTCGAGTGCGGCTGTGATACGTTTCCTTGGCACTCCTGCACAGGGTACTCCTGCACGGGGTGCGCCTGCGCATCCTGTGAGTGCTTGTGCGACGAATCCGGGTCACTCGCTGGGGTGGCCATGATAACACCTCTTCAACGGTTGATGTCTAGAAACAGTGATGGTCTAAAATACGGACCATCCTGATAAACAGACTATATCGGTTATGGCGTGGTCTGTAAACCTCTCGAGGTCTGTAAACAGGTACAAACCACATGAAAAATTGTCTGCGGAAGCTGGAATTCTTGCACGCGTGACACAATTTTTGTTATAAAATAAATATCGTGAAAACGTTTGCACAAATTCGTCAATAATCGACAGGTTACAAATGCAAACGTATGTCATGAGGTGCATTACGAACGTCGAAGCAGCAGGAACAACGGTGCGGGGGGCATGAGAGGCATCAGGCATGAGAGGCTCCAGGCATGGGAGGCTCTAGGCATGAGAGGCTCCAGGCATGGGAGGCTCTAGGCATGACAGGCTCCAGGCATGAGAGGCACCAGGCATGAGAGGCTCCAGGCAAGGAAGAGACGTACGGTACTGTACCAAGAACTCTACTTTGAGAGGGGAGAGTGCAGATGAAAAGCAGATGGCAAAGGCTCTGGGCACGCAGTTTCCTAACCGTCCTGTTTGTGGTCGTCGCCTTGTTGTTCAACCTCAGTTCCGCCATAGACACGGCGAAGGCGAGCTCGGCGGGTACGCAGGTCATTGTTCACTACTACCGGTTTGCTGGTGATTACACGGGGTGGAACCTTTGGATGTGGCCGAAGAGTGGAAATGGCAGCGAATACGACTTCACGGGAACGGATAGTTACGGTGAGGTAACGGACGCGACAATTCCGGGTTCACCAAGTCAAGTCGGTGTCATTGTCCGTCTAGGCAACTGGCAGCAAAAAGACGTTTCGGAAAACCGTTACATTAGCATCACGAACGGGAAAGCCGAAGTCTGGCTCGTTCAAGGGAATCCGACAGTCTTTTACTCTCAGTCGCAAGCTCTTGCGGCCGCCAAACCTGCTGCTTCAAACGCGTTTCTTGACAGCCCGAATCAGTTGTTGGTGAAGTTAAACACACCGGCCCGTATCTCAAGAGGTCAGTTCAGTATCGTCGATAAGACGACTGGCGCGACCGTCCCTGTGACGGCGGTGTCAAACGCAAACTACACGCAAGTCGATGCTGCGTTAGTCGGTGATTTTCAGCAGTTACTCGGTGCAAAAAGTAACTGGGACCCGTCGAGTGACAAGACGAAACTCACACAAACAGGTCCAGACCTCTACCAGTTCACGGCAACGCTGCCGGCCGGGTCCTACCAGTACAAAGTGGCACTGAACGGCACTTGGGATGTGTCGTATCCAAGTCAGAATGTCGACTTAACAGTGCCAAGCGGTGGACGGACCGTCACTTTCTCCTACATTCCTTCTACCAATCAAGTGTTTGACTCGGTGAACACGCCAGCCATTCAAGCAGTCGTGGCTTCAGATTTCCAAACAGCCCTGGGGGCAACGAGTAACTGGAGCACGTCCGACCCTGCGACGGCAATGAAACAAGTCAACCCGGACTTATACCAATTCACGGCCAACATTCCTGCCGGGTCTTATCAATACAAGATTGCCATCGGGAATAGTTGGAGTACAGCGTATCCGAGCACTAACGTGAGTCTTACCATCCCAAGTGGTGGAGAGGCGGTGACGTTCTCGTACGTTCCATCTACGCATCAGGTTTTCGATACCGTGAATCAACCAAATGCGGTGTTGACGGACGGAAAAACAACGGATCTCGCTACCGTGACACTTGGAACAACACCGAATGTGACCCATGACTTGACTCTGAGTTGGAAATCGTCACAACCTGTGACAGTCATTCCGCGTAACGTCCTTGATTTACCGCAGTACACATACACAGGTACTGACCTCGGTAATACTTACAGCTCTAGAGATACCAAGTTTCGGGTCTGGGCGCCAACAGCGTCCTCGATGAACTTGCTTCTATATAACTCCGCCGATGGCTCACTGACAAAGACCATCCCCATGCAGGCGAGTCGCAATGGCACTTGGTACGCAGACGTTCCGGGTAACCTGCAAAACTGGTACTACCTTTATCAGGTGACGATTGATGGAAACACACAAACCGCAGTCGATCCGTATGCAACAGATATTGCGCCAAACGGCACACGCGGCATGATTATCAGTCTTGCGGCGACCAACCCGCCAGGATGGGGAAGAGACACGCATGTTTCGCCAAAGACCCCGGAGGACACTGCCATCTACGAAGTTCACGTGCGAGACTTTTCCATTGATGCAAATTCTGGTATGAAACATAAAGGTGAGTATTTGGCATTCACCGAGCAGGGCACGAAGGGCCCGAGCCATGTTGCAACCGGCATTGACAGCTTGAAGCAACTTGGGATTACAGATGTTCAGGTTCAGCCAGTGCAAGAGTTTGCGAGCATCAACGAACTCGGGCCGAAAACCCAGTACAACTGGGGATACGACCCGCGCAATTACGACGTCCCAGAAGGGTATTACGCCACAACCCCGTATGGAACAGCCCGCATTACGCAGTACAAGCAGATGGTACAGAGTCTGCACAAGGCGGGAATTGGAGTCATCATGGACGTGGTCTATAACCACACATTCGCGACCAAGGTCTCTGACTTTGACAAACTCGTTCCCGAGTACTACTACCGAACTGACAGTGCAGGGAACTACACAAACGGATCCGGCGTGGGCAATGAACTCGCCACAGAGCGTCCGATGGTCCGCAAATTCGTCCTCGATTCCACGAAATTCTGGGTTCAGCAGTACCACGTCGACGGCTTCCGCTTTGACTTGATGGCCCTGCTCGGAACCAACACGATGAAGGCCGTGTCTGAGGAACTTCATCGGATAGATAAGGGTATCCTCCTCTACGGTGAACCGTGGACGGGCGGGACCTCAGGTATCACAGGTGACACCTTACTCACCAAAGGGCAGCAGCAGGGACTCGGTGTTGGCGTCTTCAACGACAACATCCGGAACGCGCTTGACGGCAACGTCTTCAATAGTTCCGCACAAGGGTTCGCAACCGGTGCCACAGGTGAAGTGCCAGCTATCGAAAATGGCATTGTCGGCAGCATACCGTATAACAGTGCCATTCACGATTTTGCTGCATCACCAAGTGAGACCATCAACTACGTAACCAGTCATGACAATATGACCTTGTGGGATAAGATTGCGGCGAGCAACCCGAACGACTCTGTCACAAACCGGACATATATGGACGAGTTGGCGCAGGCTGTCGTTTTTACATCGCAAGGCATCCCATTTATGCAGGGCGGAGAAGAGATGCTGCGCACCAAGGGCGGTAATGCCAACAGCTACAATGCTGGTGACGCAGTGAACGAATTTGACTGGTCCAGAAAAGCCCAGTACCCGGATGTATTTAACTACTACGCAGGATTGATTCACCTGCGCCTCGACCATCCAGCGTTTCGCATGACGACAGCGGCACAGATTCGTCAGCACCTGCAGTTCTTGTCCAGTCCGGGCAATACCATCGAGTATGAACTTACAGATAACGCCAATGGAGACCACTGGAAGAACATCGTGGTCATCTTCAATCCCAATCAAAACGCTGAACCGTTCAGCCTTCCTGCCGGGAAGTGGACTATCGCGGCGACACGGGGTAAGGTGGGCGAGCATACTCTTGGGCATGCACAAGGGACCGTCACGGTCCCAGGTATCGCATGTGAGATTTTGTATCAGACGGAGAATGCGGGAGCGTCCCCTGCAAAACCGTGATTCAGAGGATACACCATGCTCGATGCACAAACTTTATGCGGGCGCGATGTTTCGTTCGTTGGCAATCTTAGTCATGGTTTAACAGGTTGTTTGACGCTTTGGTTCACTCGTGGTTTGCCAGGTTGTTTCAAAAAAGGACACCCTCTCGCTTCTGTCTCCAGATGAGGGGGTGTCCTGCTGGTATATCAGAGCCAGCCTTTGGACGTCGCCATCCGAATGGCCTCTTGCCGAGTGGATACATCGAGCTTGCTCATGATTTCTGACAAATAGTTGCGCACGGTGCCTTCGGATAAAAAGATGCTTTGGGCAATTTCTTTGGTGGCCATCCCTTGTGCAGCCAGTTGCAGAATGACAATTTCTCGGTCACCCAACGGATTGTCCTGTGACCAAGCTTCGAGCATCAGTTCGTGATTAATGACTTTTCCGCCGCGGTACACCTCGCGAATGGAACGGGCCAAATCTTCGACTTTTGCGTCTTTGAGCATATACCCCATGGCACCGGCCTTCATTGCGCGCTGCAGATACCCGGGACGCGCAAACGTGGTGACAATGATGCATCGGCAGTTGGGCGCTTGTCGATGCAGAGTCTCGACAACATCCAACCCGCTGACTTTCGGGATTTCGATGTCAACAAGCGCAATATCGGGCTCATCCCGAAGGGCAAGTCGGATGCCCTCTTCTCCGTCACCGGCTTCACCAATCACTTCGATGTCTTCTTCAAGAGACAGCAAGGAAGCGAGTGCTCCGCGCACGAGTCCTTGGTCTTCAACAATCAATACCCGAATCATCCGCGCACCTCCGCCGTTTCGTCAGTGATTTGGCATGGGACCTCAATCACCAAGGCAACACCTGTCGACCATGGGGATGGGTTTTTACTGGCATCTCTCGATGCCCCGATTAACTCCCCGTTTGACCACAGGGTAAGCTGCCCGCCCATCGAAGCGACGCGGGCCCGCATTCCCTTGATGCCGTTCCCACCGTTACCGCTTTGCTCTGTAACCGTACCCCTGATGCCGCTCCCGTTATCGCAAACCTTTAAACAGAGTCTGCCATCCGCTTGTTGTAACTGAAGCTCACAGTGCGTTGCGCCACTGTAACGTACGAGGTTCGTGACGGCTTCCCGTAAGCACATCGCAAGCGTGTGCTGCGCCCCGCCAGCGTCCGCAGAATCGCTGAGAAACGAGAGGGGGCTCAAATCCTTCTCTGCGTCCCAATGCAACCCCCATCTCGCATCACTGTGGATGCCTGCTGCACCGAGAAGCCTGACCGCATCTTTCCATTCCGCGGCCAGGTTCATTTGGCGCATGGCAGAAATATATTCCCGGACGCGTGAAAGTGCCTGACGGGCAGCATTTTCGATGTCGCCGATTTCGGACGTAGCCCGCTCGGGGTCACGGTCAATCAGCTTGCTGGCAAGTTGTGACTTTAACGTGATCATCGAAAGTTCGTGTCCCATGACATCGTGCAAATCGCGACTGATGCGCTCGCGTTCCGCGACCTTGGTCAGACGTTCAATATGGAGGTTGGCGGCTCTCAGCTGCTCGCGGGAACTGATGGTTCGCTTCTGCCAGATGGTCCCGTAAAAGGTGGCGATACCAGCGATAACGGCTGCTAAAAACAACAGCCAGTCAGCGAGTGTGTAGGGACGAAACAGCGAGAGGACGTAATTTTCGGCAATAAACAGAACTATCATGCCGCCTACCATGATGAACATCTGTCGCCCTTCAAAAAGAATGGCGATGGACGCCACAGGGTAGAAAATCATCCAAACGTAGCCGCCATTGAAGTAGCCTATCAGAATCATCATCAGCAGAATTTGTAAACCGATAAGGACGTATCGCCAACTTTTGAGTTGAAAAGTGGCTATGTACACAACGCCAAAAGCTGCAATCAGCACCCCACCGATGACAATCTGCGCTAACGGGAACAGCGACAGAAACGCAATTGGAATCAATAAATTCAGCAGATAGACGTACGCGTAACGCCGCTCGCGAAACTTCGATTGGGACCTCATCGAAATGTCCTTGTTCAGTCGAGAGGACCCCCTTTCCTTTGTGGGAATCTCCGTCTCTATAGCCTGGAACCCTATACCCTGTTGCCAGAATTGGACACCGGACACCGGACACCGGACACCGGACACCGGACACCGGACACCGGACACCGGACACCGGACACCGGACACCGGACACGGGAACCAGGGTGGGGCCAGAGACTCTACAGCGTTGTCGCCTCTTGGCGGTTGAGAACAGCTATCGTCAGCAGGACAAATAAGACAAGATAACCTGCCAGCACGGTGACGTCAGTAAACGTGGCTGACTTGCCTGCAACAACATTCCATGCAACATGTGCGAACCGGTACGTCGGTGTATAGTGGGCGAGACTTTGCATCCACTTTGGCATGATGGTTACAGGAAACCATAGTCCGCCTAACATCGCAAGGACGAGATTCACGATGTTGGCGATAGAACTGCTGGCATTGACATTCCCAAGTACTCCAATGAGCAGTCCAAGAGACATAAACGGTAACACCCCGAGTGACAACCAGATGAGACTTACCACCCATTGCCCTACAGTCAAGGATACGCCCTGCGACAACCCGCCAACCACAAAGAGAATGATGACAGAGAGTGCACAAATGATAACCTGAGACACGAATTTACTGACCACATACGAGCTGCTCGACATGGGAGTGGTTTGCACCAACCTCAGCCAACCTTGCGTCCGTTCATAGGATATCCGGCCGGCGAGACCGAATAAGGAAGAGCCAACAACGCTGAACGCTGCCATCGACATCAGAAAATACGTTTTCCACGTTGTGCCTTCCATTTGTAGATTTGCACCGTTTACCTTCAGGAAAATGAAGTAGAAGAGAATCGGCATGACTAAGCTAAAAAACACGAATTGTCGGTTGCGCAGGGTACGGCGAACCTCGAATCTGCTAAAAGAGATGAGTGTGGTCATTGTCCCACGACCTCCCGTTCTGCTTCTGTCAGCGTGATAAATGCGTCTTCCAGTGCCCCCGATGACACCTCAAAATCGGACACCGCGAGGCCCGATTGTATCAAGGCACGTAAAAATCCGTCCGAATCGTTTGTCCGTACACGAGCATGGCGGCCACTCCACTCAACATCTGACACTGAAGGAAGGTGGCGAATGTCTGACTCTGCCACATCGTCGCCGGCAATGAACGATACGAAACGATTTCCAGCCCGTTGTTTTAATTCTGCGGGGGTTCCATCGGCTATCTTGCGCCCGCGGTGCATGATGATGATGCGGTCCGAAATCGAGTCTGCTTCCTCTAGATGATGCGTTGTGAGTAGAATTGTGCGACGATGAAGTTCCGCGAAAGCCCTCAGCTGAGCCCAAAACGTGCGCCGTGACTGCACATCCATGGCGGTTGTCGGTTCGTCAAGAAAGAGGACTTTTGGATTCCCCGCCATGGCCAATGCAAACTGCAGGCGACGTTTCTGTCCACCACTGAGTTTATCGGACTGCATTTTCGCAACATCCTGTAAATCAGCCATCTCGAGAAGGTGTTCGAGCGGTAAGGGGTCATCGTAGAATCCTCGAAACAGCGATACCGTTTCACGCACGGTTGTCTGTGAAGGCAAGCCGACCTGTTGCAACATGGCGCCGATGTGCCGGCGATTTGCTGCAGATGCCGGGTCTTTCCCTAAAAGCTCGACTGTTCCTGCTGTTGGACGTATCAAGCCGAGCATCATCGAGATAGAAGTCGTTTTCCCTGCACCATTTGGTCCCAACAGGGACACGACGCTGCCTTTCTCGACATCGAAGTTCAATCCATCCACAGCAACCTGTGCACCGAATTTTTTCACCACACCGTTGAAGGAAATTGCGGTGGTCATCTGTATACGCCCTTTCTGTCTCCTGCTGTTGTACTCTGCGTCAAGCTTAACAACTTGGCGCTCTCTGCAGCAGTTGCGGGCGTCATCAGTTGGGGATGACAAGTGTCATATCCGACTTTTGCAGTCAGTGGGGGGGACGATGAACTGTCAAAAGTTTGGCTCCTCTAACCAGATTTGATGATAACTATCAGATGATAGTATATGTGTTAATGTAAAAGTAGTTATTCTAGACTATGATATAGTTATAATAGAAGCAGAAGAGTGATGTTCTAGTCGGCGCCTTGCTTGTGGTGAAATCTCAGCAGGAGCGCCTACTCTATTGTTCAAATTCAAATATAGGGATAAGGAAGGTTAAAGATGAGCAACGTAGAGAACAGAACAGACATAATCTTAATTGGAGCCGGAGTCATGAGTGCGACTTTGGGGTCATTACTCAAGGAGCTCGTCCCTGAGTGGAAAATCAAGGTCTTTGAGAAGCTCGAAAGCGCTGGGCAAGAAAGTTCTAACGAATGGAATAACGCGGGTACAGGGCACTCTGCACTGTGCGAGCTCAACTATACTTCTGAACGAGCCGACGGATCGATAGACATTGCCAAAGCCATCAAAATTAATGAGCAGTTTCAATTGTCGCGGCAATTTTGGTCATATTTGGTGAGTAGGAATTTGATTCGCAACCCTCAAGATTTTATTATGCCGCTTCCGCACATGAGCCTCGTACAGGGTGAACAGGATGTGGCCTTTCTCAAGAAGCGTTTTGCATCGCTTGTGAACAATCCAATGTTCCATGGGATGGAATTTTCCGATGACCCGGATACACTGAAGCAATGGGTTCCGCTCATTATGGAAGGGCGGACAGCAACTGAACCCATTGCAGCCACAAGAATCGAATCCGGTACCGATGTGAATTTTGGCGCTTTGACCCGGATGTTGTTTGACCACCTTGAAAAGCAGAATGTTGACGTCTATTACAAGCACAGTGTTGAAGATATCAAACGGACGGCAGACGGTTCCTGGGAACTGAAAGTGCAAAATACCGACAGCGGCCAGGTGGAATGTCACACGGCGAAATTTGTCTTTATCGGCGGTGGCGGCGGAAGTCTACCTCTGCTGCAGAAGACCGGTATACCTGAGTCAAAACACATTGGTGGATTCCCCGTGAGCGGTTTGTTCATGGTCTGCAACAATCCTGAAGTCATCGAACAACATCATGCCAAAGTGTATGGAAAAGCCAAAGTGGGCGCGCCTCCGATGTCTGTGCCGCACTTAGATACAAGATACATCGACAACAAAAAGACCTTGCTGTTTGGACCCTTCGCTGGGTTCTCGCCAAAGTTCCTCAAAACGGGATCGAATCTTGATTTACTCAGTTCTGTAAAACCAAACAATGTTTTGACGATGTTAGCCGCTGGTGTCAAAGAAATGGCGCTCACAAAATACCTCATCCAGCAAGTCATGTTGTCAAACGAACAGCGCATGGAAGAACTCCGCGAGTTCATTCCAAGTGCCAAGACCGAGGATTGGGACGTGGTTGTCGCGGGCCAACGTGTACAAGTGATTAAAGACACTGATGCCGGCAAGGGGACGCTCCAATTTGGCACGGAAGTCGTGAGTGCAGCGGATGGTTCGATAGCGGCATTGCTTGGTGCTTCTCCCGGCGCCTCGACCGCCGTGCATGTCATGCTTGAGGTCTTGCAAAAGTGTTTCCCGGCTCACATGAATGCGTGGGAGTCGAAGATCAAAGAGATGATTCCTACTTATGGTGTATCGCTTTTTGACAATCCAGATTTGTTTCAAGAGGTTTATGCGAGCACCACGCAGACCCTTGGCTTAAGCGAAAAAGAACCAATGTACAGTTAAGGGGACCTGCATTTAAGCAGTGATGCAATTCGTCTGGTATTCAGTAACTCTAAATCAGCACGCGTCCTGCAGAGGCAAAACGCACGCGTGCCAAGTCTAAAATATGCAAGCACCACCGTTTTATAAAGGCACACAACGGCGATGGAACTCTCATCTCTGGCGTGTGCTTTTTGGGTCTTGAGAGTCTGCCAGGATAAAGCGAGAATGAGGAGGAGCAGACGCATCGGGACACGATGTGTGGAGATATCTCGCACCATTGTCAACACTTGCGCAATTGATGCCTATCGAGTGACATGGTGCATGTTCCGAAAGCCGATAAGGAGGTGCAAGGAAAATGTTGACGGTGAAAACGGAGTGGGGCAACCTTCCGGCGCAATACAAGTATGAGAGGCATGCAGGGGGCGCGAAGACGTTGGCGGTTCTGTTCCCTGGTAGAGGATACAGTCTTGATGCACCCATCATGTGGTATGCGGCAAAAGCGGCGTACGGTGCTGGCTGCGATGTGCTTGGTATCGAGTATGGATATCAAGCAAATCGAGTAAGCTTTGAGATGGAGGGATTTGAGCGTCTTGTGAGCGAGGCCGTCAGTGCACTTGAGACTGTGTTGGCTGATTCTGCGTACTCAGATTTTGTCTTCATCGGCAAGAGCCTCGGTACTCGCGTTCAGTCAGAGGTGGCAAAGAAGGCGCAACTTTCAGTCTCTCGCCATGTCTTTCTCACGCCCCTTCAGCCCGTCATTTCGTCCATCCTGGCTTCAGACCGGGCGCTTGTCATCGTTGGTGACAATGACCCGGCATTCACACCAGAGGATGTGGCGGCGGTGCGAGAATCAGCGGGCGTCACGGTACATATTATGGCCGCTGCCGACCATAGTCTCGAGACTCCGGATATGCTTGCATCCATCGGGATTTTGCAGACGACAGCCCAACTTTGCCAGGCATTCTGCCAGCCTGCCTCGTCACCGGAGAATCACGTAAAGAACTGAACTCCGCCGCTTGGCGAGAGCAACAGTAGAGAATTTGACCGCTGCACCGACTGCGCGCCAGCAGGAACGGTGATGTGCTGCTTGGTTGTCAAATCATCAATTCCCGTTGAACCAACAACCAGCACATCGTGGCTGTCTGTGATGTACACCTGGGACGGACTAACCGCTGTAGGTAACGTGGCAACCGTCGTAACCGTCCCGTTGCCAGAACCGGCACTGCCAGACGTACTGGACCCGGAAGGACCTGAGCCGCTCCCTGTGCTCGAACTTGAACTGCCCGAGCCAGCCGCAGAATTGACAGCGGGGTTCCCAAGGTCGGCCGGTGCTTTGTAGGAAACGACTTCGGTGACATTTCCTTGGCTGTCAAGTTTTCCATAATAAAGTGTGTTCCCGATGACGCGCAAGAGCGCGGCATTGCGCTGCAACACGATGACGTTCCCGCTGTGGTCGAGCATCAGCAGGTTTGGCGTCCCAAGCGCGAAATCTTGAAAATACACGATGGCGCTCGTCGATGTGGCTGCAGCGTGTGTCACGTACCGTCCGCCGAGATGTACATGGGTGAGGTTGCCGTTGGTGTCGTAATGGTACATGACAGATGCAACTTTGCTCGCGATCAGGATATATACGTCGTTGGTGTACGGACTAAATGTTACGTTGCGGAATGTTGCGTCTGTGGCATAACCTGCAAACACGTGAATCAGCCGCAGTTGGCCGGTTGACAGCGTGATGGTCGAGAGACGCAAGTCCTTGAGGCTTCCATCAGGGACCTCTGTGCCAATAAACAAGCTGTCGTTTCGAATCCAGCTCAGATACACGGGTTTCATCTGGAGCTGCAAGCTGTATAGAGTTTTGCCGGTTGTTACGTCCACCGCCACGAGTTTGTTGCTCTGTGTCACATATGCAACGCGTTGCCCGTCGTCAGAAACGGCCACCAGATTTGGTTGCAACGGATTGATGCTCGAAAGTACGTTTGGCTTCTCTTTCACAGGGGGCGCTGTTGTCACAACAGTTGCCGTTTTTGCTGCTGACAGCAACTGATTGTAATGTGCGAAGACCCCCACTTCAACAGCCGTGATGACGCCCAAATATATCAGGTTTCTTACAAGTCGTTTCATGATGTACTCCTTCGCTTTACGACGAGCCGATTGCTTTCATATTTCACAAGAAGTGTGAATTGGCTCATCAGTATCACTTCACGATGACCGAGGTCGCAACTTCGCGTTCGCCTAACACATCACTTGGTTGGTTGACGAGTTTGCCATTGTAAAACATGGTCGTGGACGATCCGCCGTCGAGGTTGGCTGCAACTACAGCACCGTAATGCAGCATCAATTGGGCCATGTCTTGAATCGACGCCCCCATGTTATTGGCACCATGGATGTACCGACCGTCAGTGACCGCGAGAATAATCGTGCCGTCCGCGGTTTGCCCGATGGCCGTCCGCGGCGCATAACCCCAGCCTCCATTGCCCTGCACCATGTCTTTCCCGTCTTGCACCAGGACAGGACCAAAAGTCACCGCCTGCACGGCGTTCATTTGTTTGAGCTGGGTGAGTGTATAAGGACCGACAACCAAAGCGCCTTTTGCAGTCAGAGCAATGACAGGCTCGTTTCCTGACGGCAGACCGGTTATCACTTTGCCGTTAACAATCGTAATGCCTTGTGGCAGTCCGCCTGTTCCTTGCCAACCTGTGTCACGAAATGCACCAGCATTAATACCGGCAATGGCGTGGTTCTCCGTGACCATGTCTGATACCGTTTGCCCGACGTTGCCGTTGTACTTCGTGACGGCTATCTGAACGCGTCTCGGGTCGCGAATGAGCATGATGTCTGCAGTAAACATCGGAGCCTTGTAAGTCTCAAGTTGGATTTGAGTGGATTTAATGTTGCTGTAATTGGCAGCAACTTGCTTACTACTTGATGCTTTTGTCACATTGATGAGGTTTGGAGTATCCTTACGGATTTGAGATTCAGACAGCGTGTACATCGACAATGGACGCAGCAGGTAACCGTGCATCGACGTCGTGAAGATGTCGATAAAATACTGACGAAAGGCTTGGAATGGGCCATGAAAGATTAAAATCGAGCATGAGATGTAGACGTATATCAGAAAAAAGACGGTACGTTTTAAGATTCTCAGATGGAACTCCTCCCAATGCTTCCAGAATGCGAAGTTTTAGGTCAGGATGGACTAGGTCATGTGAATACACTCACAGGGATTACGATGGCTGGAGCTACTAACCCTATCATAACCGAAATACCCGCAACAACTGAATTGGCAGCAATAATAATCTGCCCTCAGTAGTATAGTATAGATCCGGCTTCCTGCAGAGACTACACCTGCAAATTCATTACATTCGCGGCTCGTTTTAATCGATATTTAATGTTTTGCGCAGCGCAGACGCGTGGTTTTACCGAGGATGTGGAACGACTGGAAATCCCTTCGCCAAACCAATCCAGAGGATTCATCCGCTCGAGCCAATCGTAAAGGCACAACGGCTCAAACCAAATTCTGTGAGTCAACCCTGAATCATCCTTGAATCATCCTTGAATCATCCTTGAATCATCCTTGAGTCAACCTTGAATCATCCTTGTGTCAACCTTCGAACAGAAATCTCCTTAAAATCTTTCGGCGGTTGCCGTTCATCTCTTGGGGTCACCATTCGATTTGTACGGTATCAAGAATGGTTCGAATATTCCCTCGCTATCGTAGTAAGGAATAAATTATAATAGAAGGTAAATTGTCGGTCCTTAAGGTCGAGGGGCGGGTATGGGTGACCCGAAAGGAAAAGGTCCTGGCTGCTCTCAGGTCGCTAATGGAGACCCGTGATGGAGCCAAACAGAATCATCTGTTCGAGGGATTCACAACTGCGGAGATAGCGGATAAAGCGGGTGTTCTGAGAACAAACTGCAGTGCTGCACTGAATGAACTGGTTCGGGATGGGCTCATTGAGAAGACACATGGACGTCCGGCTCTATATCGGGTGTCTGGAGGAATCGGAGCCCTTGTTTCGCCATCTTGGAAATCGCTTTCAGAACGCAGCGGATTGTCCGAATTGCCGGAACGGCAAGTCGCCATGGGGACAGGACAGGGGGCGCAGTCTGCTGGAGACACCCTGCAGTTTGCCCGTGGCCGCGGAACTGACTTTGACTGGGGCGTCGCAACGGAACGGAGCTTACATGACGCTGTCCAACAGGCGAAAATTGCGTTAACTTATCCACCGCATGGAATGCACGTGCTGCTCCTTGGGGAAACGGGTGTCGGAAAGTCGACGTTCTCGAGGCGCATGCATGAGTATGCGGTCCGCTATGGTGTGCTCTCCTCATCTGCACCCTTCATTGCATTTAACTGTTCCGAATACGCGAACAATCAGGAAATCCTGCTCGATCAACTGTTTGGCCACGTACGTGGCGCCTATACGGGGGCACACTCCGATAAAATGGGGCTCGTAGAGCAAGCGAGCGGTGGCATGCTGTTCTTGGATGAGGTCCACCGACTACCACCACAGGGTCAAGAGATGCTGTTTCACCTCTTGGACTTCGGACTGTTCCGGCGCCTTGGCGAAACCGGAGTTGAACGACGGTCCAGGGTGCTCCTTGTCGCGGCCACCACAGAGTCACCCGAATCGGCACTGCTCTCGACATTTCGCAGGCGTATCCCGGTTGTGATACGGTTACCGGCGCTTCGGGAGTGGGCACTTCATGACCGGTATGAACTGGTGTTTTCCATCTGCAAACAGGAAGCCGTACTTCTCGAGATGCCGATTCGTATTTCTGCGGCAGCACTCGATACGCTGCTGTTTTCCAGGTTTTCTGCCAATATCGGCGACCTCAAGAACACAATTAAGATGGCCTGCGCGAGAGCGTACAATAAGGGTGTGGCAGGGGTCGTCGACGTGCTGCCGGAGCATGTCGTCATTCCGGTTTCCGATGCGAGAGGCGAAGTCCTGCTCCGGAGCCTCACGCAATCAGCGGATCTGATTGTCACCCCAAATAGTGACGGTCCACCCTCTTTACCGATGCTTGAAGAAGGATCCATGTTCGCAAAGGTAGACCGCTTGGGGCAGTCGCTTTACGAACTTGGGTTTGATACTGAAGAAATCCTCGAGTCTTTGGAGCGGCAGCTGCAGAAGCAGAGTCGGCGAGAGGCAGAGAACCCGTCGTCAGTTGCGGACTTGCGCCACTTTGTCGGCGAACCCCTGTTTTCATCGATGGCTCGCGCTTGGAAAGAAATCGAACACGGATTGGCTGAACGTGATAGAGAAACCGCGTTTCTGCGGGTTGCCGTACATTTGTACGGTGTGATTCGGTCTGCTCGCACGGCGGGTGAGACAAATGAAAGCAGTCTCGTCGATATCGTTTTGCGTGTTCGCGCTGATTTGCCAGATGTCTACAATCTGTCGGGGAAACTCTTAAACGCATTACAGAGATATACAGGTGTCACCTTACCAGATTACGAGACGGCCATCGTTGCGATGCTGTTGCGCCCGCAGGAAGAGGAAGAGAAGAAGCGAATCGGTTTGGTGACAGCTCTGTTTGGGGACGCGATTGCGAGACATATGGTGGACACAGCGTCACTCCTAACCGGAAGTCGCGATGCGATTGCAATTGATATTCCCATTCAAACGTCCAGCGAGGCCATGGACACACGGTTATCGGAAGCAGTTGCCCGTGCCGATGGCGGGAAGGGTGTTATCATCCTGACGGACGTTCCCCGCTTTGCTGATGGCGGGGGATGGCAGCCGCCACCAGGGATGCAAGTCGCACGTGTCCTCCGACCAGACCTTCGGACCGTTGTCAGTGCGATGCAGGCCATCGAGCAAAACAAGTTGGACACTTTGCAAATGGCGGGTTGGTTACGCGCGAGAAATCAAGACCTACGCATGTTGACGGGCAGCCGCAAACGCATTGTATGGGGAATTTGTCTGACTGGCAAAGGCACTGCGCGTGCGGTGGAGCGTCTCATTCGCGACGCGTTGCCTCACGCGTTGGCGCAAGTCGTTGAGGTCATACCGAAGGAACTTGGCCACTCGGAAGCACCACTGATTCCGGATGAAGGGCTGGTTGCGGCGGTGGGCTCCGTGGACCCTGGCATTGTTGGGGTGCCGTTCTTTTCTGTGGAGACATTGCTCACGAGGGAAGGAATCGAACAACTGCTCAGCGTGCTCTATCTCGGGGATGTCACAGGCTCCCAGGTTGAGAGGGTAAGTGACGAAAGACCCATTGAGACAGAGCGATTGAACCGGCTTGGAAGGAACGAGCACGTGTTGAGCCGCAGTGGAGTAGAGCTTCGGAGTGACGTGCCAGACCGGGGTGATATGGAGGGGAGCGGCAACGCGCCAACCCGGGCTGACATAGAGCGGTATATTGCAGACTTGCTGCATCGCGATCTCGTTTTTGTCAATCCAGATTTGGCACTCCGGGTATCTAAACAGGTCTGGTATAGTATTGAGACATTGCTTGCATCACACGGCATTGAAGCAAATTTTAAACGTGAGACGTTTGTTCGATTTTGCCTGCACATGGCCTACGTGATAGAGCGGCTGTTAAAGCAAGAAGACATGACGCATCCGTACGTAGGGCGCATCGCAAAACGCTACCCTCTGGAGTGGTCGCTGATGGCCCTGTCCTGGCAGCCGGTGACGGATGTCTTTCGAATCCCGGTAAATGAACACGAGCTCGCGTACTTGTTTGAACTCGTTTTTGTTGAACGTGAACTTGAGGTGTTTGACTAGATGAATGCAAAAGCAGGCCTGTTTGTGCGGGTGGACGACCGCTTGATTCACGGGCAGGTGGTGACAACTTGGGTCAAGAGTCTCGGTGTAAAGACGATTTGGGTCATGAGTGACAGAGCCGCCAATGAGCCGATTGAAATCATTCTCTTGAAGTCGTCCGTGCCATCTCACCTAAATCTGGAGGTCTACACCATTGAGCAGGCGGCACATGCCTGGAGGGGCTATCATGGAGGCCCTGTCTTGCTCCTCGCCGAGTTTGTTCAGGATGTTGTCAGGCTGTGTGAACAGGGCGTCCTCCTCACTGAAATTAACCTTGGCGGCATGCGCTACCACCCTGGTTACGTCGCGCTGAGCAAGGCAATTTACGTTGGCGAGACCGAGGCCAAGTCGATGCAGGAACTCGAACACAGAGGAGTACTCGCCTGGATACGTGTCGTGCCGAGCGATGCGAAAATTGATGCGTATGACAGGCTCAGGCAAAGGTGGCATTAATTGATGGCGGTCTGGCAAATCATCGCGGTTATCCTCATTGCAGGTCTTGCAGGGATTGAAAGCGTGTTGGACGAGTGGCAATGGCACCGACCACTGCTCGCATCGACGCTCATTGGACTCGTTCTCGGCCACCTTGCGACGGGGCTGGCGGTTGGGGCGACATTGGAATTAATTGCACTCGGGTGGATGAACATTGGCGCCGCGCAGTCTCCAGATACGGCTTTGGCGAGCGTCATTGCGGCGCTGCTCGCTATTCGCGGCGGCAATGATGTGAATCAAGCCATCGCAATTGCGATTCCGCTTGCCGTGGCCGGGAACTTGCTCACGGTCCTGGTGCGGACCATTACGGTTTACTTTCAACACCTGGGCGATAGATTGAGCAAGCAGAGTGGTCGCCATTATCTGGGGCAATTGAATTTCCTGGCGTTGTCTTTACAGGCTTTGCGGGTGGCAGTGCCGGCCGCCGTGTTCACCATTTTCGTCAGCCCAAACATGATTATGAGCATGTTTCATTTTCTGCCGAAGTTTCTCACAGATGGCTTTACTGCTGCAAGCGGGTTCATCGTCGTCGTCGGCTATGCGATGGTCATTCGTTCATTAGAAGTCGGCAAACTGATGCCATATTTTTTTCTGGGCTTTCTGGTCGCAGATTTTTCAAAGATTACGCTTGTTGGGACAGGCCTCTTGGCCATTGCCTTTGCGGCCTTGCATGTGCGGGTCTGGGCAAATCGAGGAGACCTTGGTGTTCAAATGGGCACCGCAGACGGCAATGGAGCGGAACTGAGCGCTGCCACGGATACTGGTACCCAGGGCACGACGAGGCGTTTACCGAGGCGCGTCATGTGGCGAACATTTTGGCGCAGTCAGTTTCTTCAGGCTTCATGGAACTACGAACGCATGCAGGGTCTCGGATATGGGTATATCCTTGAGCCGACCATTGACTACCTGTCTGGCTCGCATTCGGACTTGGGTGCTGCCCGAAAACTGCGTCACATCGAATTTTTTAATACACAGCCTTACTTCGCCAATCTCGTGACTGGCATCAACATGGCACTCGAAGAGCGACTGGCGGAAGGAGACGAAAAGTACGATAGACTCGTTACTTCGATTAAGCTTGGAATGATGGGACCACTGGCTGGGGTGGGAGACTCAATTTTTTGGGGGACCCTGCGACCGCTTCTCGCTTCTATTGGTGCCACGATTGCTCTCGGTGGAAACATCATGGGCCCCATTTTCTTTTTTGTCGCTTGGAATATCCTCCGCCTCGGTGTTCGATACGGGTTACTTGAGTACGGATATCGCTTGGGAACGAGAATCGTCGGTGTCATTGCGACAGGGGTGCTCCGGCAGGCGACAGAGGCCGCCACGATTGTCGGACTGATTGTCATGGGAGCGCTGGTCGCGAATTGGGCAAACATTCGCTTTGCTGTATCATGGCGCGTTCATGGCCAAACGATGACTTTGAATCATCTCATTGACACCTTGTTGCCGAAACTCCCCGAGTTATTACTCGTGTTTATCGTTCTATGGCTGTTGCGCCGCGGCTGGAGCAGTGTCTGGGTCATTCTCGCTTTGTTCTTTTTCGCCATCTTCGGTGTGTGGATCCACCTGCTGTCCCCAACGTAAGCTGGCATTTATCGCTCACCATTCGTCGCCCCTGTGTGCCGTCGTACTGGTGCGTGTGCCGTGTGTGCTATGCTGACATGCTGACATGCTGACATGCTGACATGCTGACATGCTGACATGCTGACATGCTGACATGCTGACATGCTGACATGCTGACATGCTGCGGGGCGTCATGGCGCCCGCTTGCCTCACAATGTGTATCGAAGTGTATCGATGTGTACCGGGAATTGTGTTCTGAAAGTTCAATAAAGTGTATTGCTCTGCTCCGTATTGTTGCGCTGGCAGGGCATTTTTGTCGTGGCACGATACTTGCGTAAAACAATGACGTCAAGATGTCATTTTGACAATATCACAGAGGGGGTCATTCAGTGATGAAGAAAACGCTTGCAACAGCTGGAGCAGCGGTACTGGTCGCACTGTCGTTGACAGCATGCGGAACCAGTGCGAGCGGCGGCGGAAACAACGGGACAACGAGTGGAGGAACGGCCAACACAACAAACTCGGGAAACACGGCATCTAGCGGCGGCAGTTCCGCAAGTGGAACGATTGCCTTGCTCTTGCCCGATACGACATCGTCGGCTCGCTACGAAACGCAAGATAAACCGGACTTTGAAGCGGGCGTAAAGAAACTCGACTCGAGTGCGACCGTACTCTACGAGAATGCGCAAGGCAGTGCAACAACCCAACAACAACAGGCGGAGTCAGCCATGACCAACGGGGCAAAGGTCCTCGTGCTCGATCCGGTTGACTCGAAAGCCGCCGCCACCATCGTCACAGAGGCACAGCAGCAGGGCGTGAAGGTGATTTCGTACGATCGCATGATTACAGGCGCTCCCGTTGACTACTACGTCTCTTTCGACAACGAAAAGGTTGGCGAGTTACAAGGTCAATACATTGCCGACCATACCAAAAAAGGCGGCACCATCGTCTTCATTAACGGGGCTGAAACTGATAACAACGCGCTGCAGTTTAAAGCTGGTGCGCACAAGGTTCTCGATCCGCTCATCAAAAATGGTACCTTCCACCTCGGCTATGAGACGTTCACGCCGAACTGGGACCCGGCAAACGGCCTTCGCGAGATGGAACAAGCATTAACGAAGCTGAACAACCACGTCGACGGAGTCCTCTCCGCAAACGATGGATTGGCTGGCTCTATTATTCAGGCACTTCAGGCACAGGGACTTGCAGGTAAGGTGCCAGTGACTGGGCAGGATGCCACCAACGCTGGGCTCCACCGTATTCTCCAGGGCACTCAGTCGATGACCGTGTACAAAGCGGTGCCGAAGGAAGCCGAAGCAGCTGCGCAACTGGCCGTTGACCTCCTGACCGGTCAGCAACCGCCCGCTTCGCTCGTGAACGGATCGGTGAACAACGGATCGAAGGATGTCCCTGCGGTCTTGCTGCAGCCAGTTGTCGTGACAAAGGACAACATTCAACAGACCGTCATCAAAGACGGCTTTACTACGATGGCCCAGATTAACAATCCTTCGTCTTGATTGAAATCACGGTCGAACAGAACTCAAAAACCCGCCTCGATGTTCGGAGGCCCAGTAGTGGGGTGTCACCATGACGGCACAGGCCGTGAATACTGTCAGCTCGGAAAACAACGAACCACTCTTGTCCATTCGCAATTTGCGCAAACGCTTCGGGGCCGTGGAGGCCCTTCGGGGCGTATCGCTCGATGTTCATCGCGGCGAAGTCGTCGCCTTAGTCGGTGATAATGGAGCTGGGAAGTCAACGACCATCAAGATGATTGCAGGTGTAGAAACACCGGATGAGGGCGAAATCAGGTTCGATGGCAGCGCAGTCACCCTCTCAGACCCGTCGGTTGCAGAAGTTCTTGGCATCCAGACGGTCTACCAGGACCTCGCGCTTTGCGACAACCTTGACATCGTCTCCAATCTCTATTTAGGTCGCGAATTGTACAAGACAGTCATCCCTGGACTCGTTCGCGTGATGAATAAACCGGAAATGGAGAAAAACGCAATACCCGTGCTGCAGAAGCTCGGCATCAACTTACCGCCGCTGACGACTCAGGTGGCCAGTCTTTCCGGTGGTCAGCGGCAAACCGTCGCTGTGGCACGGGCTGTCCTTTGGGGCTCGAAGATGGTTATGCTCGACGAGCCCACCGCGGCTCTAGGTGTGGCACAAACGCGTGCCGTGCTAGACCTGATTCTTCGGCTCGCCAAGTCAGGCGTCGGCGTGTTGGTCATCTCACACAATTTAAACGACGTCTTTCAAATCGCCGACAGGATTGTGGTTTTGCGCCTCGGGCGCACTATCGCCCAGTACGTCAAGTCGGAAGTCACATATGAGCAGGTGGTTGCTGCGATTACCGGCTTGACGGAGGAGGTGGCGCAGGGATGACCGATTCGTTGAATTCGAGTTCCGTTGCAGGCACACAGGCTGGAGGGCAGCCCGACACGGGGGCTTCTGGCAACGGAACCTCAGCTGCACAGACATCCGGTTTGCGACGGATGGCTTCAGGTGACCTCGGCCTCATCCCGGTCATCCTGGCGTTGTTTGTCATTTGGATTGTGTTTGAGTCCATTAATACTCATTTCCTGTCTGGGCGTAACATATCCAACCTTATCTTGCAGATTGTCGAAATTGGGATGCTCGGCATCGGTGAGACATTCATCTTGTTGCTCGGCGAGATTGACCTCTCGATTGCTGCGGTAAGTGGTGTTGCCGCGGCGATTTTGGTGTTGCTGTCGAGTGCAGGGGTGAATCCGATTCTCGCCATCCTGATATCAATTCTTGGGGGAGCCCTGATTGGACTCTTTCAAGGCCTGTGGGTGACCGTCGTCGGTGTGCCGGCGTTTATTGTGACGCTCGCCGGATCGCTCGCCTATCAGGGTGTGTTACTTGCAATGCTTGGTCAGACAGGCACTGTGCCAATCATGAACCATACACTTCTCGCGATTGCGACGACCTATATTTCCGGGTGGGGCAGTTGGCTTGTGGCGGCGATTGGACTCGTGATTTACCTGTGGGCCGCGTTTCTGAATCGCTCCGCCCGTCAAAAGTTTGGGCTGCACGCCCCGTCGATGGGAGCCGTAGGACTGCGGGGGCTCGGTCTTGCAGTTGTTTCTGCGCTTGTTGTGTACGCTCTCAATTCGTACCATGGGTTGCCGTTTGCTGGTGTTGTCCTGCTCATCTTCGTCCTTGTGTTCGCGTTCATCACGCAGTCAACACGGTTCGGCCGCCACGTCTACGCACTCGGTGGTAATGGAGAGGCTGCCAGGCGAGCTGGCATCAACATCAAGGGAATTCGCATCGCTGTATTCACCATGGCCGGCGCTTTTGGTGCGATTGGCGGGATTGTCGGAGCGTCGCGACTGGGGTCTGCATCCCCAGCATCTGGAACAGGCAATTTGTTACTCGATTCTATCGCTGCAGCGGTCATCGGCGGTACCAGCTTATTTGGTGGCCGAGGCAGTGTCTGGAATGCCTTCGCTGGAGCACTTGTCATTGGCAGCGTAGAGAACGGCATGGATCTCTTGAGCGCACCTTCAAGCACCAAGTATCTGGTTGAAGGTGGAATCTTACTCATCGCTGTCACGATTGACACGTTGACGCGGCGGCGTAGAAACAAACTTGGACGCTGATTGCAGTTCGGAAGTCGTTTTGGTATTTATTCGAATCAGTTGAAGAGGCTAACCGGCAAACCGGGCCAGGCAAGGGAAGTATTTCGTCCTTGCTGGCCCGGTTTGCGCGCATGATGGGTTTCATCGTTGGCGTTGCACAAAGCCCATCACACCCTGTCTGGTGACTTGGTGACTTGGTGACCCTGTGACCTAGTGCGTATCGCTGAATGGCTAAGAGCTAAGAGCTAAGAGCTAAGAGCTAAGAGCTAAGAGCTAAGAGCTAAGAGCTAAGAGCTAAGAGCCAAGAGCCAAGAGCTAAGAGCTAAGAGCTAAGAGCTAAGAGCTAAGAGCTAAGAGCTAAGAGCTAAGAGCTAAGAGCTAAGAGCTAAGAGCTAAGAGCTAAGAGCTAAGAGCTAAGAGCTAAGAGCTAAGAGCTAAGAGCTAAGAGCTAAGAGCTAAGAGCTAAGAGCTAAGAGCTAAGAGCTAAGAGCTAAGGTAGTGTCAAGAAGTTTGTGTAATTCGCTTTAAGTAGGGTTATCCATCGGAGATGGATAACATCATTATTGATTTGTTTTAAGGTTGGTGGGGGGTACCCCCCACCGGAATTTCCCTTTTATTTCCTGTTTGTTTGAATTTTCAGAGCAAGTTGTCGTCGTTGTTGTAAACGTGATTGTTCAAGTTGTTGGATATTTATTCCTGCGCAGAGACTTCTGACATGCTTGGGTAGCGTTCCTCATACATTCGCTTCAGCTCTGTCTTCGTTTCCGCATCCCCGAAGCCACGGATGACTCTTGTGCTCCATTTCTCGTTATAAGTCGTGACTTCAAGATAGATGATTTTCTCAGCTGCATCCATGTTCGTTAAGCTGTTCATCGGTCGAAACCTCTTGCGTAGCTCTTTGTTCGTCCGCTCGATTGCGTTGGATGTGTAGATGGACCCGCGAATCAGCTTTGGAAATTTGTAAAACGTCAGTAGCGTTGAAAGTTGGTCTTCCCACGATTGAATTTCTTTCGGATAGGTTTTACTCCACTTGCTCTTGACCGTATCGAACGCTGCCAAGGCTAAGTCCCTATCCAATGCGGTATAAATCGTTTTGAGGTCGCCGATAAACTCAACCTTGTCCTTGACTCGAATTTTCGGGAACGTACTGCGCACCTTGTGTACGATGCAGTGTTGAACGTCTGCCCTTGGGTACGTTTCTCGAAACGCTTCTTCCAGGCCAGGTAACCCGTCAAATACCCCCAGCAAGACCTCCTTCGCTCCGCGACGATACAGGTCCTTGAGCACATCCCTCCAGCCATTGGCGCTTTCTTTTCCGCCAACGTAGAAGCCGAGGATCTGTCGATATCCATCTTCGTTGATGCCCATCGCCAGATAGATGACTTCACTGCTCACCGTGTTGCGCTTAAGTTTGATATAGATGCCGTCCAAATAAATCACGGAATAGCGTTTATCTAATGGACGTTGCTGCCATGCTTCGATATCTTCCAAGACGGTACTCGTGATGTTACTGATGGTCGTTGGGGAGTACTGCGTGCCAAACATGCCTTCGATGAATTTTGCGATGTCGCGGGTACTCATCCCACCCTTATACATGTGAATGACAGCCTCTTCTAACCAGCCCTCTCGACGCTGGTATGGCGCAAACACTCGAGTTTGAAAGGCGTCCTTACGGTCTCGGGGAACCCGCAAATTCTCTATTTTTCCAAACCGTGTTTCTAGGGAGCGACCATAGGTTCCGTTTCGGCTGGGACGCTTGCCCTCATATTCAACCTTTAGAAAATTGTCGATCTCCTCACGCATGATCAA
The DNA here is from genome assembly GCA_017298655.1 of Alicyclobacillus curvatus. Lineage (GTDB taxonomy): Bacteria > Bacillota > Bacilli > Alicyclobacillales > Alicyclobacillaceae > Alicyclobacillus_B > Alicyclobacillus_B curvatus. Next base: position 5,065,867 of record CP071184.1, read on the forward strand.
CTCAAGTTTTTCCTTGACGAAGTCCTTCACGAGAATTTCCATTAGATCCGACGTGCCAAGTTCGTGTACACTAGTCATTGGTAGGGCTCCTTTTTTGGTGATGTCGCAATCCCAAGGATACCCTACTTTTTTACTATCCGCGAATATCCAAATCCTGCTACACAAACTACTTTACTTCATCAGAGCTAAGAGCTAAGAGCTAAGAGCTAAGAGCTAAGAGACAGGTCCCTCAGAGACTTGGATAGAACCCGCGCTGGCACTCAGGTTCATGACCGGTCCTCCGGTGCCAATCGAACCTTCGACGTCTGACGATTGATTGACGTGAAAAGTTGCATTTGGCAGGTTAAAATTTATGCGCCCGGCTGAAGTCTGTAACGTGAACTGGAGTGCCGGGGGGGCGGTCGCGGTTGTAATTCGTACTTGGCCGGCGGTGCTTTTTGCCGTGATGTTGTGGGTGATGGCTGGTAAATTGATGGTTATCGACCCCGCGCTACTCGTCGCATGGATGGTTCCATCAATGCTCCCCGCCTGAATGGACCCCGCGTTTGACTCTAGATTCACGTCACCGGTAATATCGTGAATTTGTACTGACCCTGCGCTGCTACTCGCCTTGACGGAGCCAGTCACTTGGGAAGCGTTGACAGACCCAGCATTAGAACGAAGAGTAAGGTTTTTGGCGCTCAGGTTCTGAACCGTGACGTTGCCGGCTGAGGCTCGTGCATTGACACTGTCATATAGGTGCTTCGGAACCTCGACATCAACTTTGAGACGTATCGAGTTGAGCCCGAATGAAAATACGTTGTGTTTCAACAAGTTCACAATCACTTGGTTGCCTTGCTGGGTAACGTCAAGTGTGAAATCGCTTGGTTTTATCCCGACCAAACTTCCGTATGCGTGCACGACAATCTGATTGCTGCTGCCGGGATGGATGTACACACTTGCTGCGTCAGCGGTAACCTGGAGGGACTGGACGGACGCTCCGTCGAGGGTTTTCGTTTGGTCGAAGCTGTACCCTCCATGCGTATCCGATAGATTCACATTGGTACGGACGAGAGATGACATGTACTGCGAGATGGTGTCGTGCTGAATTGCGGCCGTGGCAACCATGCCTCCGATGCCAATCAACAGGACTCCAGCAGCCGCCAGTGCAATTTTTTTGAGCATCTTATTTTCCTCCCCTTATGACGCGCAGGTTCAGCTTTAGGTAGCGAACGCACAGTGTGCCAAATCCTTTCGTCAGCGCGATACAGCCGACTAGCAGCAACCAGCCTGCGCCTTCCACTGCAACGAGTGCGAATACAACAAACAGCGGGATAACGCCTGCGGTGAAAGTAGCCCCGACAATGGGGCCAATGACGGCGGCAATCGGAGCGATAATCAAAGCGACGGCGGTTGCATAGAGGGCTGCCAAGACGCCTACAACGGCTAGAAAAGGTCCAAGCACAATCACGATGTTGAAGAAACCAAGTCCGATGACAGCGAGTACCGCACGAAGTACGTTTCCAAAGTTTGTCGCTGTTTCGGCTTGCTGAACGTACGTGGTGGCAAGCAATTCCTTAGCAATGACTTTCGGACTTCCGAGTTTCGACACAGCCTCAGCCTCAGTCCATCCGTTCTCCGTCGCAGAACGTATGTGCTCCTCGTAATCGTAGAGCATCTCTTGTCTCTCTGAAGTCGGAACTCGCGAGAGCAATTGCTCGAGTTCATGTAAAAATTGTTGTTTTGTCATGGAGACACGCCCTCCTCAATCACCTGATTGACGCTTCGATAGAACTCTTGCCACTCTTCCACTTGCTGGCTCAGATACTGCTCGCCCTTGGTGGTTAATTGGTAGTACTTGCGCGGTGGTCCTTCAGACGATTCCTTCAAGTACGTTGTGAATAGGCCTTCTTTCGTCAGACGCCTTAAAATCGGATAGACGGTGCCCTCGGCGATTTCGAGGGTCTCTGACAATCGATGCACGAGTTCATACCCGTATCGGTCTGCTTTGGCGGTTAGGGCGAGTACACACAATTCGAGCACGCCCTTTTTGAACTGTACGTTCATTTTGAGACCACTCCTATATTACGTCATCCAGTATTAAACATTGTATAGTAGCTTGCTAAAAGAAAAGCAGCTTGAAAAGTTTCTCATGAGTGTCTACTCAATGCACTGTGTCGACTGATGTCTTAAGTAGAAAAATGCACTTAACACGAATGCGCCAGCTATAAAATAACATTTACTATTGTATATTGCAAGGTACTGATTTTGAACTTAGGATGGGTCGCAACAGGATAATGGAGAGAAGGGCGCAGAGTGTAGAGAGCGACCCTGCAATGAGAAGCCCGCCAGAATCACCAAGGAACTGCCCCAACCATCCGAAGATGGTTACACCCAGCGTTTCAGCGATTGCCAGAGCGGAAAAAAAGAGTCCAAACACACGCCCCTGGAGGTTGCCCGGGATGTTTTGTTGCAGGACAGTCGTGACGCTTGCTTGTTCCATCCCCCAACCTATCCCCTGAATTAATGCAAAAAAAGCGGCAAATGTGTACGAGGGTGAGAGTGCGACACCGATAATAGCTAGGCCTTGAACGGGCATATTGGTGTAGAACAACGGCAACAACGTTGAAGTTTTTAACAACCTCGTGGATGCAAAGGTAACGGCGAGCATGCCGACCGCCTGAGCTGCAATGAGAACCCCGTAGCCGGTGCTTCCTTTACCAAAATGAAAGGCGAGCCCGACAGCGAGGACATTGAATGCTGTTAGACCAAAGATGAAAACACTGTAGGAAGTGAGCATGATAAACATGAATTTGTCGGAAAAGGCATATTGAATGCCACCGAGGAGCTGTCTCAGCAGGCTGTCTTCACTTTTCTGCGGGTGAACCTTCATCCGCAAGGGAAGGTAAAGCAGTGACAACAGGGCAAGCATTTGGGTTGCGGCAGCAGCGTAAAACCCCCATGCTGGCGATGTTTTGGCAATCAATATGCCGCCAAGCAAAGGACCTATGATGAATGAGAGATTCTGCGCGGAGCTGATGAGTGCGTTTGCTCGCGGTAGAGATGCCTCATCAATCAGCTTTGGAGTTAGGGCACTGACAGCAGTGGATTCCATCATACCTCCAGCTGCCGTCAAGGCGGCAAGTGCAGCCAGTAAGGCAATGGACCGAGTCTCTGCCATGGCGGCAAAAAGGATAATACGTGTCCCCAGCGAGATCATCATCAAATATTTCGGGTTCCAGCGATCAGCGAAGAGACCGGAGATTGGTGTGAAAAGCGTTGAAACCAACAGGCGCGTACCGAGAACGGTCCCTGCAATGGCAATGGAATGGGTCACAAGAAAAACTGTGATGGGGAGCACAGTAATGGCAATTTGGCCGCCAAGCGCGGAGAGACCACGATTTAAAGACAGCAACAGCGCAGTGTGAGGCACCCCCGACTGCAAAGCGGTATTGGTGTTGACGGCGGTCCTCGTACTGATATCGGTGCTGATGTTGGCCGCGGTGCCGGCAGTGATATCGGTGGTGATGTTGGTTGCGGTGTTGGTACTGATAGCGGTGGTGATGTTGGTATTGGCATCAGCACCTGGATTTGCAGAGGGACTGATATGGGTATCTGTAGTGATATGGGTATCGGTTAGAGTCCTCGGTTCCGGCATTTGACGTCCCCCAGTATGTCTGTAATTGTCTCCACGGGGCAGCTTACCAAAGGAAAGACGTCACGACTATACAACTTTTGGCCTAGAACCAAGGACCCCTCCGATGTCGGAAAACCTAGGGCAAAGGTGTCCCTCTGGCCGCGACGTACAACTGATACCACTCTTCCCGAGAAAGTGAGACTTGTTCAGCATCTCGACACGCATGAATTCGCTGAGTGTTCGTTGTTCCGATGACCGGTTGAATATGGGTGGGATGTTTCATTAGCCAGGCCAATACAATGGCCTCTGCAGTCGTGTCCTTTTGCACAGCCATGTTTGCCACGAGGTTCGCTGTCGTTCGTACGCTTTCGCTTTGCCCTTCGAGAGAGCGACCACTCAGGTATCCGAGAGCGAGCGGTGACCAGGCTTGAACTTGGATGTTTTGCAGTTGCATATATTCCAGTGTTCCATCCGGAAATACATTCGCCTTCGCAGCCTCTTGATTGACGTGGACGCCCGTGTTCACAAACCCGTGTTTAAGGAGGCTCATTTCCAGTTGGTTGATGATAAACGGATAATCAGAGTACGCTTGCAGGAGTTCAATCTGACCGGCATTCATGTTGGACACACCAAAGTGGCGTACTTTTCCTGCGGTGTGAAGCTGCGACACTGCGCGAGCGACCTCTTCTGGATCCATCAGCGGATCGGGGCGGTGCAGGAGTAGAAAGTCTATATATTCCACCCCAAGTCGGGTGAGAATACCGTCAACGCTGTTCAGGATATGCGCTTCTGAAAAATCGTAGCGGCCGGGGACACCACTCTCCTCCGGAAAGCGAATGCCGCACTTTGATTGCAGGAAGATTTTATCGCGCAATTCTCTGCGTTCTTTCAGCACCTGACCGAAAACCTGTTCAGCCTTGCCGCGGCGGTAAATATCAGCGTGATCGAACATGTTGATACCAATTTCGAGTGCTGCCTCAACGACCTCGTGCGCCTGTTTGACATCTGCTTGTTCAATCGGCGCTTGCGTCCAATCACCGCCAAGCCCCATGCATCCGAGCACAAGTCGGCTAACTGGCAAATCGCGCTGCCTCAACGGAAACGGTTTCAAGACACATCCCTCCCTACACGTGATGGTAGCGCGGGTGAACCGCCATTGTCCAGCTTACAATTTGATTTGTGCGACTTTTATGTGTTCCACTGTGATTCGGTGCGATACGGATTGAGTGTGACATTGATTTGCTGTCGTTTTCATTTCGTGGGAGTGAGAAGGAAATCACAAACGCTAGGTGAACGTAGATAGTAGGTTCTGAAGTTGCAGGCGAGAGCCCCTTATGACTCCACACGGGCAAGGAGCATCGTCTTTAGCGGTGAGATGGACAGAGGCAATAGCCGCAGAGAGCATAAGAAGCAGACAAGGAAGTAGTTGAGAGGCTAAGAAGCAGAGAGGGAAGTAGTTGAGAGGCTAAGAAGCAGAGAGGTTAAGAAGCAGAGACGGAGGTAGTTGAGAGGCTAAGAAGCAGCGAAAGACAGCTGAGCGACAGAGAGGTTAACAGCAGTCAGCGTTAGCAGCAACAGAGAGGCGGGAGCGTAACTGACACGAACGACCGAAACCTCCAGTGGTGAAGATGGGTTCAGGCTTGGGCCTGCTCGATATGCGCGGATGAGTTTGTACTACTTTATATTTTTTACCGCCGTCGCGGTATTCTCCCCGTACTTCAATTTGTACCTGACGACACGTGGTTTGAGCAGCAGCCAGGTAGGCGTAATCCTTGCGGTCATGCCGCTTGTCGGACTGCTTGTTCAGCCGCTCTGGGGTATCTTAAACGATTGGCTGCACTTGCAAAGAATCACTGTGTTTATCGGATTGGCGGCCGCATCGCTGCTGATACTGACATTCCCGCATCTTCATGGGTTCCTATCTTTTCTATTTGCGGTAGCGGTCTTAGCGGTGTTTCAAACAGGGATGATACCTGTGATGGATAGTCTAACTGTACAGAACACAGGGGTTCATCATTATGGAAAGGTCAGGATGTTTGGCTCCTTGGGGTATGCAATTATGGTTAGCATAGCAGGACAGATGTATCGTTCTGGAAATGTGAATGCCATGATTCCGCTTTACGCAACGTTGGCCGGCTTAAGTTTTATCACATTGATTGCTTACCCAAAAGTGCCAGCCACAGCAGGGGCATCGGTTGCACGTAAGTCGGCATCAGCCTTCACCGGACTTCGTAGGCTGGTGAAGAATCGTGGATTCGTCTGGCTCTTGCTGTTTACAATGCTGGTATCTATCAGTCAGACGCTCAACAGTAACTTCTTTACGCTGTATTATCATGCTTTACATCGCCCGCTCGGCATTTTAGGCATTATATACAGTATCGGCGGTTTGAGCGAACTTCCCCTATTTTTCGTCTCCGGACGGCTGATTACGCGGTTTGGGGCCGAACGGATGCTCCTTGTCGCAAGCAGTGTGTTTTTGTTTCGATGGATAGTACTGGTGTTTGGGCCTCCAACATGGGTGCTCGTGTGTTTGCAGACCCTTCACGGACTCTCGTTTGGAATCGCCTTGGCTGCCGGCATTTCCGTTGCAAGCCGAGTGAGTGACGAGACCAATCGTGTAACGGCACAAACGGTATATAGCGCCGTCAACACTGGTCTCGCTGCAATAATTGGCAGCATGAGTGGGGGATTCGTGCTGGGCGCATACGGTCCTTACGTACTCTACGGATTTGCGGCGGGCATCTGCGCACTCGGCGTTGTTGGCATGGCGATACTACTTACGGTGATCCGACGAGAAAGTTCAAAACCCGTTTCCAGCAGCCAGAGCGTGTAACAGGGGATGGTACGTGAGCACCCTCTGGCTTTAACTCCGTTGGGAGTTGGACCGCCGATAGCGAGCTGGGAACGCGTTATTCACTATGCCCGAAGCACGTTCAAGTGGAAATAACGCGCTCGTGGCGCGTTATTGATTGAAACGGACCAAAATAACGCGTTCACACGTCGTTATTGACTCACGGCACGAACATAGCGCTTCCACAGCACGCTATTCCTTGTAGGCACTATAGATTCAATTGGAAATAACACGCTCAGGGCGCGTTATTACAAATTACTGACGAAAACAAAGGCCACTTTCACGAACGCTTACGCACCCACGGTGCGTAAGAGACGCTCACCCAGCCACTCCGACGAACCCTTACGCACCCACAGTGCGTAAGATACGCCTGTTTTGCCGATTTTGATGCTCCCTTACGCACCCACAGTGCGTAAGCAGTGCTCAGCCAACCGATCCGGCGGTTCCTTACGCACCCACAGTGCGTAAGCAGTGCTCAGTCAACCGATCCGGCGGTCCCTTACGCACCCACAGTGCGTAAGCAGTGCTCAGCCAACCGATTCGGCGGTCCCTTACGCACCGACGGTGCGCAAGCAGTGCTCAGCCAGCCGCTCCGACGAACCCTTACGCACCCACGGTGCGTAAGAAACGCCTGTTTTGTCGATTTTGATGCTCCCTTAAGCACCCACGGTCCGCAAGCAGTGCTCAACCGGCCGCTCTGACGAACCCTTACGCACCCACGGTGCGTAAGCACCTACAAGTTAATCGACAGTCTCCAATAGCGCGTTATCACCGGTGAACCTATTTGCTCCATGACGCGAATCCTCGCCTAGCCCTCGCCTAGCCCTCGCCTAGCCCTCGCCTAGCCCGAGGCAACCCGGCGCTAATCCTGCGCTGGCTCGCAGTCATGTCAGTCGATCTTGTGCTTGCTGATGACCTGACGCGTCGCCTCGAGTGCGTTGTACACTTTGTCTTTATCCTGATTGGCCAAGTAAATGAACACTGTGTCCACAATCACGAGTGCAGAGATGCGGGACGCGGTCGCCGCGACACGCATCTTTGGTTCAACAGCGCTGATGTAGAGGCAAATGTCTGCCATCCTGCTGAGCGGTGTGTCTCCAAAGCGGGTCAGCGCAATGACAATGGCACCATTGCTCTTCGCTATCTCAGCTACTTCATAAACATCTGATGTCGTACCCGAATAGGAAACAGCGAGAAAGACGTCTCCTTCGCGAAGTTGTGCGGCTAACATCGCACCTTGATGAAAGTCGTGGGCGGTGTTGACGGGAAGGCCGATGCGCATCAACTTCTGTTGAATGTCGTCTGCGACGACGCCTGAGGCACCAACACCCATGGTCACCGTTCGATTTGCTTCGTGCAAAGCCCGTACCGTGGCCTCCACGTCTGGTTCACGGAGCAGTCTCAGTGTGTTTTGAATGGAGTGTATGTTGCTGTCCTCAACGGAATGCAGAATGCTGCCAAAGGAACTCTCACTGGAAAGCTCAACGTACTTCGTCAGCGATTTCGTCTGCAAATCGCTTGCTACGCGGAGCTTGAAGTCGTGGTAACCATCAAAACCCAGCGACTTCCATAACCGTACCACCGCTGCTGGACTGCCACTGCTCTCCTGCGAGAGGTCCTGGACAGTCATATTCACAAATTCGGCTGGATGATCGAGAATATATCTTGCAATCTTGGCTTCCGACTCTGGCAAGTCCTCCAGAGATTCCTCGAGTCGGACAAGGCCGCCGCCCGGCATGTACAGCATTGCTGTCACCTCTTCCCCTACGGATTCTATCCAACTGTGCTTTCTGTCTGTGCTTTCTGTCGTTTATAAGTAAACGCTATCAAATCAGGTCTCATTGGATATGAATTATACCATGCACCAGCAGAAGGAAAGAATATGTCTTCATGTCCGTTTGTCCTAACGGACTCTGTGTCAGGTTTGACGGTGGCGCTGTCAGGTCTAACGGACTCTGTGTCAGGTTTGACGGTGGCGCTGTCAGGTCTAACGGACTCTGTGTCAGGTTTGACGGTGGCGCTGTCAGGTCTAACGGACTCTGTGTCAGGTTTGACGGTGGCGCTGTCAGGTCTAATGGGCTCTGTGTCAGGCTTGACGGACGGTCTGTCAGGTTTGACGTATCCTGTAAGGTCTGAGGGACGGTCTGACAGGCTTGGTCCATCCGGAAATCCCAATATCAGTATATCATACGTAGAATAAAATTTCGTTTTTAAAGTTATTTCATTGAAATAATATGTTGACGACCAATCCCACCTGACTTAGCATGAAGTTAACGAGAAAGCGTCGTGAAAACGGCAACATCACGAAGGGTGGCGATTGGTACGGTGCGTCTAGGGATAGAGGAACTTCTGACAAATCAGACTCATCTGCTTGCCGGAAAGAAAGTTGGTCTGGTGTCCAACTACACGGTTACGGATTCCAGGCTCGTGCCGGTGATTGAACGGTTTGCAGCGTCCACGGCATGGCAATTGACGAAATTGTTTGGTCCGGAGCACGGCGTGAAAAATAGTGCAAAGGAAGGCGAGGACGTAGATTTCAGCATTGACGACGCGACAGGATTGCCTGCGTATTCACTGTATGGCCCGAACAAAAAACCAACTCCTGAAATGCTTGCCGATCTCGATGTCCTCATCGTCGACCTCCACGATGTCGGAACACGCTACTATACCAACATGAACACCTTGGCTTATTGCATGGAAGCTTGTGCAGAGACGGGACTTTTGTGTGTGGTGCCGGATCGGCCAAATCCTATTGATGGCGTCACACGGGAAGGCAACATTCTCGATATGGAGTACAAGTCTTTCGTCGGGATGCACCCCATTCCAAATCGACACGGTTTGACGATGGGAGAATTGGCGCTGTTTATCAACGCGAATTTGACTAAACCGTGCCATCTCAAAGTGATAAAGATGACCGGGTGGACTCGCGACATGCTCCTGTCGGACACGGACATCCCGTTTGTTCCCTCATCGCCAAACACCACAAGTCTGCACATGTGTCTGCTGTATCCAGGCACCTGTTTCTTTGAAGGTGTCAATCTGAGCCTTGGACGAGGCACAACCCATCCGTTTGAATACATTGGTGCACCATACGTGCAGGCCCATAAAGTAACAGACTGGTTCAATCAACAGGGTCTGCCGGGTGTCGTGGGGCGGCCCATCTACTTCGTGCCTACGTACTCGCAGTATTCGGGCGAATTGTGCGAAGGCGTTGCGCTCCATGTCACCGATGCAAGGGCACTTCAACCGGTTCGTACGGGTATCAAGTTACTTGAAGGTTTCGCGAAACTCTACTCCGACGATTTTGCGTTTCTCGGATTGGAGAGACCGACGAAGCCGTTTATTGACCTCTTGGCAGGAAACAACCGCTTACGGAAGTATGTCGTGGAAGGTAGAGCTTTCGATTACCTGGAAGAGTCCAAAGATGAACTGACCGCATTCGATGGTGATGTTCAGGACATACAACTCTACGAATAGAGGGGCCAGATGATGCAACAGTTGCTCCAAAGTGCTTCCACTGGCTTGGCGATTGGACTCATGTCAGGGACATCCGGCGATGGCATCGATGCCGCGCTCGTACGCTTCACGGACCCTCCATCACTAGGTGTCTCAGGCATGGACGTTGCAGCGACAAACGTTTCAGCCACGGACGGATTAGTATCAGTTACAGGTCGACGGGCAACGGAGTCTTTCATTCGTGATGTAATACCTCACATGGAACTCATAGAAACCCACTACGTCCCGTATTCTATGGAGCAGCGTGAACAGGTCTTTCGCTTGTTTCGCGAGGATGTCCCAGTGCGCTACGTCGCACATATGGATGCCCTGATGGGGCAGTGGTTTGGTGAAGCTGCATTGGCACTCATCGAGAAGGCGGGTGTTCGGGTGGGAGATGTGTCTGTTATCGGATCGCACGGGCAGACAGTCTACCATGCACCACATGCGGGTGTGAGCCTACAAATTGGTCATCCGGCAAATATTGCGTACATCTCGGGCTGCCCGGTGGTGTCCGATTTTCGACGTGCGGATGTTGCAAAAGGTGGTCAGGGGGCCCCGCTTGTGCCGTATTTTGACTACGCCTACTTTAGAGCGCAGGACATCACACGCGTGGTGTTGAACATCGGGGGTATCTCGAACATTACGGTTTTGCCAACGGGTGCGACGCTCGACGACGTGTTGGCATTTGATACTGGGCCTGGCAACATGTTGATTGATGCCTTGGTAGATACGTTGACAGCAGGAACATCGTCGTTCGACAAGGATGGTCTGCTTGCTGCGAGTGGCGTGCCTCGTGTGTCGGTGATTGAAAAGTGGCTAGCAAACGACGAGTACCTTCATCGACGGCCGCCGAAATCGACAGGTCGGGAGCGCTATGGAGTCGAGTTTCTGGAACCGTATCTGAAGGATATGGCGGATATGTCAATGGTAGATAAGGTTGCAACAATGACACGCTTTGTTGCACACACAGTAGCTCTCGGCATTGAGATGGTCGTGCATCAACCCTTTGAATTGGTAATTGGGGGCGGTGGGCGGCATAACGTTGCTTTGGTGCGCTCCATCGAGGGTCTCGTCCAGCCAGTGCGAACCCTTTCTCCGGAGACGCATGGCATTCCATCGGATATGAAAGAAGCCATGGCCTTTGCGCTCTTCGCATGGCAGTTTGTACATGGTCGGCCGACAAATGTCCCGAGCGCGACAGGCGCAAATGGCCCTGCATTATTGGGCCAGTGGACGCCGTCACCGCTTCGGTGTGACATATAGATACTGTACTTTCGGTGAGATAACGCCGTTGTTGCAACGTGGTGTAGCTCAACGTACTGGGGGGACCTTCTTGAAACTGTACATCGGTGTGGACGGCGGGGGGACCAAGACCGAGGTGCTGACATTTGACGAGAGCACACACGCCCTCTTTGTCAGTAAAGGCACCGCTAGCAATCCGAGCACCATGGGATGGGACAATGCGGTCATGACAGTTGACTCCCTGATACAGGAGGGAATCAAGGGCCTGAATGGGAGACCAGAGCACCTTGCAGGTTTATCCCTGTGTATGGCCGGAGTAGACAGGCCGGAACAAGTAGAGTCACTAAAATTGGTCTTTGCGCGCAAATACCCACGCGTCAAAGTCGAAGTCGCAAACGACGGACTTGCTGCACTCACGGCAGGTACTCGCGGGGCATCGGGCGTAGTTGTGATAGCGGGGACAGGAAGCATCACTGTGGGTGAGAGCTGGGACGGTGAGACAGCACGCGCCGGCGGGTACGGGAGCTTGATTGGCGACGAGGGCAGCGGTTTTGACATCGGACGTCGTGGGCTGATGGCAGCCATTCAGTACGCCGAGGGCAGAGGCGACAGGACCATGCTTTGGGAGAGAGCGGCCGAAGTATTTTCTATTCATCAGCCGGGTGAAATCATTCCTAAAATTTATAATTCAAATCATCCTGTAGGGACTGTCGCTTCATTTGCCAGGCATGTTCTGGAGGCTTCCGTCGGTGACGATTTGGCGATGCAGATTGTCGACCACAGCACTTCACAACACCTGCGGATGATAAAGTCTATACGGAATCAACTGAAGGAAAACGTATCGAACCAGGTCGTTCTAGCGGGTGGATTATTCACGAACACGTCCGTACTTCGCGACAGTCTTGAAGCGAAACTTAAAATGGAGTTTCCTGAATTGTCATGTGCCCCAGTGACACTCCGTCCTTCTGCCGGGGCTGTGTTGCGGGCAATGCGCCTGGTGCACAGTGACCTCGCGGCGCGTGGCAAATCGGATACGCCTCATCCGTTGATTCAGGCTTTCGAAGATGCACTTACTCAATTGGACGGCGCGGCTGGGCGTAACGAGTTTCCTGTCGGAGGCCGCGGCTCAGCGTAACAACAGTGCAAGAACGGACCAAGAACGGTCCAAGAACGGTCCAAGAACGGTCCAAGAACGGACCAAGAAAGACCCAGGAAAGACCCAGGAAAGGCCCAGGAAAGGCCCAGGAAAGGCCCAGGAAAGGCCCAGGAAAGGCCCAGGAAAGGCCCAGGAAAGGCCCAGGAAAGGGCCAAGAAAGACCCAGGAAAGGCCCAGGAAGGGCCTGACAAGAGCGTACGTAACACGCCAGCCATATAACAGAAAAGTAAGCGATGAGCGTAAACGATGCCGATGCCGGTGGTCATTATCGCAGTGGATGGGGTGAATGTATTGGAAGTTCAAGGTAACCGCCTGACCCCAAACGGGGAGCTCGAAACGGTCTCACTGGTGATAGAAGACGGAAACATCACAGACGTCCACGTCTATGATTCTGTGGATGATGATTTGCCGTTGCTGATGCCAGGATTTATTGACATCCATGTCCACGGCGGCGGCGGTGCTGATACGATGGACGCGGACGAGGACGCGTTCCGACAAATTGTAAAGACGCATGCGAGACACGGTACGACGGGCTTGCTGCTGACCACCGTGACTGAATCGCCCGAGCGGATAGATGCTGTCCTCGATGTGGCCAAGCGCTACATCCTCACCCAGAGCGGGGCATCATACCGTCACACAAATCCGAGTGGTGCGGGGGCGGGAGCAGAGCACGGGCATCACACAGGCGAATTTGTCGGTGCAGAGGTTCTTGGGGTGCACCTCGAGGGCCCCTTTATTCATCCGGATAAAGCGGGTGCGCAGCGACCGGACAAAATCATACATCCAAACCGGGAACTGGCCGAACGTTGGTTTTCGTCAGGTATTGTCAAGCTCATGACCCTTGCACCGGAGCGTCCAAATGCTCATGAAGTGGCACAACTGGCAAGGCGACATGGTGTACTCGCCTCCGTAGGTCATACAACGGCCGGGTATGAAGATGTGGCGGCCGCCAAGGATTCCGGATTCCGGCATGTCACTCATCTTTGCAATGCGATGCCTCCTCTCTTACACCGATCCGTTGGCCCCATCGGCTACTTGGTCGACGACAATGATTTTACAGCCGACATCATCTGCGACGGCATTCACGTCGCCGGGCCGATGGTGAAGATGTTGGTGCGGGCGATTGGAGCGGATCGGCTGATGTTGATTACAGACGCCATCCGCGCCGCAGACATGCCAGATGGGCAATACGACCTCGGCGGGTTGAATGTTACCGTTCTTAATGGGGCCTGCAAGCTTGAAAACGGGACGCTTGCGGGCAGCGTCCTGACAATGTCCCGGGCTGTGCAGACGGTTCAGAAGTTGGCAGGAATATCGCCCTTTGCAGCACAAACGATGGCTTCGACCAATCCGGCACGCCGTCTGCAATTGCCGCGCAAGGGAGAATTGGCGAAGGACTATGATGCTGACGTGGTCGCCTTTGACAAAGCGGGCAACGTGATGTGGACCATGGTTCGGGGTCACATTGTGTATGATTCCACACGTCAGGGATAACCCTCTTTAGGAGTAAGTTAGGCGTACAAATGAAGGGAGGATGAGGATGAGAATACGCGTGTTCGACTCTCCGAAAGACGCGGGAATTTACGCGGCAACGCTAATCGAACAGGTCATCGTGCACGTCAATCACCCCGTCCTTGGGCTGGCAACCGGGAGTACGGTGATTCCGTGCTATCAGGCGTTTCGGGCGCTGGCCGACTGCGGCCTTGATTTGTCCCGGTGTGTGACGATTAACCTTGATGAGTATGTGGGGTTGCCGGCGGATCACCCGCAGAGCTATCACCACTTTATGCGCGAAAACCTGTTTCGACACCTGCAGGTACAACCTGCAGAGACCCATGTCCCAAACGGTGTGGCTGACAATTTGGAGGAAGAGTGCAAGCGGTATGACGGCCTCATCCAGTCGCACCCGATAGACCTGCAACTGCTTGGGATTGGCGTGAACGGACACATCGGGTTCAACGAGCCGAGCCATACCCTGATGTCGAGAACCCACGTAGTGTCGTTGTCTGAAGAGACAATCAAGAGCAACGCGAGATTTTTTGACACCGTTGAAGACGTCCCTCATCAGGCTGTGACGATGGGGGTGCAGGCGATTCTTCAAGCAAAGCAGATTGTGCTGGTGGCGTTCGGGAAAAACAAAGCCAAGGCGGTGGCGGAGTCAGTATCGGGATCGGTGCAGACAAATGTACCCGCGAGCATGCTGCAATTGCACCGCGACGTCACGTGGGTGTTGGATAGGGAAAGTGCCTCCCTGTTGCCGCCCGAACTTTGGCCAGGCTCCGCCAGAGATGCGCTGTGACGGCGAGGTGGCAAGCGGATGGTTTATCCAAACGGTCAATCGCCGATGATTTTCACTTCCCGCTCCAATGCCACACCAAATTTTTGCTTGACGGCAGCCTGCACGGCCTCAATGACGGCGATATATTCGGAAGCCGTAGCGTTGTCGACGTTAACGATAAACCCGGCATGCTTTCTCGAGACCTCAGCGCCACCGATTCGTAAGCCTTGAAGGCCCGCATCCTGAATCAGCTTTCCCGCATAGTACCCGGGAGGCCGTTTAAACACGCTGCCGCAGGAAGGGTACTCCAGAGGCTGCTTGCTGGTGCGAAGAAAGGTCAGTTCGTCCATCTGTGCCCGAATCTTTGCTTTGTCCCCCGGTTCGAGTACAAACGTCGCCTGGAGCACAATGTCATCGTTCTCAGATACGATACTGTGTCGATAGGCCAGGTGCAGTTCATCCCTGGTACGCAAGGTGATGTTGCCTTCCCTCGTCATCACCAAGGCAGATGTGAGGACGTCTTTGACCTCGCCACCATAAGCACCAGCATTCATGTACACCGCACCGCCGACACTTCCTGGGATTCCACATGCAAACTCAAGTCCAGTCAAAGAACGTTCATAGGCAAAGTTTGAAACGTCAATTATAGCTGCGCCGCAATCGGCGATAATGTGCTGGTTGTCCAATTCGATACCTTGCAACTCTGTTAGGACGAGCGTGACACCCCGGATGCCGGAGTCCTTGACGATGACGTTCGATCCGTTTCCGAGCACTGTCAGCGCAACCTCAGCCCGCCGAATGATGTCGACACATTGCCTGACAGATTCAATCGTGTCCGGGAAGATGGCAATGTCTGCGGCACCGCCGAGCTTCGTGTAGGTGTGTCGAGACAAGGGCTCGTCACGGCATATCTGTTCCGGCCTGAGTACGGCCGCGAGTTGCGTATATAAGTCTTCATATTGTCGGGAGTTCTGACTCTTCATCGATGCACCACCGTTTCGCGATACCCTGATTATACCTCCTTTTTATGCTCCGCCCACTCTTGACGTCACTCGGCTGCGGGGGGAGGAGGGTGTGGAGGCTGGTGAGGCGGGTGAGGCTGGTGAGGACCGGGGGCGTACGGGATTTCACTTCATTGGAGCGTACAACGCAACCGCATGAGATTCAAAAGTATCGCTAAGTCGCATCACGCGGGGGTATGCCCGCGTAGCTAGGATACACAACTATCGCTGCGGGTTTTGGATAGGGGGTATCGGATCGGCCGTAGTGCACATGATGATACTTACGATACCCCTTGGGGTTGACGAATAAGGATAGTGAAGGTAGCGCTAATTGTGGAATATACCTGGGTGGGTATGACTGTAAGACACAAAAGTATATCTGTAAATTTTCACATACCCATGGGGGTTTACCTGAGGTAACAAAAGTATCGCTGCGCGGTGGGCCATCGTTCCAGCCTGTGGTGAGGACCGGGGGCGTACGGGATTTCACTTCATTGGAGCGTACAACGCAACGGCATGAGATTCAAAAGTATCGCTAAGTCCTATCATGCGGGGGTATGCCCGCGTAGCTAGGACACACAACTATCGCTGCGGGTTTTGGATAGGGGGTATCGGATCGGCCGTAGTGCACATGATGATACTTACGATACCCCATGGGGTTGACGAATAAGGATAGTGAAGGTAGCGCTAATTTTGGAATATACCTGGGTGGGTATGACTGTAAGACACAAAAGTATATCTGTAAATTTTCAAATACCCATGGGGGTTTACCTGAGGTAACAAAAGTATCGCTGCGCGGTGGGCCATCGTTCCAGCCTGTGGTGAGGACCGGGGGCGTACGGGATTTCACTTCATTGGAGCGTACAACGCAACGGCATGAGATTCAAAAGTATCGCTAAGTCCTATCATGCGGGGGTATGCCCGCGTAGCTAGGACACACAACTATCGCTGCGGGTTTTGGATAGGGGGTATCGGATCGGCCGTAGTGCACATGATGATACTTACGATACCCCTTGGGGTTGACGTATAAGGATAGTGAAGGTAGCGCTATTTGTGAAATATACCTGGGTGGGTATGACCGTAAGACACAGAAGTATATCTGTAAATTTTCATATACCCATAGGGGTTTACCTGTTCTGTATCAATCGGTTCAACAGAACGGAAAATGCAGCAGAGAGTCTCTAATGGGTATCAGAAGTGAAGTGACTTTGGGCAGCTCAGAGGCTGGGTGGCGGCTCGACTACCTGGGGAACTTGAGCCGGTACAGCCTCGCAACTGTGCTACACTTGCACCCACTCGGCCCTTTAGGCTCTTTGTTGACGCTGAAACGTACGTTCTGTATTGTGGGATTATCTAGAATTTTCGGGGGACCTAGCCAGTGAACTACTATAAGTTGAAGTTCGTGTTAGACGGTCTCATGATGAGTCTTGGCATTATCGAAATGGTTCTCTTCCCATTCGAAAAACCGCGTGATTATGGGATGATTATCGTGGCATTGCTGCTATTTCTCGTCGGGACTGCCGACCTAATTGTGGTGTCCAGGAAGCAAAGGAGAGCAAAACATCTGGAAGCCAACAATAAAGATGAACAGCACGGAATGAGCAAGTAGGACATGTGCATAGGCAGGCTATGTCAGCAAGCAAGGTATGTATCTACCTTCGTTTCACCATGCAAATTGGCTTGCCGCGGGTCTGTTCCATTCGATGGGGGAAGTGGCGGCCGCAGACGGCATCCTCGCACATTTACATTCGACCCTTCCCAAGCTTGATGCCAGCAATTTGGCATGGCTCATCAACGCGCTTGGTGTGATGGGCGTACCTTCAGGCATTCCCTTGCTAGCCGAAGCAACGGACAGACTCCAAGGATTACAACGCGAAGATGGCAGATGGCCTAGTGAAGACGGTGAGTGGCAGGATGTCCATACCACCTTGGAGTCCATCCGAGCGCTCCAATCATTCTCTGTTTCGTCCTGAATCGCCATCAACAGACTCCCAACAGACTCCCAACAGACTCCCAACAGACTCCCAACAGACTCCCAACAGACTCCCAACAGACTCCCAACAGACTCCCAACAGACTCCCAACAGACCCACTAGCCGGGATAAAAGGTCTTTGCGGAACTTGTCGCTTTTACACAAACTAACGGTTCGCGTGATACAAGGGTTTCCTATAGGGCCAACTCTCGTCGGCGAAATCCGGCCACTGCCGCTGCAAAGAGGAGAATGGAACCGATGGCCAAGGAAATACAGAGCAACACGACATGAGCCTGGCCATGCACGATGTTCTGCGGATTAAACGCAGAGAAGATGGATAACCGCCGCATCCATGACAAGTGTGTTGCCAAGAGTCCAACCGTGTTCAGGGCATAAAACACGAGGGTAAGTCCGGCAGATAGTCCATTTGACGCGCGTTCGTCACGGCTCACGCACGAGAACAGGAACGCGTATGCGCAGATGACGACAAACAGGAGGAAGCCGACAAGATTCAACTGGATAAACTTTCCGGTGTCGAGGGGACTGTGGGGGGCGAACCAACGTGATCCCAAAATGCCACCGACCGTGCACAGAAGGGCGATAACACCTGCACCGGTTACGAGTGTAGCTGCCTGTGTCACGGCAAGACGCACGCGCGAAACAGGGGTAGAGAGCAGATAGGCCATGGACAGGTTGTCGACGAGGTGCGCAACAAGTTTGGTCGAGATGGTGATGGCAAAAATGGCAAAGACAATGATGTAGATGAGGCCATAGAATTCGCCTGCCAGGTAGTCTGTGAGTTGGCCGATCCCGTTGTTATACCCAATCACCTTCATCAGACCTTGCGGCATGCTCTGGAGTAGGCTGTTCATGGCCGACGATTTGGTGAGTGTTGGATAAACCCAGATGAACAGCCACTGATAGATGGCCATGCCAAACCCGTATCCTATCATTGTGCGGCCATGACTCATCAGCATACTTCGAAATAGAGCTTTGCTCATAACCTTCTTCCTCCTTTGGCGGCCCCACCACGTGCCGTTTTTTGCATTGCGCTTCAGTACATGCTGCTTCAGTACGTCCTGCTTCGGGTACGTGGCGCATCGATTACTGGTGTGCATTGATTGCGTTGTCCGTCGGTTACGACCTAAGTACCGGCTACGGCGTGCTCGTCACTTTTGCGCTGCGCATCCTCGTGCGTCGAATAATAGTGCATGAACACTTCCTCAAGGTTTAATTCACGCATCGTCAGATTTTGCACATCGCACCCTGTGAGTGCCTGCAGGAACGAGTTGTAGTCTCCCTGCACCTCAACGTCGACTTCGCTGGGGCTTACCTTTGTTACCGGGTACCCGGCAGACTCGAGATGGGCGGCTTGTGCGATGTCGGCAAGGTGCACAGTGAACACTTTTCGCTGCGTCTCGCGCAACTTCTTCACATCTTCGATGGCTACAAGGTGGCCGTCACGAATGATGCCGACCCTATCGCACACCCGTTCTACTTCTGCGAAAGCGTGTGACGACATGAGCACAGTGGCCCCCCGTGATTTTGATTCCGAGACCAGGTCGAGAAACAGCTGTTGCATCAGCGGATCGAGCCCAGACGTCGGTTCGTCGAGAATGAGTACGTCAGGCTCATGCATAAAGGCAGCAACGATGCCGACCTTCTGCTTCATACCCTTCGACATCTTGCGAATCGGCGTGTGCACGTCAAAATCGAGGCGTCGAATCAGTTCGTCCCGGTGCGTGAGACGGGTGAGTTTGCGCATGCCCGCAATCAGATTTAGAAATTGAATGCCATTGATATCGTCCAAGAATCCAATTTCGCCGGGCAGGTAGCCAACGTGCTCATGAATTCTTGATGCATCCTTCCAGCAATCGAGCCCCTGAATCTTGGCGGTGCCTGAGTCCGCCCTTAAGAATCCCATCAGCATGCGGATGGTTGTCGACTTTCCTGCGCCGTTCGGGCCCAAATATCCGAACACTTCCCCTTCTTGAATGTTGAACGAGAGGCCGGAGACACCGCGTCCGCCGCGGTAGTGTTTCGTGACATTCTCCAGTTGTATCACTGCTCATCCTCCTCGAGTCCATCGTCTTGTTTGCTCGTATCAACCCGCTTGTACGCACCGTACTTCACAATGTCGAAATAAGTGTCGATTTCATCCATCATCGACTGAAACCATTCCTCTAACCCCGCATCGGCCTCAGCCGGAGGGTTGGTGAAATACTTCTCGTTCATGCCAAGAGAGATAAGGGTGACGATGGCAAAAACCTTCTCCCAAGACATCCCTTCGCGCAGCTTGTGCATCGGTAACTCAGTAGCAAGTTGGGCCATGAAGCGGTTGGTGAACTGGAAAGAATACTCATAGACCTTCGCGTAAACCGGATGTTGCGGGTCTTTGAGGGCGCGCATCATCAATCGATAGGTCAGGGGTCGTTCCATAAAGAATTGGACGCGAGTCTCAGCCATGCGCTTAAACCATTCAAAGACATCATCAATGGTGGCTGCATCGGTGTGTACGGACGTCTCCATCACGGCGTCGAGCACAGTCTCGAACACATGGATAAACAAAGATTCCTTGTCTTCGAAGTACTTGAACAGTACTCCCTTCGAGATGCCCGCTTGTTTGACGATCTCGTTGGTGGAAGCGAGATCGAACCCTTTTTCGGCGAACTCACGCAGGCTTGCTAACAGGATTTCGTCCTGCTTTTCCTTCGGTAAGTTCAAGAACTGTGACGACGGCGGCATGTCGGTTCCTCCTCTGGGTGGGAAGCAAATACGCGCATTGGATCGATGTATTGTATCAGCGTTTTGGGCAATGCCTGGGGCCGATCCGATTGGATTGACCCGATTTCATTGACCCGATTGGACTTGACCACATGGATGCCTCGACGGGGCAAGTTGTTTCACTTGTTCACCCGTGACCGATCGGTCATGACCATGCGGTCACGGACGATGATAAACCCACCGAAGTGAGTTGTCAATATGTGGCGTAGAGGGTTACGAAGGTGGTGTTTAACTGATATGTGACGGTGAGGGGCAGGGGGCTTGCTCGGTTCTGACGGGACAAACGATAACAGTTACTGGTCGACAACCGATAGCAACGGAGACTTTACCACTGCTTTCACTGCGTCGGACAGCGCAGGGGGAGTGGCGGTTTTGGCACCGTACTGGGATCGCCTGCATCGGCCGTTGCAGCGGTGACAGTGAAGGAACAGGCCGTGCCTGTGCTCGACCTAAGCCTCAGGAGAAGATGTGCGCTATTTGACTTAAAATGCATGTCCACGTTTGCGCTGTTGGTGAGAGACTCACACAAGGCGGGTAATGTGTCTAATAAAATTCTTGGTTTGGGCGATCCTTACACTATGCTTCAGGATAGTCCTCTCATCAATAGACCAAGTATGACTAAACCGATTGCGGCGTCGAATGCATACATAGTTAAACGGGTCGCACGAATATATTTTCACCTTGTGTTTGACGCAATCTTGAAAAAAATAAGTATCTTCGCCTCGTGATACGTCCCTGAATTTGACTTTGGAAAAAATCTTACGACGAAAGGCCAATGTCGAGCCCATGACCATGTCCGTGTGTTGATGCGAGCGGTTGGGATGGAATAGTAAGAGTAAGTTTTTACTCTTTAGATATAAGTAACATGTATTCTTGCCTAGTACATCCGATTTACTTGTGTTAAAACACTGTACGACGCCATTGAGGTAATAAGGGCTATAGTAATCGTCATCGTCAAACTTCGCAACAATAGAATACGTAGCCTTAGATGCCGCGAAATTGAGACATCTTCCTAATGACATCGACTCATCTAGTTGATACACCGAGACATTGTGATAACGACGCGCAACGATTCGGTACTTGTTTAAATCCATCCTATTTTTGTTTAAGACAAGGATAAGTTCCCTTGGCCCATATAATTGTCTACCATAGTTTGAAAAGATGTTGGATAGAAACTGGGGCCTGTTCGTACAGAGAATGACCGAGACACCGTTATCGACACGGTTTGATGTTGGTGCCCTTTTATCAGAAAAACTGGTATCAAGGATCTTGGAGCGCCTCTCTGGCAACCACAACGCCTCCTTGGACTAAAGGATATGGTCATGGTATGCATGTCTGTCCAGCAAGGTCTAAGACAATTGTCACAGGTAAATGGCGGAAGGTAGTGACGTATCACACCGTGAAACACAGGAGTCTGCGTAAGGGCAATCTATACAATAGCGTACTCCTTACGGTTACAGTAGGGACGAAGGTGTGATAGGCCGGCATGCCAGCAAAGCGCGCCTTTCGCCGTCATCTCGCAGATACTTATCCCCACTCTTTCTGCTAGACCTTCCGCATCAGTGTCCTTGATGCCGGCGTCCAGTACCGGATGAACCTGTATCACCAAATTTTATGAACCCTGCCTATTTGGCCGCTGGTAAGCCGAACTTTAATTCCTCGGTGATGCTGTGGGGAGTTCGTAAGAATATCCTTAATCACTCCGTCTGTGAGTTTTCCTGTGATTTGGTCCTGTTTCAAAACTATCGAGACTTTCATTCCGGGTTTCAGTGTGCTGCGGATTGTCGGATCGGCCATTGGAAACGCCCCCTCAAAGTGTGTACAAGAATAAAGTTTTATTTCCTTAGGATGGTCATTCTAGCTTATTCGCAGTATTTGTCTTAGTCAGGAGGAATGTGTTTGTCAGTTCATCCAGATGCATGGAGTTCCACAATGTCCCGCAGTTCCGCGAAACGTACACTGGTGTGGATGCATGAACGTCATTAACGTTCATGCAGCCCATCCCATATTACGGAAAGGATGCGATCAGGGAATTCGGGATCGTCACTGTGGTGTTCCATGCTTCGTGCCAAACCAAACAGGATAGCTGTAACATCCGTCACTAGAATATCCTCGCGGACGCTTCTCGCTTCCTGGGCGTACTTCAGCAGTTTCTCGAGTGCATTTTGAAAGTCTAACGAAATACCCGTAAGCGGAAGATGGGTGTTTACTGCAGAACTGGCAATAGTGGCGATGATGGCCCTGTTCACCGTGCTCTCCCTCAGGATTAGGGATAGAAAATGATAAAAAGCCGCATCTGGTTCGTCCCGCTCAAGCATTTCTTCGGCTTTCTCGATGAGACGCTTCTTAAAACTGACAATTACGGCATCAAACAACGCTTCTTTCGTTGGAAAGTGACGATATACAGTTCCTATTCCTACACCAGCACGCTCCGCAATTTCATCTATTGGCACCGCTAATCCTTCAGCGGCGAAGACCTTCGTTGCAACTTCGAGTACACGCTCTCTGTTTCGTCTAGCATCCGCCCGTAGTGATTTTCCCTCTAAACTTGCATCGATTGAAACGTCACTGTCTTGTGAGCCGGAAGGCTTCTTTATCGGCATATTCACGACACCCCTCGAAGCCAGTTTACACCATCTCAACAAACGGAGGATATATTCCGTATGTTAAACGGAGGTCGTATTCCGTTTTCGTTGGAATGTTAGGTTACCAGTACGGGAGCGATGAAACAGGGCAGCGCAAAATCATCACGCGAGACACTACTTTTATTACGAAGGGGATGGAATGAATGAGTGTATCATCTTGTGAACGTGGATTGAACGGTAAACGTGTCGTCAGCCTTGGAGGAACATCTGGCATTGGGTATGCCGTCGCGGCACGCTCTGTTAACGAAGGCGCGTCTGTCGTTGTTGTATCCAGTGGGGAGGAGAAGGTGGAACGTGCGGTTTCCAGGATGGATGGGGCTGTGGAAGGCTATGCAGTCGATCTGACAAACGAGGCGAAGGTTCGTCAATTGTTTATCGAGATCGGAGAATTTGACCATCTGGTATTTACAGCTGGCGATCCGCTGCCGCCAGTAACCCTTCAGTAAATGGACGTAAACGCAGCGCATCAGTCGTTTAACCTGAGACCATTGTGCTGGACGGCGGCCTTGTACTGGTTTAATGAATCACTGCAACTTGCTAGCGAGTCGTCGCATCGTTTTGGTGTATTGGAATAAATCGCGCTTCTGCACAAGAAACAGCCCGTTCGGACTGATGTGGTTGTACCGGGAAAACCAGAAAGTATAGATAGCGAAGCTAATCACATACGATGCCGTAGATGCGCCGGCTGCACCCACTATGCCGAAATGAGGCACGAATGCGATACAAAGAGCCGCGTTTATGAAGGCGCTGACTCCATTCATCCAGATTGAGTGCTTTGGACTCCCAAGTTGGTTTGTTGCGAACTGAATGACGATGTTCCCAGCAGATTTAAAGACCAAACCTGGCAAAAGTATGAGGAACGGCACAATCGCCCCTGCGTACCTGGCACCATAGAACGTGGAAATGACCCACGGAACGGCGACAAGCATCGGGATGGCAACAACAACGGATGAAATGAGGGTGTGCCGAGTGACCGTTTCTGTGATGCGAATGGAATCTTCCCGGGATGCATGCGTCATCGATTTGAACACAACCGTTGCGAGTGAACCCGATACCTGCAAGAGAACTTCAGACGCCGTTACGGCAATCGCGTACTGTGAGGCTAGCAAGGGAAAAAGGCCGCTGACAAACCAAAAGTCCGTGCGGTAATTCACTGCGTTGACGGTGTTCGAAAGTGACAGCCAAGTTCCATATCGCACTGTCCCACGCCATTCTGTCGCGTGAAATCGCCATTTCAGTGCCCGGCGGTCTCGCGAAACTTTATAGACAGCTACAACAGTGAACAACGCGCCACCAATGACCGACGCAATCCAGATGGTGTACGTGAGATACAGACGTTGATTGGCAGTAAAGAAGTGCCGATTCAAAACAACAACCGTTGCTAGAATGGTCAGTAGCAGAGGTTGGAGAATGTTTGCATAGTTTAGCCTCGAAACCTGACCGAACCCTTGTAACAACTTGGTTCCATAGTTGTAAGCAATAGCAAACGGTATGGCGAGGCATGCCCACCACCAAACAGGATTCAGGTGAGAGAACAACACAGTTCTTAATGATACGGTGATACCCAAGAAAACCAGGGAGACCCCATAGACAAATAAGTTGCCCATTTGCATGATGCGTATATAGTCGCTCGAACTCTTTGCAAGCGCATACGAGTAGTACCCGGCATAGCCACCCATATAGGTCGTTGGCACGCTGCTGTACGATGCCGAGGATTGGTAATGTCCGAAATCCAAGTTTGAGTTAAGTCTGGCCAGTAGCACGCTGTTCAGCAAACTCAGTGCCGAGATTGCCAACTTGCCAATGAAGGTGAATGCTGAAGTTCGTACCAAACTCCCCATGTACCAGTCTCCCGTGTGCCCGTCTGAATCGCTCTTTACAGGAGTTTAACATTTCTTTCCACTCTTGTTCCACTGGCTTACCTGGGTCTCGCGCTTGTAAACAGATACGCACAGTAACAACCATGAACTAACGCGGTATATTTATGGATGAGCAGTCCAAATTCCTTATTAAGTTTGGTTCCATCCCGTCGTGACGGCATAACCGTCGCACTCTGTTCTGAACTCGTTCGTGTCGTGCCCGCCCAGTTCTATAAAAAAGATGCTCGCTGGTGCCAAAACAAAGCGCTGTCTGTCCGGCGAAGCGCACGAATGAACAGGAAGGACCACTCCCTGGCGTTTACCATGAGTGATAAAGGAGGTGGCGAGACTGGAATGGCTGGACAGAATTACGGAAGTAATTGACACCATTGAGCAGAGGCTAACTGAACACCTTGACGTCGAAGACGTAGCAAAGAGTACCTATTCATCACCGTTTCATTTCCAGCGGATGTTTCATGTATTGACGGGCGTTACCGTTGCCGAATACATCCGCAAAAGACGACTCACACTGGCGGCGCAAGAGCTAGTTATGTCAGCCGACAGGGTTGTGGACATTGCTCTTAAGTACGGATACGAGTCACCGGAATCCTTTGCGAAAGCCTTCCGTAAGGCTCATGGAATCTCCCCTTCAGAAGCGCGCGCTCAAGGGGCGGTATTGAAAGCATTCCCTCGCATTTCCTTTCATTTGGCATTGAAGGGAGACAAGGAAATGGACTACAAGATTGTTCATCGTGACGCATTTCATGTTATCGGGAAGAGCATTCGGGTGTCTTACAAGGAAGGCGAGAATCTTGGTTATATCCCGCAGTTTTGGGATAATTGCATCGCTGATGGAATGGTTGAACGATTGCGTTCGCTGCGTCCAGATGGGGAATTACTCGGCATCTGTATGGACAGGGACTACGACAATGAAGAGTTCACTTACGCAGTTGCCGCAGAAGCCGACATGCCAGTTTCAGACGGATTAGTGAAATTCCAAATCCCGGCTTCCACTTGGGCTGTATTTGCAGTTACTGGTGCTCTACCGCACGCGGTTCAGGAAATCACGAAACGCATATTCGAAGAATGGTTCCCAGGCACAACCTATCAACACACAGGAGGACCGGAACTCGAAGTATATCCACCTGGACACCGTTTGTCGGAAGAGTATGAGTTTGAGGTATGGATTCCTGTTATAAAAAACTAAAGGACTGACAGACTGACCCACGGTCAGTCTGTCATCTTCCTCCTCCAGGTTCAAATTGTCATTCCAATACATCAAAACCAATCCAGGTTCGGATAAATGGCTCAGGCCCTCAGTCGATTGCTTCTAATTCGTGCGTCCAATCATCGACCGTCAACACATCAGCCTGACGAGGGAACACCTTCTCCATCAGCACGCGATGAACTTCGTCATCAGCATCGGCGCATGCATCCGAAAGCACTTTGATGGCAAAGTCTTTATCGGCTGCTTCCCGAAGCGTAGACAGCACGACGCCACTAGTGGCTATGCCGGTGAGGATTAAGGTGTCTATCTGTTGTGCACGGAGGATAACTTCCAGATTGCTGCCAGCGAACGCACTAACCCGGTACTTCGTAATTACCACTTCACCGTTCATTGGTCGTACTGATTCGTGTATTTGCGTCGCATCATCCGATACTGTCATCCCCCCAAATTGAGCAATTCGAGAGAAAGCTTTATTTCTTGAACCTACTTCTGGATATCCGTCACTAAAAGCAACTCGCACAAAGAAGACTGGGACATTGGCTTTTCGTGCCGCTTCGACTGATTTTTGAACCGAACGTAACATTTCCGGATTGTCTTTCATGCGGCTGACGATTCCATTTTGCATATCCATCACGAGCAGTGCCGGTTTGTTCATCGCTAAGTTCATCTGTTTTACACTCCTATCGTAGTTCATGTAGGAAAACGGAGAGTTCCCCACTTGAGTTTAAATGGGGAGCTCTCCACTTGTCAATGAGAGGCAAAATGTCGCCGAAAGTATCATTGCATGCGCATATGTTTTGAGGTTGATATGGTCAAACGCATGGGAGACACAACTGCTAGAATTGTAATTATCACATTTTACTGGCGGTCACGCAGTGGTTGCAGAGAAGTGAGGGAGACTGACGATACATCAAATGGGATTGTATGAGCCATACTTTGCATCCATAATTTGTGATAACGCGCCGTGAGCGCGTTATTTCCGGCTGAATCAATAGTGCCGGCAAGAAATAGCGCGCTGTGGAAGCGCTATGTTCGCACTTTGAGTCAATAGCAACGTGTGAACGCGTTATTTTGATGAGTTCCAGTTAATAACGCGCCACGAGCGCCTTATTTCCACTTGAACGTGTTTCGGGCAGGGTGAATAACGCGTTCCCGACTCGCTATCAGCGGCCCAACTCTCAGCGGAGCCAAAGCCACGGCGTGCGATAGAAGTTGGAAGTCCCATGGTAAGACAGACGTGAGAATGTGGACGCGTAAGGGAGTCCGCATTAATCAACAGTCTCTGTACAAGGCTTACTGGCCTTTACACGACTCACTGTCTGCAAAAGTGGACCGAACGATTATGGAGCTGCAATGTCAGCTAAACTGGGGAGTCATTTCATGCCGAAAATCATGTTCACTGGCGGCGGTTCTGCAGGACACGTAACGGTAAATCTTGCGTTGTTTCCGAGATTGCGGACAGACGGATGGTCACTTGTGTACGTTGGTTCAGTGACAGGAATAGAACGGGAATTGGTTCGCGCTAAAGACGTGAGATACATTGGCATTTCGACGGGGAAGTTAAGGCGCTATTTTGACCTCAGGAATTTCTCCGATCAACTCAGGATTGTCAAAGGCATTTTCCAAGCCTACACCATTATTCGGCGAGAGAAGCCGGCAGTATTATTTTCAAAGGGCGGCTTCGTATCCGTACCTGTTGTCATTGGTGCATGGCTGAACAAAGTACCAATCATCATCCATGAGTCGGATATGACTCCTGGGCTGGCGAATCGCATCGCAACGAGGTTCGCCCATACCATATGTACCACGTTTAAGGAATCGGAAAACTATTTACCTGCGGGAAAAACCAGCTACGTGGGTGCACTTGTACGTGAAGAGCTCAATTTCGGCGACGCACGACTTGGAAAGACTCTTTGCCGTTTTTCAGATACCAAACCTGTTGTCTTGATGATGGGCGGCAGTCTTGGTGCACAGAGCATTAACCACGCCGTCCGAGAGTCCTTACCGAGAATACTGGAACGCTTTAACGTTGTTCATCTGTGCGGCAAGGGCAACGTGGATGCCTCATACGCTTTGGCTGGCTACAGGCAATACGAATACTTGAATGAGGAACTACCTCACGTGTTGTCTGCGGCTGACATCGTCGTCTCAAGAGCGGGCTCAAATTCTATCTTTGAATTCCTGCACTTACGAAAACCGATGTTGCTCATACCGCTAACAAAAGCGCAAAGCCGCGGCGACCAGATATTAAACGCGGAGTCGTTTGAGTCTGCTGGCCTATGCCGCATTTTACACGAAGAGGAAATGACGTCCGAGACCTTACTCAAAGGAATCCATGATGTGTACAGTCACTGCGATGAGATTATCAACAACATGGAAAACTACCAACGAACTAATGCGTTGTCTGTGGTCACAGAGATAATTAAACAGGCTGCAGCAAACGTGGTACCGAATTAAGGCGCACGTCAGTGCCGAGGCACCGGACTGACGCGGAACGTCAGAGGGGGAACGTCAACGTCAGAGGGTGGCGTCAGAGGGGGAACGTCAACGTCAGAGGGTGGCGTCAGAGCCTGGCGCTAGATGGATGGCAATCCCAAGTGTTTCTCACCAATGAGAGGGCCAGCAATCGCGGGCCCTCTCACTATGTTACTTGCTTCCAGCTGCTACCAAGCTAAAGACGCCCATACCGCAGACAGACGGCTCGCTGTCAAACTGGTAACAACGGTCCAAAAATGCTTGCCGATACTCTGGTGTGTATAGGAGTTTGGACAGCATATCACTGAGGAGTGTTCTGGCCAAGGCACCAGGCCCGGCCAGTCGCACCCCTGTAAGGTTCGCGTCGTGGAAGAGCTTTGTAAGCTCCTCTGGGCGAAATAAATAGGTGATGGGCCAAGGCGTACCACCATTCATCATCTCTGCGTAAACTTTGTCCGGATGGTCAAATAATCCGTCATTCAACACTCGGTCTGCCTTTTCAAAGTTCGGGGTGAAGCCACCTCGCTGCTCCCACTCTCTGACGTACCAGCGCTTGGCACTGTCGGGATGGGTCTCATCAACGAGAAAGGGCTTTTTGACGGATGGGACAAACTGAGCTGGATAACTGCCCAATCGGCTTGAGACGCAGATGACGATGGACCGACGTGCGATTCGCATCATTTCCATGATGACGTCATTGTGTTTGGGATAGGTGTAGGAGATTGGAGCATCGAGTGAAAGAACAAGGTCAAATTGACCATCTGTATACGCAGAAAGGTCCGTCAGTCTGCCCTGGACAAAAGTGATTTTGTCAGCAACCCCCATCTCTTGCGCCCTTATTTGTGCTGCATTCAGCATAGGCATGGATATATCCAAATGTGTTACCCGATACCCTTGCTGCGCCAGCCAGATGGAGAATCGACCAGTACCCCCTCCTGCGTCAAAAATTGTCTCTACGCCATGCAGCCGACTCTCGATTTCTGTTTCTAAATGAGTGTGAAGAATTTGGTCGTCCATAAACAGCAAATCGCGATTGCTCTCTTCCGTAGGTTTGAACGGAAGACTCCAGAACTTCTCCGAAATGGTTTCGTAATCTCGACTCATACCCATCATCCTTTGCCTTAAAATTGCCGTCCCGCCTCGACCTGCGGTCACCTCACACGGCGCAGCGCACCGGTATAAAAAAGGGCCGCAGGTAACTAGGGACTTGATGGTACTCAAGTCGCCTAGAACCAACGGCCCTAAACGGTAGGCATCTGTTCAAGATGCATCCAGCTATGACTGGATTTACTCGGCCAGTATAGCACCTATGCTAGCAGCGCTTCAAGACAAACGTCCCGTTTGGTTGTTTGAACTTCACTTCGGAACAGGTGCCTTCATCATCCACCATGAACTCGATGGCAAAACCGGGTAAGCCTTTAATGTTGAATTCGCGTTGACTGGCAGCCACGAGCTCATAGGTAGGTTGGCCCGGGACAGTAACCACCAGCGTGTGTTCTCCGCGTAGAGCCACAGTGATGACCCTTCCTGCAAGGTCATAGTCGCCAAGATATGTCTCCATGGTGCCCTCGGTTGGCGGCAGAGCTTTGCGGACAAACTCAAACGGTTCGAGCATCGGCTCAAATTGGATATGGAGGCTCGCCAATTGTCCACGCAAGTTTGTATGAAACTGGACCTTCAGTTGTTCGGTCATGTCTCCCTCCCCGACCGTGATGGTGAACACGTCATAGTGATAGTGTTCAAGCACTAGAGGCTTGTCCTGGGAATGGTGAATGTACCAGAGATTGTCGTCCATGAGCGCGATGGAAACCTCTCCATAGCCTGGGTGCTCAAATTCTCCCACGTAGTCGGACAGGCCGTGCGACGGATGGGTATTGGCGATCCTATCTGTGTCTTTTTGTGCTGTGGATTCGCGCATGGAAGCTACAATCTTCTCCCGGTACTCTCTTCCTATCGTGTTCCAGTCAACGGTAGGGAGTCCGAGCAACGTGTCGATGATGGTATAAGCCGCAGCCCTTGGAAGCACGCTGTGCTGCTGATTGGTTAACACCACCACACCAAGTTGCTCCTTTGGCACCATGGCCACGATGGCACTAAATCCATCGATGTTGCCGCCGTGGTGAACAACGTGATGGCCCGCGTACACTTCGGTGAACCAGCCGAGACCATAACTCTCGAACATAATCCTGTCGCTCAAAGTCGGCTCAAGCACCGCAATGTGAGGGTTGTACATTTGCGAGAGATTGTTTTCGCTGACCAACTGGTTGCCCTGCGAACGCCCCTCACCGAGGTGAAACTGTACCCACGCTGCCATTTCTGCGACCGAAGAGTTCACCGATCCCGCTGGCCCGATGGCATCAATATTGGCAAACGGCATCTCGTCAATGCGTTCATTCACAACCTTGTAGGGTTTGGCAAAATCGGCGTCCTGCTGCGACTCGTAAACCGAGAAATTACTTCTGTGCATGCCAAGAGGCGTAAAGATACGCGATTTAACGAAATCCTCCCAACCGAGCCCCGACACTTTGCCCGCCAGGCAGCCAAGGGTCATGTACATCAAATTCTGATATTGAAAGGTGGTTCGAAACGGTTTGGTGAAGGGGAGGTGTACGAGGCGCTGCAAAAGCTCCTCGCGTGAAAAAGGTGCCTTGTACCAAGCCATATCGTGCCTGGGAAGACCGACTCGATGGGTTGCGAGGTCTCGCAATGTGGCATGGTCGCTCGCGTACTTGTCGTGCAGTTTGAACTCTGGCAGGTACGACGCAACCGGTGTGTCCCAGTCTAGCTTGCCGTCATCAACGAGCATGGCGACAGACATGGTGGTGAACGCTTTTGTGCTCGATCCGATGGCGAACAAGGTGTCCTTTGTGACAGGCAGCCCCTGTTTCATATCCCTGACACCAAAGCCCTCCTGAAAAATAACCTCACCGTCTTTCACCACAGCGACTGCTGCTCCGGCGACGTGGAACTCCTCCAGACTGTTTTGCATGTACGCTCGAATGGTGTTCAGTTCCTCGCCCCTTTGCTCTGAAGAGATACCGCTCGCATCTGTCCCAGACATCTCTGACATCCCTTGCACCTCCGTGTATCCTGATGTTTCTCAGTGTACAGGAAATGATAGGCTCCGGTATCCAGCTTCAGCCTGAAGCTGCCATCGGTCAAAAGTCTGAGGTGTGCCATCGGTGATATTCCATAGTAGATTCGGCAGAGCGGATAACAACGGTAGAGCCCCCGACCCGATGGAACCGACAACCGACAACCGACAACCGACAACCGACAACCGACAACCGACAACCGACAACCGACAACCGACAACCGACAACCGACCGAAGCCAGGATGGGAGCGAGCACTTGCGGAATGTTGAGATATGATAGAATAGTTGTAATTTTAAAGACGGGTACGGGTGATAATCGATGAGTGATGAACGGAGACTGCCAAAAAGACAGGTTCGTGAACAAGCAGTCATTGTTGAGGGAACGGCGCGTGCAATCGAACGCATCCTTGAAAAACGAAATGGGTTGAACGCACAGGCAAAAACCGAAATTCGGGATGTGATGGAGAAAAATCTTGGAGATCTTGAGTACTTCGTGTTAGTTCGTGAAGATAGTTTTGGGGAAATTCATACAAACCGTTTGCGCGAAGGAATCTATTTCAAAGATCCGGTAGGAATGAAATGTGCGCGGGTCTCACAAACCTCGGCGTTCCACTATCCGAGAAATACAGGTGAGCAACTGATTGACATGTCGACGCCTGTACGTCTAAACGGGTCCAAAGTCTATGCCTTGCGATCCGGTAAAGTGCAGAGTGGGCTCAGCCGACACGTGAAAGTTGGAGGTCCATTTTTGGTGCTTCAAATCGTTGGCCTCATCGGCTGCCTGCTCAGTCATCAAGGCTGGATTTCCTATGTAGGTGCACTGGCACTGCTTCTTTCATCGGCCGTGGTGATATGGGACCGTATTGTTTTGGAACGGGCGTACCGAACATGGATTACTTTCATGCGGATGATTGGAAAAGGAGACCTCAAGTCTCGGTTGTCACCGAAATCCCGCGATGAGTTTGGACAGATGCAGTTTGAACTTAATAAGATGTCTCTTGGCGTCGCCGATGTCATGCATCAGATTGAGGGGAGTGCAGAGCAGGTAGCAACAACCTCAGAACAATTAACAGCAACTGCTGAGGAAATCACCAAAGCGACAGAGGAAATCACCTTGACGATTCAAGAAGTCTCTTCTGGGGCTGAGCAACAAGCTGCTGCCATCGATGTCAGCAAGGACGCAATCCATCAAATGGCGACGGAGATTCAGCGGATCGCCGACAATGCACAGGCTGTTTCTAAACGATCAAAGACGAGTTCAGAGGCAGCAAGCGAAGGAAACCACTTGATTCAGACTGCCATCACCCAAGTCGCTTCCCTTAATACCACTGTGGATGACTTATCGAAGGTTGTTGCCGGTCTGAGAGGGCGGTCTGAGCAAATTGCGGTGATTGTAGATGTGATGACGGAAATTGCATCACAAACCAATTTGCTAGCTTTGAACGCCGCCATTGAAGCGGCGCGCGCTGGAGAAGCTGGAAGAGGGTTTGCGGTGGTTGCCAATGAGGTCAAGAAACTGGCGGAGCAGTCCGAGCAGTCAGCCCATGACATTGCAGAGCTCGTCCTATCCATTCAGGAAGAAACGAGCACCATCGTTCAGGCCACCGCAACCACCACAAACGAAGTGACAATTGGGCTTAGAGACATCCATTTGGCGGGCAATGCCTTTCATGAGATTCAGGATTCCGTGAACGACGTCGTCACACAAATTCAAACCATCTCCGAGGCCATCCACAAGCTGTCTGGCAGCTCCAGAGAAATTGTGTCGGCCATGGGCAGCATTTCCGAAGTCGTCGAGAAAAACAGTGCTGAGGCACAGCAAGTTGCAGCGGCGACGGAGGAACAAGTCGCGTCGATGGAAGAGGTGGCGGCATCGGCGTCGATGCTTTCGAAAATGGCAGGTCAATTGCAAGATTTAATCGCAAGGTTTCAAGTATAGCCGTTTCGTCAAGACAATCCAGGGAGGCGCTCTGTACCCGTGAATCCAATTCTTGAATATCTGGAACAGCATCAGCAAGAGATGTTGGCTGACCTGAAAACATTTGTCTGCACGGAGACTCCGTCCACAGATAAGCAGCGGTTAGACGAATTTTCGGCGTTTCTGCGTCAGTACGCAGAGAACCTTGGCGGGCAGGTTGAAGTCATCCCGGCGAGCGAAAATGGCAATCACCTTCGAATCAAGTGGGGCATGAGCGAAAACGATGGCCTTGGTGAGCAGGAGAGCATGAACAACAAAGGTGGCCTCGGCGATAGGCAGGGCATGAGCGAAGAAACACCATCGAAACAGCTCTTGATTGTCGGCCACTTTGATACCGTCTGGGCTGCAGGGACGCTGGGAGCCATGCCGTTTGCGGTGGACGCTGACGGCAGAGTCAGCGGACCTGGTGTGTTTGACATGAAAGGCGGGCTGGTTCAGGGGTTTTGGGCGATAAGAGCTCTCCGGGAAGTCACGGGGAAGGTCCCTCCGCTCGTCTTCATCTGCAACTCGGACGAAGAAATTGGCAGCCACTCGTCCCGCGCGGTCATCGAAGAAGAAGCAAAAAAATCGACGGCTGCCTTCATTTTAGAATCGAGCATGGACGGAGATTTAAAGACGGCGCGCAAAGGGGTCGGCATCTACCACATCGAAGTGGAAGGCAAAGCGGCACACGCGGGGCTCGATCCGCTCGCAGGCATCAGCGCCATCGACGAGTTGGCCCGTCAGGTGCTATTTCTGCACGAGCAGACGGACCTTACTGTAGGTACCACTGTCAACGTGGGAATCATCAGCGGGGGAACGAGATCGAACGTGACCGCACCGTATGCTTCCGCTGAAGTGGACGTGCGCATCGTTTCTGCTGCCGAGGCCGGGCGCATGGACGACTTGATGATGGGACTTTCTGCCTATCACCCTGGTGCAATGGTCAAAGTCAGCGGCGGCATCAATCGACCGCCGATGGAACGGACGGAGGCCACCGGACAGTTGTTTGCAGTCGCAAGAGAGGCGGCCGCAGAACTCGGTTTTGACGTCGACGAAGTGGCCGTCGGCGGCGGCAGCGACGGTAACTTTTGTGCAGCCGTTGGGACGCCTGTCCTCGACGGTCTGGGGCCAGTCGGTGGCGGAGCCCATGCGGTGCATGAGCATTTACTGGCGAGCGAGATGCCAAAACGTGCTGCATTGTTGGCCGAGTTGATACAGCGTCTCGGTTAGGAATTAGCAGCATACTAGCCCTCGCGCTTCTGAAAAAGACTGAAAAAACATACTTATATGATTGTTGACAGTCAACTAGACTGTGGATGCAGGGATTTGGATTGGAGGGCGAACGTAACATGGAGCCACAACCATTCTGGACCATCGAAGAGTTGAAAGCTGCCTACGAAAATCGGACTTGCACGGTGAAAGCGGTCGTGAACGCGTCGTGGTCCGTCATCAATGAATGGGAACCCCTTCTCAACGCGTTTATTTCGATGGACCCCGGCGGCGATGTTGAGGGGGACAGGGACGGACCAGAGAGTGACCGTGATGCCACGCTCGAAGGTAGGGAGGGTTCAAAGACTGACTGGGATGATGTAGAGAGTGACCTGCCTGACATGGCGCAGGCCGGCTGGGAGGGTGCAGAGGGCGACCTGCCTGACATGGAGACAGCTCATCGACCTGCACACCAGCACTCACCGCGTACAGACTTGCAGACGAGTGGGTTGCTCCGTGGTGTGCCGATTGCCCTCAAAGACCTCGTGGATGTGGCTGAGTGCCGTACCACCAGCGGATCGCGCATCCGGAAAGGATTTGTTCCCGACAAGGATGCAGTGGTGTGGGCAAGGCTGCAGCGCCAAGGTGCAATTCTGATGGGCAAGACCAACATGCTTGAATTCGCCTACGGTGTACCTCATCCGGATTACGGACAAACCAACAATCCGTACCATCCGATGCGGACCTCCGGCGGATCGAGCGGGGGGTCCGCGGCTGCCGTCGCTGTCGGCGGTGTATACGCGGCAATCGGCACGGACACAGGAGGCTCGATTCGAATCCCAGCTGCGTATTGTGGCGTGGTTGGACTCAAGCCCACCTATGGCCGAGTAAGCGTCGATGGGGTGTTTCCGTTGTCTTCATCCCTCGATCACGTTGGCCCCATCACCCGCACCCCACGCGATGCTGCTTTCGTCATGGAAGCGATTGCAGACAAGCCGGAGTTTATGGCGGCGATGGAAACACAATCGGACATGCGCAGGATTGGGTATTTGGCGGACGCCGATTTACCCTACACCCATTCAGACATGAGAGCAGCGTACAAGAATGCCTTGGAGACACTGCAGAACCTCGGCGTACAACTCGTTGCGCTAACGGCAGCGCAAATCAAGGTCATGCAAGACACCGAATCAATACTGATGACAATTCTGCTCGCGGAGGCGGCCGAGGCGCATCGTCAGTGGTGGAATAGGGGTGATGACTATGCCCCTCTGACCTGGCAACAGATAGAACAAGGTCGGGGAGTTCTCGCCGTCGACTATCTTCACGCCCTGACACAGCAGCGAGAAATGCGAGGAATCATCAATGGTTGGTTTGATGACCTTGATGCCCTGGTCACACCGACAGTTGACTTTCCAGCGCCAATCGAAGACCCAGCGATTGGTGACGTCGAGATGAATGAGATGCGCTATACAGGTCCTTTCAATCTTTCCGGTAATCCAGCTCTAACTGTGCCGTGCGGCATGTCACGCGAAGGACTACCACTTGGTCTGCAGTTTGTTGGGGCCCTGTACGAGGACGCGCGGCTGCTTCGGCTTGCTCATGAATTCTCGACAGCTCATGGAGAAATCCCGCATCCAGATATCTCGCTCGTCGCAAGATTCAAGACGCTCGATTCCAGTCACGGAGTCGAGTCGTAAATACGCGAAAGGGAGTGCAGAGTGTGGGTCTTATATCTGATGAAACAAGGGAGTTACGAATGGACAAATTGGGTCCGGTTTTTAAAGGACGTACGGCCATTGTCACGGGTGCTGCCCATGGATTCGGCAGAGAGATTGCTTTACTGTTTGTCGAGCGAGGGGCTCGGGTCCTCGCCGTTGATGTCCTTGCGGACGAACTTACGGAAACGAAGTTGGCGATGCAAGCAGCGGCAAATTTTGGCGGCGAGGGTGAGACCGCTGAGCTTGATGTCTCAGATGAGACTGCGGTTCAGCAAATTTTTTCTCAATTTGTAACAGATTTCGGAAGAATTGATATACTCGTAAATAATGCAGGGGGAGTTTTGGGACAGACCCACAAACCGGTTGAAGAGGTTACGGCGCACGAATGGCAACGCATTTTTGATGTGAACCTGACAGGCGTCTTCTATTGCATTCGAGCCGCCGCGCCGGTGATGAAGGCGCAACGCTACGGCAGAGTTGTCAACGTCTCTTCCGGCGCTGGCCGCAGCTTCAGTCTAACGGGTATCCAGGCGTATGCCAGCGCAAAGGCTGGGCAGATTGGCCTCACTCGCCAGATGGCGCGTGAGCTTGGTGCATTTAATATCACAGTCAACAACGTAGCCCCAGGGTTTGTTCGAAGCAATCCGACGACGGAGAAGCAGTGGGACGCAATGGGTGAGCAGGCTCAGGAAGAGCTCATCGCATCCATTTCCCTTCGTCGTCTCGGGACAGCGAGAGACATTGCTGAGGCCGTCCTGTTTTTCGCATCAGACGCTGCATCTTGGATTAGTGGACAGGTCATCAGTGTTGACGGGGGCCACCACATGTTCTGACGAATTGGAAAAGGCGGTGACGACGACAACGATGGGTATGAGTGGTGCAGAATTTCGCTACCGAACTTTGAGTGAAGGTGTAGAGAGTGTCATCCGGAAAATGATTTTGCTAGGTGACCTCATCCCCGGCGAGCGTATCAATGAGGTACAACTGGCTGAGCATCTAGAAATGAGCAGGGGACCCGTTCGTGAAGCGCTTCGACGTTTGCAGTCGCAGGGGCTAGTGACCTACCACGCCCATCGCGGTACCTTTGTTGCTGAACTGCTCGAAAAAGATGCGGAAGAGGTGTACAAACTCCGGGCACTTCTCGAAGTGGGCGCCGTCAGGGAAGCTCTTGCGAATTTACGGCAAGAACATGTTGCCACCCTGAGGGAGATTGTCAGGCATTTTGAAACCGCTCGCAAGAATCAGGATATCTCCGCTATCATCCAGGCCGATCTCGATTTTCACCATCTAATCGTACAATTATCAGGCAACGCTCGCCTGTTTGACATGTATAAGTCGCTTGATACTCAGCTTGGAGCGATGTTTATCGCAGTTCAAAGCAGGGCACCATCCCGCATTGCCAACATCGCCAAATTACACGAAGACCTCGTCGAGGCTTTGGAATCCCGAGATGAGCAGGCCATCTGTACAGCCTTTGAAGAGCACTATCTGTCAGCTTGGAAATCTCTCAGTAAAGTGACGGACAGCCCCGCTGGAGAATAGCCGATGTATTGGCCCCCTCTCGTAAATTGCCCCCCTCGTGACTCCGTCTGCCCCCCTACGATGTGTAGGGGGCATTTTCGTTGTTATCAGCAGTGACAAAGTGTCCGCACCTGTTGCAACAGGTAAAGATGCTGCCACTCCTGATGTGGTCCATCTGTATCGCCACACCTCCAGCCCGAGATGGGCGGTCGTTGACGTGCAGGTCGGCTCACCCCCAGTCTTGCCAAGGGGGTGAAAGCATTGCAAGGTGCATCTCTTCATGTTGTCCTGATACTGATGATGTATGGCATTGCCAAGGTTTGTTTTGGTGTCGCAGACATCATCCGGGCTGTGAAGGGCGAGCCAACTGTAGGGCTAAAAAAGGATCCGAAGTAGGTTGGTTGCCTTGCAATCCGGCACCGGGGATGGGAGGTCGCAAACCGGGGATGAAGACCGGGGATTGAAGACCCGAGATGACATATGTTCCCCGTTCCCGGACACTTTTCTAGGGACAAAAACCAGGCTTGCCAAGGCGAATGGACACAGGCGAATACCGCCCCGGACCAAATACCATGGACATAGGATGGGGGTGAATACGAAAGGAGGTCGTCAGCAGTGTATCATCCCTTGTATTACCAATGCCGGGGGTGGGTGGGCCGTAACGTGACTGTGCACCACCTGAATGGAACTGTATATCAGGGCACTTTGATGAACGTTGCACCGCACGGGATTTATATGTTGCAGCAGCGTCGCATTCAGCCTGGATATGTTTCATATGAGGGCAACTCCCATCAAGACATTGTGTCAGGAGAGTCAGCCCATGAGGTTGGTGCCGATGCACGTCTCGTATATTATCCAGGGTCCTACTTTGCCTTCGGCGCCTTAGCCGGACTGTCTTTGGGGGCGCTTGCAGGAGGATTCTTGTGGTAACGCTCACGCCAATCTTCGTGCAAACTGTCAGAGCTTGCTGATTTTACTTCATGACCGAAAGAGCGCCACATCCCCGCCTGAGCTTCAGAACAGGCGGGGTTTGTTTGTATATCGTCATTCGTGGGTTAGATTTTCATAACAGACAGGGATTTTGACAAGAGAGGTAGAAGTTTGCATAGGAATCTCGACGAGTCAACGAATGCTTGAATGAGAGACAGGTGAATGGACCGTTGAAACAACGGCGATACGATAGAAGACGGGCAATTGCGCTGTCTGTTTTAATCGCTGCTAGCTTCGGACTGACGGCATGCAGTCCGAATGCAGGGCTGAAACAACTCGTACATGGCGGTGGAACTGCAACGAAGGGCAAGAGTGTCAACGGATCGGCAGGCAACAGTACGGGGGGGGCGGCGCAGCCTACGACATCAAACATTACCCTTGCGTCAGCGAATGGAAATGGACCAGGGACCCAAGGGACATCTTTTGCAGGTGTGGCGATGGGTGGTGGATCATTTGATCCGGCTGGATTGTTTAACTTTTACAACGACAGCATCTATGTGACGGAAGTCGGGAACACGGTGTACGTTTCGTGGGAGTCATACGTGCACGGGGATGAGATTTATACGTCGATTGCACAAGGCGGCCAGTGGGTTGTGCTCGACAAACCGGTCTATAGTCTCGCTCCCTATTCAAACGATGGGAACTGGTCAAGATATTTGGCTGGTAATGAGTTGGGTGTTGTCGACAGGTTTAATAGCAGCGCATTTATGGTGCGATGGAACAGTGCGGGTCAGATTACCACACAGCAAAACCTGTATAAAGGTTGGGTGGGCGGTGACTTCCCCATCAGTGTCGATGGAGGCTGGGCTGTAACCCTTCACCTGCCGTACGGAGCACCTGCAGGTGGCGCCCGCTATGATCTCTTTCTCCCTTCCTCATCTTCGAACCCACAGGTCATGACGACCTCGATAAGTCAATTTACAGGCGCACTTTACGCATATGATACAGGACTTTCACGCCTCTATGAGATTCAAACGAACAAGGTAGGAGTTCACGTGCTTGATGTATATCAAGTCGGTAAAGTTACCTCCCAAACAAGCACAGGCGCGAACAGTGTTCCGGTGAATACGCAGCTGATTACTGACAGCAGTGGAAAGCCGATTGAACATACGTTACCGGCCTTGCCACAGTTACTTGAGGTTAGTCCACAAGGCACCGTCTACACGCTTACACGAGACCCCAAAAATCCTGCCGTGGTTAGTGTCACAGCGTACAACAAGGACTTGCAACAGGTGGCCGAGTGGAAGCAAGTAAAGTTGGCGAATGTTTACGCACAGAATGTAGCGATGTCCGTTTCATCCGGGACGCCACACATCTTTGCGGTAGTGGATGATAACGGTCAGGCTGGAATCCAGGAGATTACGTTAAAGTAAGCGAGTCTGGTATGCCGTGGGGCTTAAAAGTTATCACCTTAGATAATGAGGATAGCGAGTCACGGACTCGCTATTTTCGCGTTTGTGCCCGGTTTGGAAAGGTAACGCTTTGGCAACGCGCTATTTCCTAGCCTGCTGGTTAGAATGAGTGGGAATAACGCGCTGTGAGCGCGTTATCTCATAAGAGGTTCTAAATAGCGAGTCACGGACTCGCTATTTTTGCTATGCGGCCCGGTTTGGAAAGGTAACGCTTTGGCAACGCACTATTTCGCAGCCTGCTCGTTAGGATGAGTGGAAATAACGCGCTGTGAGCGCGTTATCTCACGCGTTATCTCATAAGAAGTCCCCCCCGATACAACATCCGATACAACATCTGACTGGCCCGCGGTCAAGATGTGAACAACTAGTGTTCGAAGTGTGAACGTTCCTTGAACTACGCGAAAAATAGTCCACTTGGCGTTGAACCCATCACAGCAACATAGCGAATATATGTGTGAACACTGAGCGGCCTCGTCGGTACACCGCACGGTCGACCAGCCGCTGTGTGCCACTGTCGATTCTTGAAAGGAGTTACGGGGATGAGCAATCTTGTTCTAGCACGATGGCAGTTTGGTATTACGACAATTTACCACTTCTTCTTCGTGCCGCTGTCGATTGGCTTGGTATTTATGATTGCTTTCATGGAGACGATGTACGTATCGAGACATGATGACACGTACAAACAAATGGCGAAGTTCTGGGGGAAGCTGTTTCTTATCAACTTCTCAGTTGGTGTCGTGACAGGGATTCTTCAGGAATTCCAGTTTGGCATGAACTGGTCGGATTACTCGAGGTTCGTCGGAGATGTCTTCGGTGCTCCACTAGCCGTTGAGGCCTTGGCGTCTTTCTTCTTAGAGTCCACGTTTCTCGGGATGTGGATTTTCGGGTGGGATCGCTTATCAAAGCGCGTACATCTAACCGCGATATGGTTGGTAGCTATCGGAACAACGATTTCTGCCTTC
Organism: Alicyclobacillus curvatus; assembly: GCA_017298655.1. Taxonomy (GTDB): domain Bacteria; phylum Bacillota; class Bacilli; order Alicyclobacillales; family Alicyclobacillaceae; genus Alicyclobacillus_B; species Alicyclobacillus_B curvatus. Next base: position 5,107,339 of record CP071184.1, read on the forward strand.
TGGATCCTCACGGCGAACTCATTTATGCAAGAACCTGTGGGATACGTGGTTAAGAACGGGCACGCGGAAATGTCAAGTTTCGGCGCACTCATTCTGAATAAACAACTTTGGCTCGAATTTCCTCATGTGTGGCTAGGTGCCATGGCAACAGGCGCATTTTTTGTTCTTGGCATCAGTGCATGGCAACTGCTTCGCAAGCAGATGCCAGAGGCTTTTAAGCGGTCATTTCAAATAGCTGCTGTCGTTGCTTTGGTATCCAGCATTCTCGTAGGTTTAGTTGGGCACGCACAGGCCCAGCATCTGGTGCATAGCCAGCCCATGAAAATGGCTGCCTCAGAAGCTCTGTGGAACACCAGCGCTGACGTCGCACCATGGACACTGGTTGCGGGCATCAATCCGCAAACTCACACCAACTCGATGCAGGTACAAATTCCTGGGATGTTAAGCATTTTGTCGTACAACAAGTTGCACGGCAGTGTGGAGGGTATCAATCAGTTACAGGCACAGTACGTTCAGAAGTACGGGCCTGGCAATTACATTCCGCCAGTTCGGACAACCTTTTGGAGTTTCCGCATCATGGTCTTTGCCGGTGGATTAATGATTCTACTCGGTATCTGGAGTGTAGTCGCAGTCGTTCGCAACAAACTCACAACCAGGAAAGCGCTTCTTCGCATCGCAGTCCCAGCTATTGCCTTGCCCTACCTGGCAAACACGATGGGGTGGGTGATGACGGAGATAGGCCGTCAGCCATGGACAGTATTTGGTTTGCTAAAAACGGCAAATAGTGTGTCCCCCACGGTCTCGGCAGGAATGGTCCTGACATCGCTGATTGGATTTACGCTTATCTATGGAATTCTTGCCGTGCTCGACGTGATGCTTATTGTCCGCTACGTCAAAGAAGGTATTGATACAACCAGCGCACCGACGGTCAGCCATTCGCAGCCAACCATTGCTCCGTTGTAACTCTGACCATCCCGAGGGATGGTCGCCATTGTCATCAAGCTTAATGCGTTGCCAGAGATGGTTTGGATAGCCCTTAATGTGAAAAATGCTAGATGCGAAAAATGCTTGCGTATCCATGCGAGGAAAGAAAGTGAGGGACTGGAATGAACCTGAATATACTGTGGTTCATGCTTATCGCAGTGCTGTTCATTGGCTTCTTCTTTCTCGAAGGGTTTGACTTCGGAATTGGGATTCTAATGCCTTTCCTGGGCAAAAACGATGTTGAACGAAGAGTCATCATCAACACCATTGGACCGTTCTGGGATGGAAACGAAGTCTGGTTGTTAACAGCTGGGGGGGCAATGTTTGCTGCATTTCCGAACTGGTATGCGACACTCTTCAGCGGTTTTTACTTTGCTTTGTTTCTGCTTCTTGTTGCTTTGATTGGGCGCGGTGTCGCGTTTGAGTTTCGGAGTAAGTATGATAATCCAAAGTGGCGCCGTACGTGGGACTTTATCATCTTTGGAGGCAGCTTGTTACCTCCGCTTTTGTGGGGGGTTGCACTCGCCAATCTGATGCGGGGTGTGCCAATCGATGCGAAGATGAACTACGTAGGTTCCTTTTGGGGGCTTCTTAATACCTACTCAGTAGTGGGCGGAGCAGCGATGATTTTGCTGTTCGTTCTTCACGGCTCCCTGTTCCTGTCCTTGAAAACCGAGGGCGAGTTGCAGCAAAGGGCTCGAAGTGTGGGACTTGCGGTCGGGGCGTGGACAACTGTTTTGATGCTGTTTTTCGTTGTCCTCAGCTACTTTGATACGGATATGTTCACGCGGCACGGGGTAGATCCCGGGCCAGTCCCCATCCTCGCAGGTCTCGCGCTGTTCTCAGTGCAATACTTCATTCGCGCCAGACATGACGGCTGGGCATTTGCGATGACAGGGCTGACCATCGCACTGTCCACTGTCACGGTGTTCATGGATCTGTTTCCGCGGGTCATGGTCAGTTCACTCAACCCGAATTGGAGTTTGACCATCTATAACGCGGCGTCCAACACCTATTCCCTCAAGGTGATGACGATTGTGGCCCTCACCTTGGTACCGATTGTGCTGGCTTACCAAATTTGGACGTACTGGGTGTTTCGGCGGCGGGTGCATCTGTCGGATCACCTCGATTACTAATGCCAATTCGACCCTGGTTGGCCCGATTCCCGAACCTCACAACGCGCCTCGCCACGGTTGTGGCGCTCAACTTTGCGAGCGGCCTGCTGATGATTCTGCAGGCCGTCTTGCTCGCGAATCTGGTGACAGATGTATTTCTGCGTGGACTTGGCCGATCCGCTCTCATGACACCCCTTCTTTGGCTGCTTGCCGTCGTTATTCTCCGGGCGGTGTCCACTGGAGTCGCTGACAACGCTGCATCGCAAGTCTCCATTCGCATCCGGGACGACCTCCGGATGCGTTTGGTTCGCCATCTGTTTGCACTTGGGCCGGTGTATTTGCGCACTGAACGAGCGGGTGAGTTGCAGAATTCTGCCGTCACAGGTGTCGAGCAGGTTGATGTGTACGTTTCCAAGTACTTGCCCCAGATGTTTCACGCATTTTTACTGCCACTCGCTGTCTGGTGTATGGTTGTCGGAACTGACATCTGGTCAGCACTCATCCTCGCGGTGACTGCACCGCTCATCCCCTTGTTCATGATTTTGATTGGCAAGGGAGCAGACGCAATTGCGAAACGCCAATGGCGGACTCTGTCACTCCTTAGCGGACACTTCCTTGATGTCGTTCGCGGATTAACGACGCTCAAGGTGTTCAACCGCAGTCGAGTCCAAGTGAACATCATCAGGCAGATGACCGACGCCTATAGAGAGGCAACCATGCGCTCTCTGCGTGTGGCGTTTTTGTCCGCGCTTGTTCTCGAACTGCTCACAACCTTAAGCACGGCAGTAGTCGCCGTTTTGTTAGGATTGCGGCTCCTGAATGGACACATCGATTTTCATCGCGCTTTTTTTGTTTTGCTGCTAGCACCAGAGTTCTATCAACCGATTCGGATGATTGGGACGCAATTTCACGCAAGCATGAACGGCATCGAGGCTGCAAATCGCATCTTTTCTGTGCTCGACACCATACCGCCAGGACTTGTCATGCCTGTCACAGATACGGAGGCAGCGATGACGGCATCACAAAATCTACCTATTGATGCATCTGAGGGGGCGCAACTGTCTCTGGAGGATGGCGTATCTATCACATTTGAGAACGTTTCCTTCATATATCCTGGTTCTGATGAGGCTGCTTTGCAAAACGTTAGCTTCACAGTTCCGAAGGGTGCAGCAGTCGCCGTTGTTGGCCCGAGCGGGTCCGGCAAGAGCAGTCTGTTCGACGTGTTGCTTGGATTTGCCGCGCCGACAGGGGGAAGGGTTCTTATCAACGGTGTCCCGTTGACCTCTGACAACTTAGTAGAATGGCGCGAGCATACAGCCTACGTCCCTCAGCGCACACACTTGTTTCCCGGGACCATCGCAGATAATATTCGGCTGGCTCGTCCAGAAGCCAACGATGAAGAGGTACGTCAGGCGGCAATAGCTGCACGAGCCGATGAGTTTGTCCGGCGATTACCACAAGGCTACGAGACGCCGCTTGGAGAAGACGTCCGGTTGAGCGGCGGGCAGGCACAGCGGATGGCGATAGCTCGGGCTTTGCTCAAAGACGCTGCTGTCGTCTGCCTGGATGAACCTACAGCCGAGTTGGATGTTGCGAGCGAGCACGCATTACAATTGGCTTTCGCTTCTGTCCTTCGCGGCAGAACATCCTTAATCGCCGCCCATCGGCTAAAGACGGTGCAGCAGGCGGACTTGATTGTTGTGATTGAAGACGCCAAAAGCGTGGAAATTGGCACCCATCCAGAACTGCTGCGGCGAAATGGGACCTACGCAAGGATGTGGCGAGCTTTCGATGAGGAGGCAGGTCTGTGAAGAACTTCACTTGGTTACTTCGGTTCTTAGCGCCGTATAAGGCGAGATTGGCATTTGCTGTCTTGCTCGGATTTCTGGCGATTGCCGCCAACGTGGGATTGATGGGAACTTCCGGATATCTCATTGCAGCAGCTGCACTTCATCCGGCGACCATCCTGTTGCTTTGGACGCCGATTGTGGGCGTGAGATTTTTTGGCATATCCCGCAGTGTTTTTCGTTATCTAGAGCGATTGACTTCGCATGACGTGACTTTTCGCATCCTCGCCAGGGTACGAGTGTGGTTTTATGACAGAATCGAACGTGCACGATGGACGCTGCTTCAAGACCATCGGAGTAGTGATGTTCTGGCGGCGGCAGTCACGGATGTCGAATCCTTACAGAACTTGTACCTCAATGTCTTGGCACCACCGCTGGTCGCCATCTTGGTTGGGCTGATGTCCGTTGTACTGATTGCGCGTTACAGTGCATTCGCAGCAGTCCTGTTTGGCGTTTGTTATGCATTAACTGGAGGGCTTGTCCCCTGGCTGAGCCTTCAACTTGGACATCGAGCGGGGGTCACGCAAGTTTCAGTACGAACGAAATTTCAAGCGCAACTCGGGGATGCGCTGAGTGGAATGACCGAGCTCTTAGTCGACGGTCGAGCTGAGGCGTACATGGCTGACCTAGAAGCGAAGCAGAAGCAACTCACGAATGCATTTCGCCGGAAAAGTGCAATCACCAGCGTTGGGGTGGGTACCTTTGTATTCATCACCAACGTGTCGCTGTGGTTGACTTTGTTTCTGCTGATTCCCTTGGTGGGAATGCACCGCGTCGCGGGAGTCGAAGTGCCGTCACTTTTGTTTATTGTTTTGGCCAGCTTTGAGGCCGTGATGCCTTTGCCTGCTGCAATGCAAGCACTGTCGGAAACGAACGCTGCCGCAAAGCGTATTCGCGATTTAGTGCAGAATGATTCGGCAGGAGATGCGGTGGGAGATGCGGTAGGAGATGCGGTAGGAGATACGTTTCAAGTCTATCCGGGTGATAATGACAGTGGCAGTGGAACGGTGGTGCAAGAGAAGTGGGCTGCAAAGCCAACTGCAAAGCCAACTGCAAAGCCAACTGCAAAGCCAACTGCAAAGCCAACTGCAAAGCGCATACCACCGACGCTTGAAGTCAAAAACTTGCGTGTTCGCTACACTCCGGAGGAATCTCCGGCTCTCGACGGGGTTCACCTCCGGATCCAGCCGCTTCAAAGGGTGGCTGTCGTGGGTGAAAGCGGATCGGGGAAGTCGACACTCATCAACGCCATGCTACGCCTTTGCCCGTATGAAGGACAGGTCTTTGCTAATGGACTGGATACATCCTCGATGACGGATGAGGAAGTTCGAAACCTGTTTGCGGTGGTCACGCAGGACGCGTTTCTGTTCCATGTCTCTGTGGCCGATAACCTCCGTCTTGCGAGGCCAGGAGCGAATCTTGAAGAATTGCGTCAGGCGGTTCGCATCGCCCAGGCGGGAGATGTGATTGAGAACTTGCCACTAGGGTTTGAGACACTAGTTGGTGAGGATGGTATGCGGTTTTCCGGAGGTGAAAGACAACGCCTTGCCTTGGCACGCGCCATGCTGCGGGATGCCCCGATTCTCCTGCTTGATGAACCTACCAGAGGACTCGATGTTATGACGGAGATGCGCTTTTTGGATGCGATATGGACTGCTGCAAAGGAGCGTTCCGTGCTGTACATCACGCACCGTCTAACGGGACTTGAACGCATGGATGCCATCGTGGTCATGCAAAACGGGAAAATTGTGGAGCAGGGAACGTATCGCGAGCTGACGATGAGACCAAATTCGTTGTTTTCTCAGATGTTACAGGTAGAGCGTAGTCAGCTCAACATTGCAACCAATGAATAGAATAGCCCTTTAGGGGTGGAGTTGACTTTACCGAGTGTAACATTGAGAAGTGATTCATTAGATGCGGCGATGCGTAAAGTTTACACATCCCGAGTTATAGCATGGTTTTGGGAAAGATTTGAATGGAGCGATTAGAGCGCCGAAATCAACTACCAGGCGCCACTCATATTGAATGTTCCAAAAGAAGGGAAGTCATGAATTCGTCGGAATGGACTAGTCCATCTGATTCTCAATACAGTCTCCATTGACCTGTTTTGAATCCTTGTGCTGCTAGAGAATAGGTATGAGCTAATCAAATGAAAGCCAGACTTCATGAGGAAGAGACATGATTTCTCATTCATAACTCTCATTTCGCAACATGGCACCAGGTTCTCCCGTGAAGTCTGGCCGCAGTTTGAAAGTTCCACTCACCCCCTCCTTTTTTGAATAACCGACGACCGTAAAGAGGCGGATGCCAAGCCCGCCTCTTTACGGTTTTTTCGTCCAAAGTGCGCTCTGTCACTCATGAACTAGTCTGTTTGGTGCAGTATGTACTAGTCCGTTTCAGGAGCCAGACGCAACAGGCGAACTAGTCGGCGCGTATAGTTTGAGCCTGTAATGCGCCATGTGAGCTACTACGATCTGAGAAGAGAAATAGTCCCATCTGTAAAGCACAGATCATCTGCTTTGACCTGTGTGCAAACCGGGAGCGGCTTGATAATGAGAATGTGCTTAAGAAAATAAAGGGAGTTGGTCAAAGTGAAAAAAACTCTTTTAGCAACAATGGCCTTATCAGCACTCATTCTTGCAGGTTGCGGAGCAGCCCCGTCAAACAATACAGCAGCTCCAACCACATCGCCTACGCAGACTAGCAATCAGGCTGATAACAGCGCGAGCCCATCGGCATCAAACAGCAGCCAGACTGCGGACAGCAGCACGACGGCAACAGCACTGAAGAGTCAAGAAATGGACCTGACGATTCTCCCAGGCAACCGCCTTGGCCCAGATGGTAAGATGCATGATACTTACGCACAGACAGACCTGAATGTCGTCCAGGGTGTTCCTGTCAAGCTGACAATTTACAACTATGACAGCGGCGAGCACAGCTTTAGCAGCGCAGACCTCGGCCTGAATGTTCAAGCCAAGGGTTCCACGAAGAACGGCGTACCTGGCGTCACGACCTTTACGTTTACACCGTCTAAGGCAGGAGACTTCAAATGGCAGTGCGTTGACAAGTGTGATGGCGGTATGACAAGCTACTCGATGACGCATGATGGCTATATGATGGGTACCGTGCACGTCCTGCCGCAAAGCACCAACAAACAGTACATCGACCTGACGATTAAGGATGGCTTGCAATACGCAGCAGCCGACGGCAAACTGCATGATTCGTATTCGCCAGCAGACTTCACCGTTCAAAAAGGAATCCCGGTCGTCCTGACCGTCACCAATTTCGATACCGGTGACCACAGCTTGTTCTCACCTGGCCTTGGCATCAGCCAAGTCTGGAAGGGTGCCAGCAAAGAAGGCGTCCCGACCGTGACCACATATACCTTCACGCCGACCAAGACTGGTGCATTCACATGGCAGTGCACGATTCAATGTGACGGCGGTATGCAGAGCTTTTCGATGACACACCAGGGTTACATGATGGGTACCATCAACGTTGTAGGCTAACGACACACTTGACAAGTCAGCCGTCTGAGCCAGGGACCAGAACGGATACGCAGACGTAATTTACATCTTGACATCATCTGATCCTTCATTCGCAGCAAGATAACAGCTAGAGTAACAGCCAGAATTTCAGCAGAACGCGCACCAAGAGTCACAGCAAGAGTTACAGCAAGAGTTACAGCAAGAGTTACAGCAAGAGTTACAGCAAGAGTTACAGCAAGAGTTACAGCAAGAGTTACAGCAAGAGTCACAGCAAGAGTCACAGCAAGAGTCACAGCAAGAGTCACAGCAAGAGTCACAGCAAGATGTTCAGCTAGGATACCAGCAAGATTCGCATCAAGATTCTCAGCAGGATTCGCAATCATAGCCTGCAACGTGATGATAAACAAAGTTACCAGGGTTGTCCTGAGCACTCCGCTGAGAGTGCAAAGGCGACCCTGGTTGCTTTTTGCCCCTGAAGATGTCTACAATTGTTCATTTTGCGAGATTCACCATAGGCGGTCCGTTCCGGGGAGGAACTGGCGATGGAATGAATAGGAAATCTAGAGAAACCTGCGAATATCCAGCGGTTTATTGTAGACAGTTTGTTGTTCCTGTTGCACACTATGATTAATTGGGGTAACTCATACGAGACCGGATACAAAACAAATAGAGACGAGAGAGTTCGGTTTGGGGTGTAAATGTGAACGAAATTGAGATTGTACGGCGATGGAACCAGAGATTTCTGTATCTCTTCTGGTTTGCCGTTGGTCTGTACACGGCCCTTGCGGTGACAGCTGGCATGACACAGTCTAGTGCAGCACGCGACCCCTTGTTGTTAAGGGTTGTTGTACACCCAGTACCCATCCTCATTTTGCTTGTCGGTGCACTCCAGATTGCTTCACGGCAGTTTCCAACGAGGCTACCAATTTTTCTTGTCATCGGTATGTACATCGCAGTCTACATTGTTGCCGCTGCACTGTACGACCTAGTCAGTCCGATAGGACTCCTTATCATACCCATGATGTTTTCGACCATTTATCTCCGCAGAGACATTATCATAGCTGCCAGCGCCATGAGCCTATTGGAGTTCGGACTGCTTGATGTTTTGGTGTACAGGCCAAACCATACAATCAGCCTGATGGACGGGTTTGTCATTTTGGGGTTGCTGACCGTGGCTGCCGCAGTGGGGTTTATGATTGTGAGTCGGGGTCGGGAACTGTCTCAATCGCTCAGGCAAAGTATTGAAGCCCGGCAAGACTTAATGATGCAAAACGTATGGATGCAGCGCATGTCAAAGTTTGATTCTCTGACTGAATTGTACAATCGGTCGGCCTTTCGTGATCATGTAAACCGTCTGGTCGAGGTGTGCACCCGACATGATATCGCACTACACCTTGCCGTGATTGACATTGATGACTTTAAACACATTAATGACACCTTCGGACATGATGTCGGTGACCGTGTCTTGAAGGATTTCGCAAGTCACATGTCGGCAGAACTCGCGGAGACGTGTTTTGTAGCCCGGTATGGCGGAGAGGAATTTGTTGCTGTGGGCACTGAATTGCCACACGAGCAATTTGTGCAGGTCCTCGAGACATTCAGACGACACGTAGCCGAGTGTGATTTTTCTGGTCATTATGTCACAGTCAGCATTGGAATTCACACATACATACCTGGGGAGTCAGCGGACGTGTTGTTCCGCATGGCGGATCAGGGGCTGTATTGGTCCAAAAGCAACGGTAAGAATAAGCTCGGTTTCGGGGAAATGGAGCCAGTCACAGCCGACTGAGATTGCATACAGAGAAATGTTAGGGAGGCGGGTTTGATGCCGTACAGTTACCTATCCCACCTGGAATGCTCAAAATGCGGCAAGGTTTACGAGGCAAACCAACCATGGAATGTGTGTGAGTGTGGTGGCCCGTTACTCGCTCGCTACGACCTCGAACTCGCCATGCGCCATTTGCGCCCGGAGACGGTTGCGAGAAGACCCGGCTCTCTGTGGCGTTACCACGAACTCCTTCCGGTCCAGAAAGCAGATAACATTGTGTCTTTGGGTGAAGGAATGACGCCGATGATACCGCTTTCGACCATAGGCGACTACCTCGGCTTGCAAAGTCTCTTCCTGAAGGACGAGGGGCTCACCCCGTCAGGCAGCTTCAAAGCTAGAGGTGCAGCCGTTGGTATCTCTCGGGCACGCGAGCTTGGCATCAGAACGATTGTCATGCCAACGAACGGCAATGCAGGGGCTGCATGGGCATTGTATGCTGCAAGGGCTGGAATAACCGCATGCATCGTCATGCCGGAGGATGCTACGTCCATCACCCAGCAGGAGTGTGCAGCCAGTGGAGCGGACTTATACCTCGTTCGGGGCCTCATCAGTGATGCAGGTCAGATAACCAGCGATGCCGTAAAGGAGTATGGCTGGTTTGATACCGCAACCTTGATGGAACCGTACAGGTTGGAAGGCAAAAAGACCATGGGATTTGAAATCGCTGAGTATTTTGCGTGGGATGCACCGGACGTCATTATCTATCCAACCGGCGGTGGGGTAGGGCTCATCGGGATCTACAAAGCAATGCTTGAACTTCGCTCGCTCGGGTGGCTTGAGGGAGGTCGTCTACCTCGCTTAGTAGCGGTTCAGGCCAGCGGGTGCGCGCCCATTGTCAAAGCGTACGACGAAGATAAGCTGGTATCGCAGTTCTGGGACAACGCTCACACCGTCGCGTATGGCATTACGGTTCCGAAACCACTCGGCGATTTTCTCGTGCTCGAGGCAATTCGGGAAACCAGTGGGTGCGCTGTTTCCGTCAGCGATGAGGAAATTCTGCTATGGCAACAACGCCTGAGCCGCGAGGAAGGCCTGTTTGTATGTCCTGAGGGTGCCGCAACCGCCGCAGCCGCTGCCAAGCTGGTAGAGGATGGCTGGATTCGCCCGCACGAGCGAGTTGTGCTTTTGAATACGGGTTCCGGGTTCAAGTATCCGAATACGTTTACAGTGGACGACATTCCGGTATTGAATCCTGGTGACCAACTACCCATCCGCCGCAGCTGATATCCTGAAGACAGAGGGTCTCCTGTACTCCTCAACCCAATGCCATTTCAGCGGCAAACCGGGAGGGGATACGACACCAATAGCGCTATGTTCCCTATCCCTATTCGTTTACCCCATGGGGTATTTAAAAATGAAATTAAAAAACGAGGAGGATTTCTACATGACAGCGAGCACTATCTCTGACTCTGTTTTGCTCAACAATGGCGTAAGCATGCCTTGGATGGGGCTGGGAGTCTGGCAAGGAGTACCGCGGGACGGTGAGGATGTCGTAGCCTCCATTCTCCATGCTTTAAGTACAGGATACAGATCTATTGACACAGCAGCTGGGTATGAAAATGAAATTGGGGTAGGTAAGGCGATTCGAGAATCCGGTATTGCCCGAGATGAGATTTTTGTAACGACAAAAGTTAGAAATAGTGATCAAGGATATGAGAAGACACTCGCAGCTTTTGAGGAAAGCAGAAACAAATTGGGGCTTGATTACATTGATTTGTATCTGATTCATTGGCCAAACTTGGAGAAACTTACTGAGACCTGGAGAGCTTTTGAAAAACTACACGACGAAGGCCTCGTCCGGGCCATTGGCGTCAGCAATTTTCAGACGAGGCATCTAGAACCGTTGCAGAGCATCGCCAACATTCCACCGGCGGTAAATCAAGTCGAGTACCATCCGCTGCTGACACAAAATTCACTTCATGAGTTTTGTGTGCAGCATGATATTCAGCTAGAGGCCTGGAGTCCTCTCATGAAAGGAAACCTGAATCAGGAGGCCATCGTTCAGATTGCACAGAAATATGGAAAGACTCCTGCGCAAATCGTCCTGCGCTGGGACTTGCAAAATAAGGTTGTGACCATACCGAAATCAATTCAGCCGGCTAGAATCCGTGAAAATGCTGATGTCTTTGACTTCCAGCTGGCGGACGAAGACATGGTCAGGATATCAGACTTGAACGAGGACAAGCGGTTTTCAAAGTATCCGGAGAACTACTAGATTACGCGGAATTTAGATAGCGTACGAATTCTTGCGCGGAACGAACGAGCAGACACGTAGAGGGCCGGGCGACGTCCAGAACAGCCCTCAAGCGGAGCGGCCCTTGTGAGATGTCTACGTGCCTCCAAGATATCCCATCCACGTCGACCACACTGCCGCATACAGCGGTTTCTCGCGGCTACTTCTGCTGTGAGACGTACTCGATGATGGCCTGTGCTTGGTTGTTTGAAATCGCGCCACCGGCGTAAGATTGCATCGTTTCAACCACTTGTGTCCATTGCGATTTCGAGTCAGTACCAAAGTATTGCTCGGCCATATTCAGCGAGTGGCACGTCTGACAGTCTTGAACGAAGTACTGTGCACCTAACTGATACAGATGTTGTGAAGCGGTCGACGCGCTGCTCACTGTCGATGAAGATGATGGAGTGGAGGATGTTTTGGTTCCTCCCCTGGAGCCTGCCGCACTGCCCGAGGCCGCCCCGGTTTTCGCTCCGAAGCCTGCCGCACTGCCCGAGGCCGCGCCGGTTTTCGCTCCGGAGCCTGCTGTATTGCCCGAGGCCGCCCCGGTTTTCGCTCCAGACCCCGCTGTACTGCCCGACGCCGCCTCGGTTTTCGCTCCGGAGCCTGACGCACCACCACCAGTACCGGCCCCGCTCCCCGTTGCTCCTGCTGACGTTACATTCGCCGCGTTCGTTGCACCATCGTTTGCCGCCACCGCCAATTTGGTGCTGCCTGAGAGCGCGACGCTGCCCTTCAGACTGGGCCAAGCCATGCTGCCGCCCGTATGTCCAACGGCAACGAGTAAGCCAAGGCCAATTACGGCAACCACTGCATATGGCTTGCTTGGGTACCAGTGCTTACGGAGTCGGAAAACCAGCAGCACGGAAAACCAGATGGCGAACGTAATCGCCAGCCATTCGTGAAGTGTGAGTAAGCCATGCGGCAGCATGGCACTCCGTTCGTCTTTTAACATATCACCTGTGATTAAAGCGGCCAGGGTCCCGAGGTAACCAAGCAGATAGAGTAAGCGGGTAGCGGGGATTAAACTGTCCTTTTGTGTGAACGCCGTGATGCCGTCAAAGAGGACTGCGACGACAAACAAAGCGATGGGAAAGTGAATAATCAGTGGATGCAACGGCGGCAAGTCATTTCCTCCTGAGTCAATGCCCACAGAGTCAGGCCAAATGCCGAAACACACCCCTGGTGCATCTCTTGGCTGACGAGTGTACAGGCCTGATGGCGGCCAAAGTGTACATACCTGGTCACGGCCCAAACTGCGCAGGGCCGGTCTTAAAGCAACATGTACCGGCTCGGCCATAAATTAACATGTCCGAACCTAGCCTTGGTTCAAAGTGTACAGGCCGAGTCTTGACTCAATTTGGAGTAAATATCAAGAAGTTGTGGATTCCCCTTCAATTCGACGTATCAGGGGAAGGGTGACGGTAAATGTCGATCCGTGCCCTGGTTCACTATAAACCTCAATGCTGCCGCCGTGTAAATCCGCGAGTTCCTTGGCAATGGCAAGGCCAAGGCCGAGGCCGCCGCTCTCCCGGGAACGGGCTTCTTCGGTTCGGTAGAATCTGTCAAAGATATGTTCAACCTGTTGCTGTGGAATTCCCGGTCCAGTGTCCGCGATAGCTGCGCTGACCATGTCGGATTTGCCTGGCTCAGTAAAGACAGCGAGTTGAATCGTACCGCCTGCGGGTGTATAGCGAAGGGCATTACTGACGAGATTCGCAAACACCTGTGTCAGCCGATGACTGTCCGCAGCAATGTACGCTTCTGAAATTTGACTGTGAAAGGTCATATCGACGTCGCGCAGTAAAGCCTCGGCGCGGAACTTTTCGGTTAACTGGGAGACCCATTCGACAAATTCAATCGTTGTCTTGTGCAGTGTTAGTTGGTGAGACTCCGCCAAGGCCAGTTGATGGAGTTCGTCAATCAAGGTGCGTAAGCGGATGACCTCGTCCTGGATTGGCAACAGTGATGACGGCTCTGCGGGTTGCAGTCCGTCCTGAATGAGGTCTAGCTGGCCCTGGATAATGGTGATGGGCGTGCGCAACTCATGAGCCACGTCCGCAACTAGGCGCTTGCGGGTTTGAACGGCGTCTGACAGTTGCCGCGACATCTCATTGAGGGCACCTGCAAGCCTGGCGAATTCATCGTGAGAGCGGACCTTGATTGTCGTCTCGAGATTCCCGCTGCCGATTTGACGGATGCCTTGCATGATGCTGCGAAGTGGCTTTGTAATCAATCGCGAGAGCCATCCTCCGGCCACCAGGGAGATAACAGCCGTCAGAAGCAGGCCAATTAGGGTGGCCGTCGCAACGGATCGCAGAGTCGTCTCTTGCAGAACTTCGAGCCCTTCGATGACACGGTCGTATACGACTGCGTTTGCAATCGGTTTTCCGTTCACAACGATGGGAACCGTGACACCCGAAGTGTCATCAGGGTCGGGAGGAGATGGAGATATCGAGATATCGGTGATTTGCCGTCCATCCAGTGTCCGAATGGAAATCTCCTCAAGGCTCGTCCCAGTTCCAAACTGGACAACCGATTCTTTGACAGCATCTTCGATCCCGTTGAACGAACCATGTTGCTGGTAGTAGCGTTCAATCACCTGCGTCCAACTCGTGGCCGACTGGATTCTCGCTTCCGTTGTGAAGTGCCGGAACTGAGACTCTGCAAAGATATGTGAGATAACTAGATAACAGCCGGACATCCAAAGGACAAGTCCGGCCATGGCAATCCAGATTCTTAGACGAACACTCATACAGGGACTCCAAACCTGTAGCCAACACCGTACACGGTTTGAATATATTCCGGTTGCGAAGGATTGGCTTCGAGTTTCTTGCGCAAGTGACTAATGTGCGTATCGATGCTGCGTTCATAGTGAATGTAGTCATCGCCAAGTGCTATCTCTGACAACTGTAACCGACTAAAGACCACTCCGGGTCGGGTTGCGAGCGTAACAAGAATCTTAAACTCAGCCGGCGTCAGAACAATATCTTCTCCGTCTTTGCGGACAATGAACTTGTCCGGTTCAATGACAAGGGTGCCGCGGATGAGTGTGGTTGGCTGAGACGTTTCCGGGCCTTGATTGGTCCGCCGCAGAACGGTTCGAATTCTGGCGGTCAACTCCCGCATCCGAAACGGTTTGGTGACGTAGTCGTCAGCACCCATTTCAAGTCCTACAATCATGTCCGTCTCTTCGGTCTTGGCCGTCAGCATGATGACCGCGATGGAGCTTATCTTGCGAATTTCGCGACACACTTCAAGACCATTCATGCCGCCTGGCAACATCCAGTCGAGTACAACGAGCTGTACGTCCTCACGGCGGATAATATCTAAGGCTTCCTGCCCGGTTCCCACAGTCAGGACGTCGTAACCTTCTGCGGTCAGGTACTGGTGAATCATTGAACGAACCCGTGATTCGTCATCAACAACGAGGATTCGTGCGCGATCGGGCATGGTGCCACCCCCTTCATCGGATTCGTGGTCCTTTGATAATACTGCTATTATAGACTTGCAGTGGTCACAATAGGGAGGCAGCCATGAACCATCCGCAAAAGATCCTCGTCATTGGCGGCGCGAACATCGACATCAAAGGTCGCGCTGACGATGCATTGACCCTCTATACCAGCAACCCTGGTGTCGTGTGGAGAAGTCCAGGCGGCGTAGGTCGAAATATTGCCCAAAGTCTTGCGACTGTTGGTACATCTGTAGCGTTGATGACCGCGCTTGGATCCGATGTCGATGGCACGTGGCTTCGCGAAGACTTGGAGAAAGCTGGTGTCGACACTTCACCGACAATCATGTTGTCACGGTTTCGCACTGGCACGTATCTGGCTGTCGTCGACGTCCGTGGAGAACTTATCGCGGCGGTATCCGACATGTCCATCATGACTGCACTCACCCCTACGTTGATTCGTCAGACCATAAGCGACATAAAAGACATCTCGATGATTTGCGTAGATACGAATCTCACGCCAGACAGTCTTACCGCAGTTGTCGAATCGGCCAAGGAGCAGGGGATTCGCGTGGTGTGTGAACCTGTTTCCGTTGTCAAGGCAAAGCGGATGATGGGTCTTCTCTCCGGCTTGTTTGCGATTACTCCGAACCAAGATGAACTCGCGCACTTATCAGGTATGCCTGTATCGTCGTTTGAAGACGTTGTTGCTGCTTCACGGCGCTTGACCGATGCCGGTACGAGCATTGTAGTAACGACCCGGGGAGCCAGCGGATCCGTTGTCGTGACCGCAGCAGACGTATGGGAACTGGCTGCGGTGAAAGTCCGTCCAGTCGACGTGACTGGAGCTGGTGACGCGTTTACGGCGGGATTTGTGTCCGGGCTGGTGCGCGGGCTGGCCGCAGATGCGGCGGCGAAGTATGGACATGAACTTGCGGCAAAGGTTGTTGCGAGTGACCAGTCGGTGCTAAGCGCGGATGTGTAATCTTGCGATGAATTTGAACGGTAGGCGGTGGATTTGTGTTGACAGACAAGACAATTGTGATGAACCAGAACATGAACGCAAATACAGACCAGAACATGACCCAGAACACGAACGCAGTAATCCGAGAGCTTCTGCAGCCAAGCGAAGAAGTAGCGGACGCCATCAATGAAGGACGGCCAGTCGTCGCACTGGAAACAACCATTGTGACACATGGCATGCCCTACCCCGTCAACGTCGAGACGGCGTTGTCGGTCGAACGCATCATTCGCCAGGCCGGGGCTGTGCCCGCGACAATCAGTATTGGTAACGGGAAAATCCGCGTAGGCTTGAGCAGTGATGAAATTGAAGCGCTCGCTCACGAACAAGACGTGGTCAAGGCCAGCCGCAGGGATTTGCCGGTGCTGTTGGCGATGAAGAAGAGCGGATCGACAACGGTTGCAGCGACCATGATTGCTGCAGAATTGGCTGGCATTCGGGTGTTCGTGACAGGCGGAATCGGCGGTGTCCACAGAGGTGCAGAACGGACGATGGACGTTTCAGCTGATTTACAGGAACTGGCGAGGACAGATGTCATTGTGGTTAGCGCAGGGGCCAAAGCCATTCTCGATATCGGACTGACTCTTGAAGTGCTTGAAACATACGGTGTTCCGGTCCTCGGGTACCAAACCGATGTGTTCCCCGCATTTTATACACGAGACAGCGGTTTTCCAGCCAACTTTCGCGTAGATACTGCGCAGGCGGTTGCAGATATTGCAAGAGTCAAGTGGGGCCTCGGTCTCCATGGTGGCATGCTCGTCGGAAACCCCATCCCGCTTGATGCAGAACTCGACAGCCAGGAGATTCAACGCGCAATCGAGACAGCCTTGGCGCACGCCGATGAGCAGGGCATAACTGGGAAAGATGTGACTCCGTTTCTTCTATCACAAATGGAATTTTTGACAGTTGGCAAATCTCTGGTCGCGAACGTACGGCTCATTGAACATAACGCGCTTGTCGGTGCCCAAATTGCGAATGCTGTTGCAGAACGCAGAGACTAGTACAGCACGGCATTGGCGATTGGGCTGCATCAGGGCACATTGGTCCAGATTGGTCCAGATTGGTCCAGATTGGTCCAGATTGGTCCACATTGAGCCACATTGAGCCGGGTGAGGGGATGGGGAGAGCCGTGAAGCAAACGTACTCTTTGGACGTGTATCTCGACGACCTTCGGATGCCGCCGCCAGGATTCACGGTTGTGCGAACGATTGATGAGTGTGTGTTGCTGCTCGAGGAGACTGAAGTGGTGCGGCTATCTCTCGACTATCACCTGGGCAACGGCCACACTGCCGATGAAATCGCGCGGTGGATTGTGGAAACGGGGCACTGGCCGCGGGAAATTTACTTACATTCCTCAGACATGGGGGCGCGCCAGCGATTGTACAGCTATCTGTCGCATCACGCCCCGAGTGAGGTTTTGGTGCACACGGGCCCATTTCCGGGCCAGTAAGCGGGAACCGTGAGTTGGTGCGTGCCGTGCCGCCTGGGTGGGGTGCGGTTACGCACCGTGGATGCGTAAGCGTACGTGGACATGGCCTTGGTTTTGCGAAGTAATTTGTAATAGTAATAGCGCGCCCTGAGCGCGCTATTTCCCATCGAATCTATAGCGCCGGCAGAAATAGGGTGCTGTGGAAGCGCTATGCTCGGACCTTGAGCCAATAACCACGTGTGAACGCGTTATTTTGATCCGTTGCAGTGAATAACGCTCCACGAGCGCGTTATTTCCACTTGAGCGTGTTTCGGATAGGGTGAATAACGCGTTCCGGGTTCGTTATTGGCGGCCCAACTTCGAACGGAGCTAGAGCTTGAGGGCGCGATGGAACTTGGAAGTCACGTGGTGAAACAGGCGTGAAAACGTGGATGCGCAAGGGAGCACCGGATTGGCGAAGTGGGTGGACGCCGCTTATGCATCGTCGATTCAAAGGAAATAGCGCGCCGGTGGCGCGCTATTCGATTTGGGAGTCGCAACATCTGACCATCATCAACCTGGCAGTTCTAGCCTAGTGGCCGTGGTCCAGGCGGATAGGGGTGCCCTTGCTCTCCCTCAATCACGGCTGCCTGTACGACGGCTATCGCCGTATCCGCCAGCGTGATGTCGTTGTTTGGATGAAACGCGCCATTTTGGAGCGGCAACATCCCAAGTGTAGCTGCGAGGGCATCCCCTGCAAGGTCTGAACTCGTGATGCTTGCAACATCGCTCGGGGAGAACTGGAAGGCTTCGGGGTGAGCTAGGAGTGGCGTGAAGCCAAGTGCCCGAGCCAGAACTTGAGCTGCATAATCTCGTGTTGTGAGGGCGTTTGGCTGGAACGGTTCATTCATGGGAATCCAGCCCATGGAGTACGCAGAGCCAATCTCCTGGTAGTCAGGAGCGTTCTTCGGTACACCTGCAAGTGCAGATTTGGCAGCAGCGCTGGACAGTATTTGCGGATTGTAACGACCTTGCAGTCCAAGTGCATCGACGAGCAACTTCATGAACGCAGCGTGCGTCATTGTCTGGCCTGGGTGAACGTTACCCTGACTGTCCACGGTCATCAGTTCCCGGTCGACCAGAAGCTGTATTTGGGCCGCCCCGGAGACGCCGCTAATGTCCTGAATCGTCCCGGTGTAAGGGGTCGTTGTCGATGTCTCAAACATCCCGGTAACCGCGTTAAATGCGCCGGAGGAATTCTGGGTGGCGATTGGAGCATACGTGAGCAGGACCTCTGGCTGCTGCGCCGGCGGGTTCGGTACTTTGCCGTTTGTGGCCAGTTTCGACGCAAGTTGGGGCTGCGTTTCTAGGTATTCAAGTTGAAGTGGTCGCGCTTGCATCCACTTCGAGATAGCCTGGGTCTCTGACATCGCTTTGGAGATGCTCGGTAACGAGGCTGTGGACTGCGCAGTGTTGTTCATCCACAAGCTCTGTATCAGACCCGTTTGTGGGTCGACGTATACATTTCCGCTCTGTGATTGGTCAGGAATTCCCCCAACTAAGCGAACGATTTGGTACGACGTATTCAACCCGTTCGAGTTATTAACGTTTGTGGGACTTTGGGTAAGCCCCAGGTCTCCGGTATCGTTCGCGAATGCTTTCTTGACAAACGCTGTCACTGTGGCATCGATTTGCGCCTGTGTCAGCTTTGGTGCTTTGTTGCTGGCTGGCTTTTGAGGCTGCATCGGATATTGGTTAAAGCTTGTGAGGAAACCGTATTTCGCGTCGATAGATACCTGCAAGCTCATGTGATTCGCTCTCTGCCAACCGAAGTTCCAGGTTGTATCGGCACTCGGATTGGTGTACTGATTTACACTGGTGAGTGTATCACTGCCCGTAATGTTGAAAAGGGTTTGTGCATAACTGAGCGCCTGTTGCTCTGTCCAATTTACAGGTTTCGGGTTCTGCAACCCAGTTGGCCCGCCGGGAACGAGTGGTTTTGGCTGGGCGTATTTTGCGGGTTGGTAGGTCGATCCGGTAGCATCGACAATGCTACCTGTTGCCGCGTTGATAACGGGAAACTCAATCACACTGGTGCTGTTGAACTGTTGTCCCCACCAGTTGGGGTAGAATTGCGGCGTTCCTTGATAGACAAGCTCAGTAGACGACTTCCCAGCGGATTGATACACCGTTTGATATTCAAGGTGTAAAGTCAGAGCCTTTTGGTAGAGAGAATTGGCCGCTGACTGGGAGATAGCCTTTGTCTGCGACGGAAAGTTCAAGTTTGTCCAACTGTCGCTCACACCAACAAGCTTGCCGTTTTGGTCAATCGTCACAGAGAAACCGTTAAATGGAGCTGCAATACCGTTCACGACACGTTCGTAAGTGTAAGTATACTGCGTCGGACCCACCAGCGATCCGGCGTTCGGAGTTAACGGCAACGGTTTCACATTAGAAAATTGCGAGGGATACAACTTTTGTGCCCAACCATTCGCAATTTGCTGTGCCTGCTTTGCGGACACCGGCGCAGGAAAAACAAACTGACTGTCTGAAGACGGACGGCTGTAATTGAGAACCGTCCCTGTATTCGCGTCAATCGTGACGTAAATGGATTGGCTTCTCATGGCCGAGTCTGTGCTTTGATAATTTAGCGAATACGCTGATGGCTGCGTGAGAGAGTTGCTGCTGTTATAGTTCTCACTTTGTAGCGTGTAAGTAGTTGGGATTGAAAATGTGGAAACGGCAATTTGCTCCGCCTGCTTTGCACTCAGTTTTGGCGGCGACGCGATGTTTGCGAATGCCGTCGGAACCGTTGCCAGCCCCGATATGCTGACTGTTGCAAGGAGAAGACCCCGCGCTGAACCCTTGCTTAACTTCCTTACCATCAATTCCCTCACCCCTCCAAATTTTTGCTCCTAGACAGATAGACGCACTCGTCCGGGAATTCGTGACACACATCCATGGCCGCTGGCAAATATCGTTGTCTCGTTTGACAAAGCATCAATCGCTTCATGTATCTGTCATCTCTCGCACCCGACCCATGTCATCTCTTGGACGTGTCCTATGTCATCTCTCGTACCTGCCCTATGGCATCTCTCGCACCCGACCCATGTCATTTCTTGTATCTGTTATATGTCATTTCTTGTATCTGTCATATGTCACCGTCACTGACTGCAATTGGTTGTAGGAAATCCCTTGGTATGCTACCATCTTTCTAGTTAACCATACGAGACGGATGACAATTCTCGCAGGGCAAACCAGCGGAAACGCTGGGACGCAAAGCTACGGGTCTAAGGACGCGATTGTTGCGTTTATGGCCGCCGGGTTGCCAAGGAACCTGGCGGCCCTTACGGGCCGCGTTTTTTTTGTAAACCGACTGGCAGGGGGTACCTTGGTGAACGAGCAATATCTCGACTTATTTGTGGACGAGTCTTCACAGCATCTGCAGGAAATGACGAACGGACTCATGGAATTGGAACAGAAG
Organism: Alicyclobacillus curvatus; assembly: GCA_017298655.1. GTDB lineage: Bacteria > Bacillota > Bacilli > Alicyclobacillales > Alicyclobacillaceae > Alicyclobacillus_B > Alicyclobacillus_B curvatus. The sequence goes on from CP071184.1 coordinate 5,128,198, forward strand.
TCTACAAATTTGGACGTGATTCAAACTGTCTTCCGCGCTGCCCACACCCTCAAAGGTATGTCAGCGACGATGGGGTTTGATAGAATGTCACGTCTTACTCACCAGATGGAAAATGGATTAGACTCAATGCGCCATGGGCAGCTTGAACCGAGCAGTGCCGTGATTGATGCCCTGTTTGCATGCGTGGATACCCTCGAAGCTCAACTTCAGGCTATCACCAGTACAGGCACGGATGCCGGCGTCGACGAAACAACTGCTCTTGCCGCGCTTGAGTCTATTCTCAATCCGTCGCAGTCGCAGCACGCCGCGTCGAAACAACACCCTGGACAAGAGCACTCGGCCCGCGGGGAGGCCCTCAGCAGCGCCGCCTCTGCAGCAAACTTGGACGTCTGGTGGGGCCCTTTGTACGGGGGCATAAAGTCGGTGGCGGAAAGTGGTATGCCAGTGCTGGAAGCCGTCGTTTCGATGGTGCCGGACTGCCCGATGCCTGCGGTGCGCGCGTTTATGGTCCTTCGTGACGTCGGTGACAACGGAGAAATTCTCGCCACCGAACCGTCCGCAGAAGCGATTCAGGGGGGCGAATGCGGCTCTGAGTTGCGATTTGTTCTCGCTACGGATATGAACCCCGAAGCACTGGTTGCATCCATCAAACGAATGCTAGACATCGACAGTGTTCAGATATCTCCCATCGAGTTTGCAAAGATAGAGGCAGGGGCAACAGCTACTGTACCGCCAGAGGCGCCCGGTTTGGCGCAGGCGGGGAAATCGAGTCAGAAAGCGGCATCACAAGAGTCAGAGGGGGCACAAGGTGCGGCGAAGGACAGTCGGTTTGCGACCGACGTCGGCGAGCGTTCATCTTCTTCCGAGGCGAGGTCTGGCGCGTCCTCAGGTAATGGCGGACGCCGCGCAAATCACGCAATTCGCGTAGATTTGGAAAAACTCGATACCCTGATGAATCTGTTCAGCGAGTTTGTGATTGACAAAACACGTCTTGAATCTATCGCCCAAAAACGTGCAGACAGCGAACTTGCTGATACCGTGTCTCACCTGTCCCGTGTTGGCTCGGAATTGCAGGATGTTGTGCTCAAAATCCGAATGGTTCCGCTGGAGACGGTTTTTAATCGGTTCCCGAGAATGGTTCGGGACTTGGCGAAGTCGTTAGAAAAGCAGGTTACATTTGAAGTCTCAGGTGATGATACTGAACTTGACCGAACGCTGGCTGACGAAATTGGCGATCCCTTGGTACATCTGATTCGCAACGCGCTCGACCACGGGCTTGAATCTCCTGCCGAGCGGATCCAAGCTGGCAAGTCTGAGACAGGGCAAATCAGGTTGATGGCCTATCAGGCCCGGAATAAGGTCTACATTGAAATATCCGATGACGGACACGGGATAGACCGTCAGCGGGTTGTACAAAAAGCGATTCGAAATGGACAATTGTCGGAATCCCAGGCAGCAGCTCTTCGGGACGAACAGGTGTACGACCTACTGTTCCAGTCGGGTTTCAGCACCGCGGAGAAGATATCGGACATCTCAGGACGTGGTGTCGGACTTGATGTGGTCAAGAATAAAATACAGTCCCTTGGTGGAGACGTGCACGTTGAATCGACTTTGGGCAGCGGATCGCGATTTATCATTGAGCTTCCACTCACTCTGTCCATCATGCACGCGATGTTGGTCGGAATTGGCGAGGAGACGTACGCGGTTCCGCTCGGGGACATTGCGCACGTCGTGCGGATGAATGAAAGTGAGATTCAGCGTGTACGGGACATGGATATGGTTCTCTTCATGGGCAACCTCATTCCCGTGGTACGCCTTCCTGCCTTACTTGGTGCGGGACATGGTGCAGACTCTCACACGGAAGCACAAAGGAATCGTGGGCGCGGGCTCGGTTCTCCCATGTTGGTGGTCAGAAAGGGAGATAGGTTGCTCGCGCTTGAGGTTGAGGAGTTCATTGGTCAGCAGGAAATTGTCATCAAGTCCCTGGGGACGTATTTTAAAACTCTCCCAAATGGGGTGGCCGGGGCAACAATTCTCGGCGACGGGCGAGTTGCGCTGATTCTCGATGCGCACGCTTGGCTGCGTTAAAGGAGGAAGCGGGATGGAACAAGCCGTCTTGTTTGAAGTGGATGGACAAACGTATGGATTCGATATCTCATTTGTGGAGTCGATTGAACGACCCCAGGCTGTGACCAGGCTACCCGGAACGGCGGATTTTGTTCGCGGGTTAATGAATCTCAGGGGTGTCATTGTCCCGGTGATTGATGGCCGGCGCTTTTTTGACCGAAGTCCGTTTTTACCAGGGCAGCAGACCCGAACCATCATCCTCGGGCAGGACGGGGTTCGTGTTGGTTTGATGGTCGATGGAACCCGAAATGTCATCGACGTAACGCCTGACATGGTTCAACCAGTCCCGGAAGATATGAAACAAAGTGCCAAGGTGAAACTAGAGGGCATCATGTACGTCGACTCCCGTGTTGTCAGTCTCTTGGATGCGTCACCTGTCCTTGATTCCAGCATCGCTGTCGTGTAAGCAGCCCATCCATCACAGATGCCGCGTCCTTCGTATCCGTCAGACATTGGTGCGCGAGGCAAACGGGAGGTAAGTGCATGGCAAAGATCATGATTGTAGATGATGCTGCATTTATGAGGATGATGTTGAAGAACACCCTCGAAGAGGGCGGACATATGGTGATTGGTGAAGCCGTAAATGGAAGAGATGCAGTTGAGAAGTTTGCGGAGCTTCGCCCAGAGGTTGTAACCATGGACATCACTATGCCAGACATGGATGGCATCGAGGCTGTACGGACAATCATGGGTCGACACCCCGAAGCACGCATCCTGATGTGCAGTGCAATGGGACAGCAGCAGATGGTGCTTGACGCCATCCAAGCGGGAGCAAAAGGGTTCATAGTCAAGCCCTTCAATAAACAGAAGGTGCTGGAAGAAATCGAACGGGTCTGTGGCTGAGTTAGCGGCAGGAGGTGTGCGTGGGCTGTGTCATTGAATCCTGAGCAAGAATCACCAGCGCAACAACTACGAGGAGGGACCTTCTCCAAAGGCGGTGCGAATGTAGAGCCGTACCCCGTGAAATTTTACCCTGTACCGAAAGAACGGGTATGGGGCGGACACGATTTAAAGCAAATGTTTGCACGGAATTCAAGGGATGGACTGCCAGATGGTCCGGTCGGGGAGTACTGGGTCCTTTCAGGCCATCCGAACGGCGTGAGCATTGCATCGAACGGTCCGTATCAAGGGTATTCGTTGGTCGAACTCACCGAGATGTTTCCAACCGAGTACCTAGGCGAGTCGATGCAGCCACGCTTTCCGTTGCTCATAAAATTCCTGGAAGCCGCCGATGACCTGTCTGTACAGGTACATCCTTCTGATGATATGGCGCAAGCGGTCGAAAGAGACTACGGGAAGACCGAGGCATGGTACGTCCTTGAATCTGATCCGAACGGGCAAGTGGTGTACGGGCACAATTTCTCCTCTCGCGAGGAGCTGAAACATGCGTTCGAAACCGAGAGAGTCGCTGAATATCTTCATTACCAACCGATTCATCCTCGCGACACGGTTTTTGTCCCCTCGCAAACCCTCCATGCTCTACTGAAGGGTACAAAGGTGATTGAAGTTCAGCAGACCTCTGATGTAACGTATCGCGTCTATGACTGGGATCGCGTTGGTATCGACGGATCGCCACGCGAACTGCATATCGATAAAGCCGCAGATGTTTTGTTTGATGACCAGGGCCATGGCAAAGCGTCAGGGTCCGTGGTGTCGCGGAGTACCCCCCGGTTAGCGCTGCACGCCTCTGCGGGTAACACCAGGCTCCTCGTAGACTGTCCGTATTTTACGCTCTATGAATGGGAGATTGGGCCACAGACTGAAGCATTGCTCACCCGCACAGGCAGTGTCACACCGGATGTGATTATTGTCGTGGAGGGAACAGGGACAATGACTTGGGGTTCTGGTGACCAGGTTTCTCTGGGCGTTGGCGACCAGATTTCTCTAGCTCCAGGGGACACATGCCTCATCCCGGTGTCATTGGCCGAAGTGCGCATCAGTGCTTCTTCGGGGGAGTCGAGTGAGAAAGGCCCGTATCAGAGTGCTGACGGCTCGCTGCGACTCTTGCTTGCCAGGTACTGATGGCCTTGGCACGCTGATGGACTGATGGCCTGATAGCCTGATGGCCTGATGGCCCGGCTAATGACTCCAGTACAGGGGCTTCGTTGATGGATAAGAATAGAGACAGAGGACAGAGGCTAGAGTCACCGAGGGTTTGTTACCTCGCGTGACTCTTAGTCCGTTTTCGGCGCAAACGGTATGCTTCATTACGCTGAACATTGCAAATGTCGTTAAGACTAAAATCATGCACATCCGGACATCATAATTGGTGTGATAAATAGTTCATTTTGTCGATTGATGTCAAATTTGAATTACTGTAACATAGGTTTTGGCTAGAAGATTCAGAATTTACAAATGAGGTGAAACAATTGGCACAGTCTGTGAGGGAGCAAGTTGAGCAATTTATTGTATGGTATGAGAGCGGTCGCGGGTGGAAACCCAGTAAACCGATGAACTACAAGAACGCTGCCGATTATGCAGAGGATCTTCAGAACCGTGGTGTAGCAACCCGCATACATCCACAGTTAATCATTACGCTGGACGACCTCGTTAATGGCTAATGGCCGGAATCTGGTCTGTACTATGGCTGGTCAGAGGTTAAGGTTTATCTGACTGATTTTGAGACAAACGCCCCAGGTTGAGGCGTTTGTCTTTATTTTGTTCCGGAGACGTTCGTGATGACGGCGAGTCCGTCGAGACACGCAATCGTAAACTCTCGATATAGATGTTCCCGGAAAACGGATCGATAGTGGACTTGAATCACCACGGGGCCATCCGATCGCGGTCCAATATCCGAAGACTCTAGTGCCAACTCAATCGAAATCTCCTGATTTGGTGCCAGATTCATATATGGCACAGACTGCCCCGCCTTAATGACTGCTCTGACCGGTACCTTGTGTACAGCAGAAGGCTTTGCATCCTGTTGATCTCTGTCCCCAAACGAAGCTGCGACACTGAACTGAAGGTCGAGAGCTGGTCCAGTACCGTAGTTTTTCACGTTGATACGGACACTGCGCATGACCTGCACGCGCCGTGTTTGCTCGACATCAAGCCATGCGGACTCGGCGTATACCAGCGGATGTAAGGAGTCTCGGCGCGACTGACGCATTTGGTACCAGGAGGTGATGGCCAAACCTAATGTACCAATTGCAGATGCGAGGGTGGCGAGGTCCATCAGCGTTAAGGCAGTGAGTTCTGCCATGGTCACGGTCATCTCCTCCCACGTGCAGAGTATGTACAGAGAACCTGCGAAGCACGCACAAACACTTGTAGTTTGAGGAAAACGCTGGTTTAGTATGAACATCTCGCGCAGTGTTATGATGTAGATGCTACGAACCGTCGTTTGAGAGGAGTGTGTTCCATGAACGTCGTTGTAATCGGTGCGGGGGCTGTCGGAGGGTATTTCGGAGGCAGACTCGCGCAGGCAGGCGCGGATGTGTCGTTTTACGTACGAGACAAGAGATTCAAACAACTGCGTGAACGGGGACTTCAGGTTCGCAGTACACACGGAGACTTCACGCTGAATCCCCATCTCGTCACTGAGATGTCGGAGCTTCCAAACGCGGATATTGTGCTTCTGACCGTCAAGGGCTATCACCTGCCAGGCACTTTTCCTGTGCTGGATGCGCTGGTGGCGAGAGGGGCAGTGGTCTTGCCGCTTCTCAACGGAGTCAACCACATTGATACCCTTGTACAAAGATACGAAGCCGCACATGTACTAGGCGGAGCGTGCTACATAGAGTCAACACTGACGGACGACGGAGACATTGCACATACGAGTCCCATGCATGACATTGTTTTCGGGCCGCTTCCGGACGACAGTGTACATGGCTTAGGCGGGCCAGGGCGGGCCATGCTGGAACAATTGCAAAATACCTTTGTTGCGGCCAACGTAAACAGCACCTTGTCTGCGGATGTTCTAGCCGACATGTGGCAGAAGTACGTGTTTCTCACTTCGTTCAGTGCTGTAACAGCGGCTGTGAGAGGGCCCATTGGCAAGGTACTGCAGGATGAAATAGCCCGCAACCTGCTGATACAACTGGTCAAGGAAGTTGAGGCTATCGCTCGCGCGAAGGGTGTTGGATTGGCCGACGACCTGGTGAACCAAATTGTGCAGCGGCTGTACCATGTGTCACCCAGTATGACGTCGTCTCTACACCGCGATCTGGAAAAGGGCATGCCTCTTGAGCTGGATGAACTGCAAGGGGCTGCAGTCCACATGGGGCGGCAAGTTGGCGTTGATACGCCAGGTTTTGCAGTGATTTACGCATTGCTGCATCCGTACGCTTCTGGGGTTTCTGGTCGGTAGGGAGGACGCGTTCGGGCCGCAAAACCAGAAGAGGTTGGATTGAAGAGGTTGGATTGAAGAGGTTGGAGCCTGGCGAGGTCTTTCATGTGGATCCGGTCGAGTTGGCCCCCGATTACGGTGTATGAAACGTTGTCGGTCCGCCAACTCTTTCGGTCGGTCCCTTACGCACCGAGGGTGCGTAAGCAACGCCCGTTTTACCGATTTTGATGCTCCCTTACGCACCCACATGGTGCGTAAGCACCGCTCATTCTGCTTCTCCGGCGCTCGGAATTCACGTGCTTGCGAGTTTTTGGGGGCTTAACGCGCTGGTGACGCGTTATTCAATCGACCGGAATTAGGGTGAGTGGAAATAACGCGCTGGCAGCGCGTTATCGAGATAAGGGGGTAGAAATAGCGTCTTCACATGGCGTTATGTGCTAGGCGTGGAGTAATAGCGCTTCTGCAACGCGTTATTTTTGGCTGGCGGGGGTGAGTTCAGTGGAAATAACGCGCTGTCAGAGAGTGTCTATTAACAGGAGCCGTAAGGCTCCTGTTTTCCTTTGTTAGGGAATTTTTTGAAGGTAATTGGATACAAATGGTTGAATTTTGGTTGCTAACCTTGGGTTTCCCACGCTCAATTCCTCCATTTTTGCTTCCTTTTCCACTTTAAAGGCAGACGGGGGCCTCTAACGGCTTACCTCGGTTCAATAACTCCTTCACCATTACCTTTACATTGACCACCATAGAGGTAATCTTAACGTCGATCCGCAACTTGCTACGACCACGGGTTCGGGGCTTTCCGAGTCCGTGGTGACGTTTCATTTCGTTATTGGTGCGCTCAATTTCGTATCGAGCTCGAAGTGCCTCTTGACCCTCCTGGCTCGCATTGTACTTCTTTGCCTCCTGAATCAGTTCCCAGTAGTCACTCACGAACACAGTACGTCCCTTTGCATGGTCGGTGCACTGCGCACGTAAAGGGCATGCTGTGCAATCCTCTTCAGCAAATCCATGTTGTGTACCCTTAGATTGCTTAATGTGGTTCTTTCGGACTGACGTGTACCCACCAGGACACACGACCACGTCACGTTCCGGTATGTATGTGAAGTCTTCAGCTCGAAATGCCTTTCCGGACGGGTTCGTGAATTTGGGCAACGGTGCCGTTAGAAGGATATGTAGTTCCTTGGAGAGCTTGTCGCGATTCTCAGCATTTCCGTAAGCTGAGTCTGCCACTACTTCCTTGGGACGCTTGTCGAACTCATCCACCACAGCCTTTACAACCGACTCCAGTGCAATTCCATCTACTTCATTACCAGGGATAGGCTCCGCATTGAGGACTAGGTGAGAGTTGGCCGACTCCACGACTTGTGTCTTATCGCCAATAAACGCCAGCTTTTTGGACTTGTGCCCAACACGTACTTCTGGGTCATGTGCACTCACTACACGGTCGGAGGGCTTGTTATTTTTGTCCTGTTCAACGTACTGAATATCCTCTTTCTGTGGTTCCACATTCTCAGATGAAGGAGACTGGTTTTCGTCAGGGAGCTTCGGAGTAACGTTCTCACGTAAAATACGCAGGAGCACCTCGCGTTGTTGCTTGGCTGTTTCCTGCTCATTGTCGTTTTTCCACTGGGTATCCATGTCGTCGGTGTCCGCACGTTCCAGCCATGCCACTAAACTGAACGCCAAAACACATAGATTGCTGAAGGCGAGATTTCTTTCGCTGCCCTGCACCTCACGCTTGAGTTTGCGAAAGAATGCCCCCACATCCATGTTCTCCTTCAATTTTTCGTAACGCGCTGGGTTATGACGCTTCAAGTAACGCACAAGCTTTTGAGCCGCTTGTTGAATGAGCTCATATACACTTGGCGTAGCAACATTGGCATGCGTGTGGAACGCATCTACCAACCAGCGGTCATCATCTTGTCCCCACATGCCGAGGTTCAGTGCCTGAGCGAGGATATTCACGTGACAGGCATGGAATATATCCGCGCCAAGCCGACTCCTGTCCAGCGCAATTGTGCTGTGGTCAAACTTTGCGAGTGAGATCGGTACACCTAAAAATCGCTTAATGAAGATATCACCGACGATCTTTAGCTCCATCTCACGGTCGGAAATGTTGTAGTACCGCTGTACGAGATGGATTTTAAGTTTCAAGGACGGGGCATACGGGTGTTGGCCGATGGGTGAGTACAAGGGAGCACAGAGCTTATCCGCGAACGAGAAATCAATGTATTTCGCCACTGCATCCCAGAATGGATGAGGTGGTATGACTGAATACACCATGATGTCCTCGAAGGAGGCTTGCTCAAAGTTCTTGTACTTTACCCCGTTCATTTCTCCAACTCCCCGTAATCTCGGATACCTCAATTATACCAGAAAACACGAGATTTACGTAGAAATAACGAGTAATACAGATATAATCTTCGAAAATGGCGAACGGCATCTCGCGTAGTTAATCGACAGTCTCTGTCAGCGCGTTATCCGGTCGCCATCCCAACCGATTGCCACTCTATGGCCGCCACCACGCCTTTTAGCTGGCCCCAAACGCGAACGAGCCCCAAAGGGTAAGGGCGCGTTAGCGCGTTATGGTTTGTCCTTCGCCTTTGTTCTGAGCCTTGTTCTCAGCTTTGTTCCTCAGCCTTGTTCTCAGCTTTGTTCCTCAGCTTTGTTTTCGGTGCGCGCGCCTCACGCGAATTACAGTGAACCCGATGGCAAACAGGACCGCCATGAGCGGCATGAGTGGATATCGGTATCTGTCCCATGCAGGGAAAAAGAAGAACAGCAGCGTGTTGTAAAGCATGAACGTCAGCACGAAACCGAGCGCCCGACGCATGTACGCAAGCGAAAATGCCGACGTGGCTGCATCCGACTCTGTCAGTCCAATCGACAACAAGTTCTTGAGTGTGTGCTGGTTCTGCCGTGAACGGATAGACACTACGATAAGTGTGAAAATGGCTGTCAGCGCAATGACCCAGTATGCCACTGTGTCGATGACGTCAAATGTGTACAAGACACCTTTGGAGTGCGGATACTGCGCGAAAAATGTGTACCAAACCGCATTGGTGTCAACCTTATACAAGTCATAAACCTTGATGCATCCGTTGATAATCGTCTTGATTGGGTGATGCAACATGTACATCATGGCCACGTGTTTCCCAACCTGAGACCTTAGTACTTCGTTGTTATAGACCTTAAGCAGGGGGTTTTTGTAAGGGTTCCACGTCCAGAAATAGCCGCCATTAATCTGTGTTCCCTGCCATAAAGCGACGCCTCCGTTGGTCGAAACGAGGACAAAACTGTGCATTGCAATGAGATTGCGAATCGTAATCGGAGAAATCCCAACCAACATCGCGACTCCGAACGTGACCCCGCGTAACACGGACTGCAGGAGTTGCCGCCGATTTACCCAGAGCTCATAGGCTGCGAGGAACACTGGGAACAGAAGCCCAATGGGGCGGACGATAGAGGCCAATCCAAAAACAATACCTGCAGCCGTTGTACGCCAGAACCATGGACCGTCATCGGGCCTGCGGACAAGGCCAGCGTACAAGTAGAGAGCGATGAGCAGCAGCAGCGTAAACGATTCTTCGGAACCAAGTATGGAGTTCCATTCAATTTGACTCGGTAACAGAGAATACGCCAAGGCTGCGGTGAAAGCGATGCGGTGTGCGTTTCGCCACGGAGAGGAGCCACGCGACGCAGGTGACCCTGATGCTCCAGAGGAGCCTGACGTCGCAGAGGAGCCCGGCAAGGCCGGCGAGCCCGCTGAGGCAGGGGTTGTTAAAGCCGAAAACCCTTCAGCCGTGGCCGACTGTTTGTCCACACCTAAAATTCGAAGTGTGAGCGCATAAATCATGATGACAATAATCGTGCTTAAGACGGCGTTTGTGAAGAGTCCTGCCATGACATGAGGGCCAAAGATACGAACGACTATTGATAAGATAACGGGCCATCCAATTGGCCAGTAGGCGGTTGGTTTCCCCTGTTCCAGGTAACCGTGCCCCTGTGCAAGCGCGACTGCGTGTGTATAATACCACTCAAAATCTGCACTCTGTGTCGGATGCATATAGAGTATCCAAATGAAGCGAAAAACCAAGTTTAAGCCGATAAGCCATAATAGGCTCACCGGCACTTTTTGAAGTCCATGTTTCATTGAAACACTGCGTTCGGTCATTCCTGTGTTACACGCACCTTTCGTCTGGTTTGTTTCGCACCATGACTTTCAGGGGTGCGCCATGTAATGCGATTGTTTGCCACAAAGGACCAGCCCGTTGCAACGATAATGCCAAGACATTGCCCAATCAATTCTTTCCACCCCATCCAGGTGAACCACTGCGCGAATAGGGCCGTAATTCCGATACCGACAAGTGATACAAGCACAAACATTGGCATTTGTAACATCCGACGCCACTTCACAGGGTGGGCGTGCGCTTTCCAGGTTACCTTATCGTTCCAAAGGAAATTGTGAACCATTGCAACCAGAGATGCAAGGATGGACGCAACCAGTGTTGGACGCACGTGCAGGCTGTACAGCAACACGCTAAGCACGACGAGGTTTACCACGACACCGAGTGCACCAACCATGCAAAACAAATAAAAACGCCTTTCCTCGGGGTTCTCCGCAATCAGGCGAACGATGTGTCGGATGTAATTCCACTGCTCACGCATGCTCATTTTGGATTCGCCAGCGTCACGCGCGTGAAATTCGTAAGGGATTTCGTGAACCGTTTGGTAGGGCGCTTTGACCAGGATCTCTAAAAGAATTTTCCACCCTATTGGATTTAATTCAACACCTTCAACGACCTTCCTGGCAAGTCCAAAATATCCCCCTGTACAATCCGAGATGCGTCGAATACGGGAGATAGCCAGTCGTCCAATGGTACGAGCCGTCCAGGAAACGAGTTTGCGAAACGAATTCAATCCACCGTCTGAACCGCCCCGTACAAACCGACTCGGGATGACGACCTCTGTGCCTTGCTGTAACCGTTCCAGGATGGTTGGTAGTAGTTCTGGTGGGTGCTGCATGTCCGCATCCATAACCACAATGTACTTCCCGCTTGTTCGTGCAAAGCCCTCCACGACCGCTGTGGCAAGTCCTCGCCCGTTTTCGCGGTGCAGGTAGCGAACCTGCGGATGGCTGTTTGCCAGTCCTTCCAATATAATAGGGGTATCGTCGCGGCTGTCATCGACAAAGAAGATTTCATAGTCGGATGTGGAGTTGTTCATTGCGGCTTCGATGCGTTCCACGACCACCGGAACATTCTCACGTTCGTTGAACGTGGGAACGATAATGCTAAGGAGCATATGACGGCCTCATTTCTGTTAGGATGTGACAACGTTGATGGCTCGAACGGTCGCATCTATCCACAAAGTGCTGGCTGGCATAATGCGGAAAGGTTTATTTTCTCGACTTTATCGGCATTTAGAAATCCTTCGTGACAACACATTTATTTTAGAGGGTTCAACTCCTCACGTCCACATAGAAGGCGTTTATGGTTTGCTATCTCAGTGAATTCTCATCTTTGTTTAAGCAGAATAGCTAGGAAACGAGGGAACCTTTGTGAGAATTATTCTTCTTAGCGGCGGATCCGGTAAGCGATTATGGCCGATGTCAAATGACAGTCGGTCCAAGCAATTTTTGCGGGTACTGCACGGTCCGGACGGAGAACGCATTTCAATGGTGCAACGGGTGTGGGGTCAACTTGGCAAGGTCGGACTTCAGCAGCAAGCATACATATGCGCTTCCCGAGCACAGCACGATATGATTGATGCCCAACTCGGTGATGTGCCGTTCATTGAGGAACCGAGCCGGCGAGACACATTTCCTGCGATTGCCCTGGCTTCGACGTTTTTACTCAACCAGGGAGCCGGTGGCGATGAGGTTGTGGCGGTCATCCCGGTTGACCATTATGTCGAAGACGGTTATTTTCAGCGGATCGCGAAACTCAGTGACATCCTCCAGGAATCGGGTGCAGACTTGGCTCTGCTCGGTGTTGCCCCGACAGAACCGACAAACAAGTTCGGGTATATCCGTGTGACGCAGGGCAACGGTACCAATCCTTGGCGCGACGTTATTTCATTTGTCGAAAAACCCCCGGAGTCCGTGGCGCAGGCGCTGATGGAGGAAGGGGCGCTGTGGAATTGCGGTGTATTCTGCTTTCGCCTCGGATATCTACAAGAAATTCTTCAATCTCGCGGCTTGCCGCTTGACTACGGCGCGTTTCGGGAACGTTTTTCCGAATTGCCGAAACGGAGTTTTGACTACGAAGTGGTCGAACATGCTAAGTCGATTGTCGTTAGCTCGTACGACGGAACGTGGAAAGACCTCGGGACTTGGGGAAGTTTGTCCGAGGAGATGGATGTGCCGTTTATCGGTATGGGCGATGCGGTTCGATGTGATGCTACGCACGTCGTCAACGAACTTGGCATTCCCGTCGTGACGATGGGACTTCAAAATGCCATTGTCGTTACGACGCCGGATGGCATTTTGGTTGCTGACAAAGCGCAAAGTGCACAACTGAAGGATGTCATCTCGAATTACGACGACAGACCGATGTACGAGGAAAGGAAATGGGGCTCGCATCGCGTGCTCGACCTGCAAAAGCTGGGTGATGGCACCGAAGTGTTGACCAAGAGCATTGAGTTAAAGCCTGGCGGACTCATCAGTTACCAGAAACACCTGCGTCGCAGTGAGGTTTGGACTATCATCGACGGACACGGGGAACTTGCGCTGGACTCCAGGATTGTCAGAGTAGCCGCCGGTGACGTGATTCGCATTTACCCTGAACAGTGGCACGCAATTCGCAGCGCCAACGGGCTCAAGTTTATTGAAGTACAGCGCGGTCCGGTGCTCCACGAGGAAGACATCATTCGCCGATATCTAACTTGGGAGGAAATTTTGCAACACTGTGAAATGGGGATTCGCTGAACTCGATGAGCTGTTCAGACCCGACTGTTGTTCGATGAGGTGTGCGCCAACGGAGATCGCCCGATGTCGATGACGTGTGACGAAACCTGCTCTGCGCATCAGATTTTGAGATTTCTCGATACAGGAGGCAGATACGATGGACAAGGCATTGATTGTCGTGGACTACACGTTTGACTTTATTGCGGACGAAGGGCGACTGACGTGTGGACGTCCCGGCCAGGAAATCGACGCGTATATTGCCAAACAGATTGAGGCGTTTGTAGAGGCGAATGAAATTGTGGTGTTCGCCGTCGACGTGCATGAGGAAGGTGATTTGTTCCATCCGGAGACGAAACTGTTTCCACCACATAACATTCGCGGGACATCGGGGCGAGATTTGTTTGGTCAGGTTGGACAGGTGTTTGCCAAACTCACGGCCGACGGTCTTCCACACAACGTTCGATATCTCGATAAGACCAGGTACAGTGCCTTTGCAGGAACAGACCTCGAAATTTTTCTGCGTTCACACGGCGTGAATGAAGTTCACCTGGTTGGTGTATGCACAGACATCTGCGTTCTTCACACAGCTGTCGACGCGTACAACAAGGGATTTCACGTCGTCATCCACGAAGCAGGCGTTGCTAGTTTTTCTGAGGTCGGACACACATTTGCCCTCGGGCATTTCAAAGATGTCATTGGAGCGCACATCATTGGCAAGTAATCGCTCGCAAATCGGCCATCAAACCAGAAATTGAGCCGGCGGTCAAACCGGCAATCAAACCAGCAATCAAACCAGCAATCAAACCAGCAATCAAACCAGCAATCAAACCAGCAATCAAACCAGCAAACGCCAAGGAGGCAGTTACAGTTGAGTTTGGAACAGACCCTTCGAGAATTGACGGAAGTGATTGGGCCATGCGGCTATGAGCACGATGTGGTTCGTTATCTCAGCAAGCGCCTTGAGTCCATTGCGGCAGAGTACCGCGTTGACGGGGTTGGGAACATTATTGCGACGATACACGGGGCCCATCCTGGACCGTCGGTTCTTGTTTCCACACACATGGACGAAGTGGGTTTTGTTGTGAAGAAGATTGAGGCGAACGGACTTATTAGATTTGAGAAACTGGGCGGACATGATGACCGGATTTTACTTGCGCAACGCGTCAAAATAGCGACAAAAAATGGTTACAGAACCGGTGTTATTGGGACCATTTCCGCACATATGGTCAAATTTGACGACGCCCTTAAAGTGAGGAAGCACCAGAGCCTCTACATCGATGTTGGAGCTGGTACACGCGAAGATGTAGAAGCCCTCGGGATACAAGTTGGCGATCCGATTGGCTGGGCCACTGAAATCCAAACACTCGGCGAACAACGTCTAGTAGGTAAGTCGTTTGACGACAGAGCCGGTTGCGCCGTACTCCTTGAGACGCTTGCAGATATTGACCGAAGTGCTCTTTTTGGCACCGTGTACGGTGTGTTTTCGGTTCAAGAAGAAGTTGGGTTACGTGGAGCGCGGGTCGCCGCAGCTCAACTGCATGCCGATGTGGCTCTAGCGGTGGATACAACGGCTGTCTCCGACACGCCGGAAGAGATGATGGATGAGACGCTTGCGCTTGGGAAGGGCCCTGGTATCAAGGTGATGGATTTCAGTCTGATTGCAAGCCGTGCTGTCCGCGAGCGTTTGGTGAAACTCGCAATCGAACAGGAGATTCCCCACCAGCTTGAGGTATTCCCGGGCATCGGAACTGATGCAGGCGAATTGAGCTTGTCTGGTGCAGGGGTGCCGTCTGGCGTCATCTCCATTCCGACGCGGTACGCACACTCTCCGGTTGAGGTCATGGACCGGCACGATTTCGAAAATACGGCAAGGCTCCTAAAGGCGTTTATCCTGTCCGTTCGTGACAAAGCAGAGTTTGAGTTTTTGGCGCAGTGACAGACTCACGCCCAGAGCACCTGGGCGTGACAATTTCTCTGATAAAACAGCCTCAGCGGCGAAAGAGGCCGCGCTTTCGTTTGGGAACGGAAACGGCTCGAATCTGCTCATCGGCCCAAACGGCATTGGCGTTGTTGATGAGAGCAGACGACACTTCGCTGCCGAAGCTTACAGCAATGGTGTCGTAGGCTTTCGTGAGGCCGGGAGGGCGATGCAACGGATCGTGGGCGTCAGACGCAATCACAGCAGCCCCTCCACGCTCAAGGATGGTCCAAGCGAGTTTATCAGCCATATGGGACCGACTCGTCGGTGGACTTTCCAGGCACTGCGCCGTCAATTGAAGCAGCAGCCCTGCTTCTTGCACGCGGTCAATCCAGGCCATATCTTTTTGCATGACAATGCTTCGTTCCGGGTGCGCCATAATGGGGCGAAAACCACGAATCCGAAGCTCGTGGACGATATCGAGCAGCCGTTCATTCAACTCACTGTTTGGGTATTCAAGCAAGACGTATGTGGTGTGGCCAAGTGTTGGAATTTCAGACCTCTGCAGCCGCTCTGTCAACTGTTGATTGACCCTCAGCTCAGCACCCTGAAGGAGGACAGGGTGGTGGGATGGTGATTCCGGTACAGCAGTTGCAGCGAGTAGCGCCTCTGTTGCTGGTTCCGTCCCCTCCATCTGCGCTCCTAAATCATCTTCGCCCTGCCCAATCTTCGTAGATAGGGAAGCAAAGGCGTCCGCAAGGTCTTCGGCAGTGTTGTTAAAATGTGGACTGCCGAGATGGGACGTGCAAAACAGCCGCTGGGTGCCGGCCTGTTTATGAGCAGCAAGCAACAAGAGGGCATCTTCAAGATTTGCTGGACCGTCGTCTACACCAGGAAGTACATGCGTATGAATGTCAGTGATGATGGAATCGGACATGGGAACACCTCTCAAAACTTGAACATGACTAGTAACGTCGGTATAACACGTGACACTGAGATTCTACTCTGTCATGTCGATTTTCGACTTCTGTGCACTG
Source organism: Alicyclobacillus curvatus (assembly GCA_017298655.1). Classification (GTDB taxonomy): domain Bacteria; phylum Bacillota; class Bacilli; order Alicyclobacillales; family Alicyclobacillaceae; genus Alicyclobacillus_B; species Alicyclobacillus_B curvatus. The sequence goes on from CP071184.1 coordinate 5,144,475, forward strand.
TCCGTGCGGGTATTCTGTCCCTCTGTCTTGGCGCTGGCGGGTTCCGGGTTTGGATGTTCCATCTGTTCCGTTTGTTCGTCAACTGGTTGATGAACGCCTGAAAGCTCCTTTCGGGCAGCTTGCAGCTCATTTTCGAGGGCAGTGACTTGTTGTTTCAGATTTTTGGCAACGCGTCGCATCTTCCAGGCCCTGGCTGACCAAAGAACGGCCATGAGGCTCATTCCAAGCAAAACGGAGATGAGGATGACAAACACGAGGCTGGTTTTCGCACTGACAAGGAGGAAACGAACAGAGACAGTCGTTGCGTTGTCCAGTGTAAACCAGGCAATCAAGAGTGCAAAAAGAGCAATGAGCAGAACCTTCCAGCGCATGAAACCAGCCCCTCCGACTTTGGTCAGTTACGTCGCATCAAAAGCAAAAAGATGCCATAGAGCCCATAGACTCCGGCAAGCCATAATTCAGCGGGATCATGCCCGACCAGAATCACGACAAGTGCAATGACATTCATGACGACGACGAGACTAAGGAGTGGGAGGGTAAATCGGCGCAGTCTTCGCCATGCTGCGAGGTCAACGAACACCGTCGCACCGGCCAGGTGCACGCCAGGATGGGATGTGTAGCCGCCAAGCAAGAGTGCGACAACTAGTGCCAGTACAAACAGGATCTCGCCCCTGTACGCGTTCCAAATGGACGGGATGGAAAATCGGCTTGAACTGTGCGACGAGAAAGAGTCTTCATGAAAGTGTCTCTGAAATGCCATCTCGTTTCCCTCCCGGGCAGGCTACGGGCATAGACCGCAGCATCAGGTTGCATTCATCGTCATTCTGTCCTATTTTTCCTCTTATTATAACGATACGCCAGTCTGTGCTGGAGGAAAAGGGGACGAGTGTCGAAAACTCTGACAGAGTCCCCGTCTTCGCTTCGTTGCCGCCGGAACTGGAGCATGTCGATACTGTGATGGTGCTAAAGCGGGTGGCTGTAACTGTAATTGTGCGCAGTGGGGGGTTTGTGCCACAGTAGTTTTGTGTCCGCGATGTTGTGCAGCAAATTTGAACTGCAGCGAAAGGAGATGTTGTGGTGCTCGTCGCTTTTTGGTTACTTGTGGCAGTTGCAGCCTTCTACGCATTATTCGTGCTTCCCACACAATGGCTGGATGTTAAACAAGTCGATGTAGGGCTCCACATCAATCGGCGCATTATGCAAATCAGCGATCTCCATGTGGAAATGCTCCGTATCTCACCCTCGCAGGTTATTCGCACGGCACGCAGAAACAAAATCGATTATGTGGTTCTGACAGGAGATTTCCTGACATCTGATAGGAACCTTCGCCGCGTCGAACGATACCTTGCTGCGCTGGCAAGTCTCAAGGTACCGATGTTTGCTGTGCTAGGCAACCACGATTACCGTCTGCGAAGAATTGACGGGCTGGTGTCTCTGCTGCACCGGTTTGATGTCCGTCTGTTGCGCAACGAAGCCGTCTATTTAGAAGGATTCTGGTTAGTCGGCATTGATGACTTTACGACGCGTCACAGCCGCGTCGACGCTGCCTTTGCGGGTGTGTCTTCGACCGAAAAAGTCGTCGTCATTACGCACGACCCGAATGTCGTCTTCTCGATTCCACCGCATCAGTTTCATCATCTCATGGCGGGACACTTACACGGAAAACAGTTCCAAGTTCCGGGGCTATTTTTATTCAAACCAATGGGACCATTACCGGCAAAAGGGGTGTACAAAGGATTACATCAGTTGCCGGAAGGGATGATTTACATATCCAAAGGCCTCGGGCAAGTCGGTATTAATCTCCGTTTTCTGGTCCGCAGTGAAGTCACCATTCATCATCTGTAGGAGCCCAGATGCCGAACCCCAGATGCCGAACCCCAGATGCCGAACCCCAGATGCCGAGCCCAGATACCGGAACCCAGATGCCGAACCCAGATGCCGAACCCAGATGCCGAACCCAGATGCCGAACCCAGATGCCGAACCCAGAAAGACCCAACATTACATTATCTACCTTATCGAAATTATTCGTAGTATGATGAATCTGACAAGTAACCCTGGGGGTATATTTTGCAAAGGCGGCGCGACCATCGTCGCTGACACACAGAGGCTGCACCGGACGCAGGGGTCAGATGGGAGGAACACGATGAAACAACCATTCAAACTAGCGCTGTCAGGAGTGGCAGCAACGGCCGCGCTGTGCACCATCAGTCTATCCACAGCGCCGCTCGCATTCGCACAAACAAATTCTGCAAACACGACAACTCAGAACACCACCTCGTCTGCACCGACACTCGTAGCACTTGGCGACTCTATCACGTTTGGGTACAACTTACCTGACACTAAAGGCAACACGGTACCCTCACAATCTGCCTATCCATTTTTGATAGGGCAGACAGACCACCTGAACGTAAGTGACCTCGGGGTTCCCGGATGGACGTCAACAGATTTGCTGTCAGCATTGTCGAGTGCAAACTTTGACCGCGCGATTCATTCTGCTGATGTAGTTACAATTGATATTGGTAGTAATGACCTGCTGCATCTGTCCGCACCGCTGATTGCCCAGGCAACGCTGAATCCTGGGAGTCCGCTGCAATTGACCTCGGCACAACAACAGGCGTTCCAGCAGGCAATCACCACATTTGGCAGTAATCTCGGAAAAATTGTGAGTACTGTGCGCGGTTTGACCCATGCACCGATTCTCGTCTACAACCTCTACGATCCGTTTCCGACGGGCACGAATCTAAATGTTGTCACCGAGCAACTGGAAGCGAGTGAAAACGGCGCTATCAGCCAAGTTGCGGCTGCAGTTCCGGGGGTGACGGTTGTTGACGCGCACAAGGCATTTGCCACGCATCAACTAGACTATGTCCGTGTGGCGCAAAATGATGTTCACCCAACCGCAGCCGGGCAAGGGGTACTCGCATCGATTGGGGAGACGGCGATGCTGCCGTATCTTGCTCAAATCTCCAAGCAGGCTCCATCGTCCTTTCGGGATGCACTGCTCGCAGGCTCACTTTCGGCCGGCGGCGGTAGTCTGACAGGGATGGTGAATGGAAGTCAGGTTACGCTCGCGGTCCCGGGTGGGTCTCTCAGTCAGGGTACGGAGGTCGATTTCACCAGTCAGCCATCGAACAGTCTTTCGAGCATAGACACCCAACACACCAGCGTTGCAGCGGAAATCGGGCTCAACTTCATGGCTGGTATTCAACTCTCAAAACCGTACCAACTAACGTTGGTAAACAAGTCGATTCCCGCAAATGGAGCGGTTTATCAAATTACAGCTGGGGGACAGCTGACTGCGGTCCCGGGAGCAAAAATTTCTGCAGGACAAGCTGTCATTTCAGCTTCCGAGCCCGGTGATTTTGTCGTCCTCGCACCAGTGAGCGCTGTCGTGACTGGAGTCACAAAACCGGTGACAGGCTTGCCCTTTGAGCGCCAAGGGGCAGCCGCCATGTTGCTCCTGCTTGCCGGTTCAGGGCTGGTCTGGTTCGCAAGGCGCCCACGCAAAGAGGCTTAAGCGGTGGACAGACGTAAACTGTTGCTGTGGGCAGGTGTGACATTGATTGGGGTAGGGGTTGCGGCGGGAGTCCGCATCCCCTTTTTCTACCTGCGAAGTTATCTGGAAGGGCGACATCTGACAAGTGTCGCATCGAAGCTGATCACAAACCATGGTGCAGACGGCCCAGGGACCTCAAATGAATCAGGCGGCGAGGTAGGCAATCAATTTTCCAGCCCGGCAGGCAGTCAATCGACCTTACAGACAGCGCCTGCAAGCATGCCGCAGATGATAGGCACTGTTCCACTCGCCTTACCTCAGGACCACGCGCTGTTCGGGTTACTCGAAATTCCCCGGCTGCAACTGAAAGCGCCTGTGGTCGAAGGGACGGATGATGCCGTTTTGAACGTCGCCATCGGTCACTTAGGGAGCAGTTCGATGCCTGGGCAGCCAGGTCTCTCGGTCCTCGCTGCCCACAATGCGACCTGGTTCCGCCACATCGACCAGTTGCAAGTCGGTGACTCGATTTCGGTGCTGTTGAAAAACGGGGTCTATCACTACACGGTGACTGGTCAAGAAGTGGTTCACACTGGAGCATCTTTGCCAAATAGTGCTGCGTCGGTGTTGATTCTTGAATCCTGTTATCCCCTTGATGCGCTCTACCTCACACCGGAGCGCTACCTCATTATTGCCAAACTGACAAATGTGTCTCCACCAGCGGGTATCCAGTCTTCCTCCAGTCCTGCAAACGTCGCCTACACCTCTTATCTTAGTAATGCTCTGAATCAGCTCCAAGTTCGTGCCAAGGTTCCTTCAGACTTGGCTGCAACCGGGCTGCTGTTGCACCAGAATGCTCTGCCTCTAGGGACCATTCGCTATACGGGCCCCGTCTCTTCCGCCTTTACACAGAGTGCCGTGCCCCTAGAAATCACGAACACCATGGTGCAATTGTTTGAGGCTTATCTGCATGCGGCGTCTTTGAAGCGGCCGAACGACCTTATCAGTCTCTACCCTGCGGGTTCTAATGTGGCGGGAACTGCCGATCCGTTGTTCGGCGTCCCTCTGTCCGGTGTCACGTTTATGCAGCCACTGTCATTTCAACTGGGGATGGCGACGGGCGACAAGTTGCAAAGTGTGACGGCGGAAACGACCTTGCTGGTGAGCGGTCAGCACGTGGTTTGTCGGTTTACAGCGCAACCAGTGGAGCATGCGGGGGCAACAGTTTCGACTGTCTGGATTCATCTGACAAGCGTATCGTTTGTATCGAGGAAGTCAGGGCCATAACGTCGGCGTGGCCTGCGGATGCCCCGTCGAAAGTGGTATGATAGGCCTTGTCCGATGCGAATACTCAGACGGGGAGGCGTGAGTCATGTGGAAAAAGCGGCGTAAGCGGCGTACACGTCCGGCCACTCCGACTGAAGGCCAAATTTTGCACAAGGAAAAGCGTTCGCATGTGGTCCGTGTCAACGTCGTCTACGGACTCATTTTCGTGTCTTTTGCTTCGCTCATTTTGCGCATGGGTTATCTACAGATTGCAAAAGGTGATTACTTCCGCAACCAAGCGACAACAACCTCACTCAGTCGCGTCGCAGTCTTGCCTGCCCGTGGATATATATACGACACCAATGGCAACCTGCTCGCTTACGATAAGCCGTCTTATAGCGTATACCTGACCCAAATCCCGCATGTAACACAGGACTATCAAGCGATGTCACGCATTTTGGCACCCGTGTTTAAGGTTGACCAAGCAAAGCTATACACCGAGATGCAAAGTGACAAACAGGTGGCATCGGCTGTTCTGTTTAAAAACGTTACCGATGAGCAGGTCTCCTTTGTCGTCGAAAATCAGCATGCTCTTCCAGGCGTCAGCGTCGTGCTCGATTCGCAGCGTACATATCCTGAAGGCGATCTCGCCGGCAAGGTTCTCGGGTTCACAGGCGCCATCACACCGCAGACAGAGGCGAAGTATCAGAAACTGGGATACCAGCCCAATCAAAAGGTGGGTGAGGACGGCATCGAAGAACAGTATGAATCCTTGCTCCAAGGCTCGATTGGAGACCAGGTGGTACAGATTAACGCAAGTGGCACGCCAATCAAGAAACTCGGGTTCGATCCGCCGCCAACGCCTGGCAAGTACCTTCAACTGACGCTCGACGGACATCTTCAAGCATTCACGCAGAACTATATTGTGAGCCAGATTCAAAACTCGAAGAACACGGCGACCATTAAAAATGCCTCTGCAGTCATGCTCGATGTGAAGACAGGCGGCGTACTTGCGATGGTCAGTTACCCGTACCTCGACCCCAACTGGTTTCCGTCTGGACTCTCTGCGCACCAAGGTTACCTGAGTAAACCGTTTGTTCAATACAACACGGTCATCCGCGGGCCGGAGCCACCGGGATCGACAGTGAAGCCTGCTAATCTCATCACGGCGTTGCAAAATGGAGTTGTCACGCCACAGACGCAGTTCTACGACCACTATGTCACAAAAATTGGCACCTCGCCCATCCACGACGACGGCAATCATGGTATCGTCACGCCAAGTTACGCCATTACGGTGTCGTGTGACTCGTTCTTCTACAACGCAGGGCTGCAACTTGGCCGTTGGTTTGGCAGCAACGCGTCTAACGGCGGTGCTCCGCCTGCAGGTGTGGGATACCTCACGTGGTTACACAGCGACTTTGCCAAAGGGTTGAATGCGCTTTATGAAGGCGAGCGCAAGTTTGGTCTCGGAGCAATGACGGGGATTGACCTTCCCCACGAAAATCCGGGTGTGTTCCTTATCGATGAGAATTACACTAAGGTACCTTACGATTTGGACACCGCGGAGAAGTCGATTCAAAAAACGGGCAAATACAACAACAATGCGACGCCTGTGGACCTTGCTTTCGCTGGAATCGGTCAGGCTCAACAGTTTACGCCGTTGGAACTGGCGCAATACGTGGCGACGATTGCCAACAACGGGGTCAGGCTGCAGCCGCACTTACTGAAGGCCATCTATCAGCCGAATATGCAGCAGAAATTGACAGCGCAGGATAAGCCGGTTGAGCAGTTTGTCACGAAAGTGCAGGCAGACCTGCATATCGCACCACAGTACATGAAGATTGTACAGCGGGGGATGTACGGGGTCATCAACAACCCGAACGGAACAGGATACTATGCCTTCCAGGGTGCCCCTTACAAGGCCGCGGGCAAAACAGGCACTGCACAGCTCTACGGCAACCTCGACAATTCGGTGTTTATTGCCTACGCACCGTATGACAACCCGCAGGTGGCTGTGGCTGTAATGGTTCCCGGTGGCGGCTATGGTGCGGATATTGCAGCACCGGTGGCCAGAGCGATGATAGACACGTATTTTAAGGAACACCATGAATTCTTTCCGAAGGACCAATGGGAACTGACGGACATCCCCAATACCTGGAGGACATCCCCAGCTTATGTCTTGCCAGAACAAAGCAGGTGACGTGTCGGCAAAGCGGGCGTAGCCACGACGGAGCAGGAGCAGGCACGGGGAAGTAGGCGATGCTGCGGCAAAGCAGGTGACGTCGGAGTAGAATTTTTAGAGATATTTTGGGAGCTCTGTCGGAGGTGAGAGATTGGCCAGCAGTAGAGACTGGGCAGTGCGACTGCAGAGTATCGAGCAGACACTTGAGAGCCGACAATCCGGATTACTCGGATATCACGAAGCACGAAAGACGGCGGTGCTCGTGACACTCCAACCGGACGACAAGGGCGATATGCAAATACTGTTTGAGCTCCGGGCGAAGACATTACGTCGACAGCCGGGGGAAATCTCCTTTCCGGGCGGCCACGTCGAATCAACCGATGCAGGCCCTGCTGCCACAGCAGTACGGGAAGCGGCCGAGGAGCTTGGGGTGTCAGAATCATCCATTCGACTTCTTGGTGCACTCGACGTCTTTCCGGCAAGCTCGAACCTGTTGGTGTATCCGTACGTTGGATTCATTGCAGAAGGGGTCAAGTTGCACCCCAACCCGCACGAAGTCGAAGAGGTCTTTCAACTGCCTTATGAGCAGTTGCTAAATTATCAACCAGACGTGTATGAGTTGACCTTGAGACCCGAGTTTCCCGATGACTTTCCGTATCACCTTGTGCCCCAAGGTCGTAATTATTCTTGGCGCACGTCCACACAGCGCCAATACTTCTTCCAGTTTGATGATTGGGTCATTTGGGGACTTACGGCTCGCATTCTCAAGCACTTCCTCGACTTAACCCGCTAATGCACCCGAAGGACCGGTCATGCCAACCCGTTGGCGTAACCCGCTAATGCACCTGAAGGACAGGTTATGTCAGGCCGTTGGCGTAACCGGCTGCTAATGCACCTAAAGGACAGGTCATGCCATGACGTCGGCAACGACGTGTGCCAGCCTTGAAGTCAGCAAACTGATGGCGATCTTGTTCTCTCCACCCTCTGGAATGATGAGGTCTGCATATCGCTTGGAAGGTTCAATAAATGCATCGTGCATCGGCTTGACAGTGCTGAGGTACTGCTCGTAGACGGATTCGATGGTGCGACCTCGGTCCTCAATGTCCCGCAGGACGCGACGAAGGACGCGAACATCGGGATCGGTATCGACAAATACCTTGATGTCGAGATGGTTCCGAATGGATGCTTCGACGAGGACGTGAATGCCTTCGAGCACAATCACCGGCTTGGCAGCAACGTGGTTGGTCTCGTTTCGACGTGCATGGATGGTAAAGTCGTAGACTGGTATGTCAATGTCTCGTCCGTGTCGCAGGTCAGCGAGATGCGAGATAAGGAGTTCGTTGTCAAAGGATTCGGGGTGGTCGTAGTTCAACTGGCTGCGTTCTTCGAAGGTCAATGAGGTATGGTCTTTATAGTAAGCGTCCTGTGAGATGAGGGCTACGTGGTCTTCACCCAAAGTATCCACAATCGCGTGGGCGACCGTGGTCTTCCCTGAGCCTGTCCCGCCCGCAATCCCGACAATCAACATGGTTCTTCTGCCTCCTCATGATTACCCTGAAGGAGTATACATGTTTCGACAACACATGGCAACGCAAAATGGCAGCCAACCCGTAGAGACTGCCATTTTGCGTTGCTGCCACTCGAAGCCTACAACAGTTCCACGTGAGTTCCTTCTACCTGTATCGGGATATTATCGATGAGGCGTGCCTTGCCAATGAATGCGGCAACGGCAAGCATGAGATTTCCTTCAATCGTCTGAGCTTTTTGCAATGTTGAGGTTTCCACAACCTCGGCGTAGTCAAGGCGCACACCTGGTTCGGTTGAGATGGCGTCTGCCATCATCTCGGTGATGACGAGAGCGGATCGTTCGCCGTCAACAATCGCGTCAGCAGCAGCCTTGAGGGCTCGGCTAAGTATCGCTGCGTGCGGGCGTTCTTCCGAAGTCAGGTAGATGTTTCGCGAACTTTTGGCGAGTCCGTCCGCTTCACGCACAATTGGTACAGAGACGATGCGAACGGGGAGGTTGAGGTCATTGACCATACGTCTTATGACAGCCACCTGCTGCCCATCCTTCTGACCAAAGTAGGCTGTATCAGGCTGGACAATGTTCAACAGTTTACAAACCACCGTTGCGACGCCTCGAAAATGCGTGGGGCGAGTGAGCCCGCAGAGTTTGTCAGACAACTGCGGCAGGTCGACAAACGTGGCCATCGGTCTTGGGTACATTTCTGTAACAGAAGGTGCGAACAAGACATCACAACCATGGTCCGTAAGGAGTTGCTGGTCCTTTTTGAGGTCGCGAGGATAATCCTCATAGTCCTCATTCGGACCAAATTGCAGCGGATTCACAAAAATACTGACGACGACCATGTCGCTCTCTGCACGAGCCGTCTGAACGAGGCTCGCATGGCCTTCGTGGAGATACCCCATCGTGGCAACATAACCAATCGATTTGCCTGCCTGACGGGCACTTTTGATGTATGACCGGAGTTCTCGAATGGTCTCTATTGTATACATACCGTTTTCACCGTTCCTTCTTCCCGTGATGCCGATGTTCTGCGCTCAGTGGTTGCCCGTTGTGTCAAGGAGCCTAGCTCGCTCCTCTGGCTTTAGGTGGACAGTTTGGGACTCACCTGGGAACGTGCCGTCTGCGACCTCGCGGATATAGTCTCGGGCCGCTGAAGCAATTGTATCCGCTAAATTCGCGTACGCCTTGTTGTGCTTGGGGATATACCCAGAGGTGAAGCCCATGGCGTCGTGGAAAACGAGCACTTGGCCGTCGCAACCTGCTCCGGCTCCGATGCCTATGGTTGGGATGCGGAGTTTAGACGAAATCCACTGTGCGACTTCAGCAGGAACCATCTCGAGGACGATGGCAAATGCACCCGCGGCTTCCAGAGCCATTGCATCTTCAAGCATGCGCTTTGCAGATTCGACGGTTCTGCCTTGAACGCTAAACCCACCCAGAGCGTGAACGGACTGAGGCATTAGACCGATGTGACCCATCACGGGGATACCGGCAGTAACCAGTTTGCTGACAATTGGAGCTAGTTCCTTGCCGCCTTCGATTTTGACAGCATGGGCTCCGCCTTCCTGCATGAGGCGTCCCGCCTTTTGAAGCACATCTTCAAAGGTTCCATGTGTGGTGAGAAACGGCATGTCAGAAACAACGAGTGGGTGTTCAGCACCCCTTCTTACCATCCGTGTGTGATACACGATGTCGTCGATGGTGACCGGGATTGTGGTGGTGTTTCCCTGCACCACCATGCCGAGTGAATCCCCGATGAGGAGGACGTGCAACCCAGCTTCGTCGAGCAGCTTGGCTGTTGGGTAATCGTAGGCGGTCATCATCGCGATCCGCTCGCCCCGCTCCTTCATCTGAAGCAACGTCTTTACTGTTACGTTTGCCATTCTGACATACCCCCCAAATAAATTAGGATTCTTTGTTCACCTTGTCAGAAAACAAGTCGGTGAACTGCTGCCGCTGCGCCGGAGACAGGGTGCCTTTGGCAACAGCGAGATTAGCTGTGGCACTTCCCAGTGCGGCATAAACAGATTTTGCGGTGGGGTTGTACTCTAGTGCTTTGACGTGTGCTTGTACTGTTCTTAGGTCTCCTCGTTCAATCGGTCCCGTCAGTGCAGCAGGCAGACCTAGGGTTTCCAGATTATTTACAGCTCCCCTCATTAACGGAAGCAAGGCTGCAAGGCCTTCTGTCAGTCCCGACACCTCTGCAGCCACAGCAGCCAGAGCAACAACAGCGTTTGACGCTAATACTGCCGCTGCATGGTATTGCGGACGGAGAGCTGGGCTTATCTCGAGAGGAATACCGCCCCAACTGCGGACGAGGTTGATGCCGACTTCAACGGCAGCTGCATCGCCTTCGAGGGTGCAGTAAATTCCATCTAAGACAGCCTTCCCAGCGGTTGCCGTAGCGATGGTTTGGAGCGGATGCAGGCTTAGGGTCATGGCACCGTACTCCTTGACCGCACAGAGCGCATCGCTTCCAAGTGATCCTGACGTGTGAATGACCATTTGACCAGTATGCACCATTCCCGAGTCACAGAGGGTCTGTGCAGTTTCTGTCACAGCCCTGTCGGGAGTCGTGATAAAAATGGCATCAGCGTGCTCTGCTTGGCGGATTGCCTCGCCTGTCGTCAGCTCGAACACATCTCTGCCAGTCGAAATTCGAAACTGGCCTGCGGAAGGTGAATCGGGTCTCGGTGTCAGGCCGCAGAGGACGTCGTGTTCCAGAGACAACAGGGTCATGGCCAGTGTAGTACCAACTCGCCCGCATCCAATGACAATCACGCGGAGCACAAAGGCACCTCCAGTACAATCTTTCTGCACACCGTTTCATCATACATCATCTGGCGATGATGTGAATTGGGCCTGCGTCGGACCCGTGATTGTTCGCTGGGCGGAGCAGGAGGCAGGAGGCAGGAGGCAGGAGGCAGGAGGCAGGAGGCAGGAGGCAGGAGGCAGGAGGCAGGAGGCAGGAGGCAGGAGGCAGGAGGCAGGAGGCAGGAGGCAGGAGGCAGGAGGCATCACATCGGATCGGGCGCGGGTTGGCAGCACGTAAGCGCGACAGGCCGCAGTCGGAATCCAACGCGGACCAGCCTAAATTGGTGAGTCCGTGGAAATTCGGGACACCTATCCATGGCCTTTTGGTAGAGCCCTCGCATTTATATAAGGTGTAAACGGTGCAGGGCGCACCAAGAATCACAGAAGGAGTGAGCGTCACATGTACGGAGTTTTTGGCGGCTACACACGTTGGGCGGTTGTCTTTCTCATCATCTTCGTGCTGTTCTTCCTGCTCGTCCCCGGCTATACAACCACGACAACATGCACTACTACGCCTGTAGCACCGTAGTTTCACGAGCACAGCGCGACAAATAGCGGGGCGGGGGTTACACTTCCCGCCCCCAAACCGTCGAGAACCCTGCGACAGGGTGAGGAGGAAAACCATCTTTAGCTGTCGTCTCACTTCTAAAGGCTGTGTCAACGAATTGTTTTTTTCGTGGTGATGAGTATCACCCTCTTTGGTAAGATGTTTTCCCACACAACGCGACCATCCTCCGTATTCTTCCGCATCCGCGATGGGCAAACCGTGCTCATTGAGCCGAAACGGTACTCCATTACGCGTCCACAGCGCGCTATTCGTTTAGATGGGGTCGAGGCTGAAGCGTAACGCTTCGAAAACGCGCTATTTCTGCCTGAGAACAGGGGACGATGGGGAAATAACGCGCTGCCAGCGCGTTATCCATATAATCGCTTGCGATAGCGCGTCCACAGCGCGCTATTCGTTTAGATGGGGTCGAGGTTGAAGCATAACGCTTCGACAACGCGCTATTTCTACCTGAGAACAGGGGACGATGGGGAAATAACGCGCTGCCAGCGCGTTATTGAGTCTGGTGGCAAGCTGGCCATCAAGCTGGCGACGGACAAGCCGTTGGGAGCGTTGCTTCCCCGGCAGATGGCAAGCCAGGGGTCACGTTCCCAGTGCCACGTTCCCAGTTTCAGGTCCCGCGTCCTTCCTCCCCGTCAACCCGAACTTTTTGTGATGAGCGCCGTGTCTGACCAGTAGACTTATCCCTAGAACATGAATGGGAACGATCCGCCAAAACCGCCTGCCTTGGCACCTCCGGGACCTCCGAACCCACCAGGACCTCCGAACCCACCAGGACCTCCGAACCCACCAGGACCTCCGAACCCACCCGGGCCTCCAAAACCGCCCGGACCTCCGTAACCACCGAAGTTCCCAAAACCGCCTCCCGGCATTGGACTGGCTCCATACACACCGCCGCCTGGTGCTCCAAAAATTCCACCGCCGTAACCTCCAAGTCCTCCGAAACCACGGCCACCGAAACCGAACCCATTCCCAAAGCCACCACCCCCGAACCCTCTTCGGGCAGCGCGTGTACCGCCCCAAAGACCCAGTAACAGCAGCAATGGGAGAAAGCATTCTTCCGCGTCTACATCATTTCTTCCTCCGGTAATCGCGTGACGTATCTCCGGGTTCTCAAGTAGTTGCATGACTTGTTGACGTTCCGATGCTGTCAGTCGTACTTTACTGTTTGGCTTCATCCGTTGTTTTTTGCCCATGCCGTCACCTCCTTCATGAACTCCTAACAACGTATGCGAAGGACGTATGAGGCGGATGGACAAATGTATGATTGGGTTCGATTTCATGAGTATGGCCGAGGGCGATCAAACGGGTGCCGTGCCTAGCGAGGATAAACAAGGTACACTATACGTAAGAGGGAATACGACAAAAGGGGATACAGCCCATCTCACTTGTTAGCGCCGTTTTGAAATCTGTCTTCGCAATTGCACAGACTACAGCCGCGAACCTCCCATCGTCAAACACCGCCCTCAAGGAGTGGTAACGTGCCGGAAACATCCGAGAAGGCCACATCACGGAAGGTCATTGTCGTCGAAGGAAAAACAGACAAACAGCGACTGCTACAGGTACTGGAGGAATCTGTTTCCATTGTTTGCACGAGAGGAACACTCAGCTATGAGAAAGTAGAAGACTGGATTGTCCCGTTACAGGATGCAGAAGTGTACATTCTGGTCGACGCCGATAAACCCGGGATGAAGCTCCGGAGTCAGTTGAAACAAGAACTACCCAATGCCACACATTTGTACACAACGAGAGCGTTTCGGGAAGTCGCGAGAACACCGCTGTCCTATTTAGCAAAGGTCCTGATGAATGCACACTTTCGTGTCGATGAGCGCCTACTGGAGGAGGATGGACTCCCGCCCGCCAATAGAAACAGTAGTCGTTAGGAATTCCCCTCATGGTCTGTGCCTATCCACTCCCGAATGAATTCAGAGAGCACGACCGCATTGCTCACGTCCGGATATTTGGAAGCAAACAGGAGCGTTACCGTTGTCCCTTGACACATGTCCACTAATCGCTTGAGCTCCCGTATTGCATCGTCTGATGTGAACAGTTCAGCTCGGTAGCGCTGGCGGAATTCGGGATATTGACCGATATCGGCATGAAACCATCTGCGAAGTTCGTTAGTCGGAGCAAGAACTTTCAGCCATTCGTTGACGTGAGCCTGTTCTTTGGAAAGCCCTCGCGGCCATAGACGGTCGACGAGTATGCGATGTCCATCTTCAGGCGAAGCAGGTTCGTAAACGCGTTTTACGTGTATCGTCATGGGTATCAAATCCCCTCACGAAGTGTCCTTGAGTTCATGTTACAATAGGCTGCAGTGGAGGTCGACAAATTGAACATGGATGGAAAAAACTTGGACTATTTAAAAAAAACATTGGTTGAGAGTTGGCGCCGGGAGATGCAAGCAGCCCGAATGTACGAACTCTCGGCTTTGCGTGAGCGGGATGAGCGGAAGAAGGATATTCTTCAGAAACTCGCCGAGGTCGAATTTAAGCACGCGCGGACCTGGGTAGCGAAACTGGAGGAACTCGAGTACCCAGTTGACAGTCTCGTGGAGCCACGAGTTGAGTTACCGCAGAACATGAACACGGCCGAATTAATGAAGCAAATCGATGATGTTGAACACGGCAATATGACGTGGTATTCATCCTTGCGCAATGTGCTCGATGACGAAAGTATCCAGAAGATCATCGATGGAATAGATGCAGACGAGGCAGCGCACCAGGATATGGATGAATTGCTTGTCGCGTCTGAAACGGAGACGTCAGGCGGAGTCGAGAAGCGTCTCTCGAGGTTGTGGAAAAGCGAACGCCATACGCACTCATCGAGTGACTGGGTTGGTGACGCTATCTACGGCGTCAACGATGGGCTCGGGGCTATTTTTGGTATTATTTCTGGTGTTGCCGGATTTACGGCGGACACCCGAACAATCCTCATCGGCGGAATTTTTGGCGCCCTGGCGAGCACACTTTCGATGGGGGCCGGTGCCTGGCTGGCGACAAAATCGGAAAATGAAGTGATGCAAACTACCCTGTCGCAAGAACGACAAGAAATCCAGCAGGACCCCGCACACGAAATAGAAGAGTTGGGTCTTCTCTATCAGTTGAAGGGATTTTCTGCAGAGGAATCCAGTCGCATTGCAGATCAGATTGCCGCAGATGAAGATCAGTTTCTGAAGACCATGGTACAAGAGGAGTTCGGTTTTCACGAAGCGAGCCTTGGCAGTCCTTGGCGCTCAGCCATCTTCGGGTCACTCTCGACTCTGGTTGGCGGTTTCATTCCTCTGATACCCTTTTTGTTCATGCACGGGTTCCCGGCTCTGATTGCGGCGGGTATCGTCAGTATTCTGGCACACTTTGCCGTTGGGGCCGCGAAGAGTCTGATTACGACGCGAGGTTGGTTTACAAGCGGGCTGGAGATGACCGCTGTGGGCATCATCGTCGGTGTCGCTTCCTACTTGCTCGGTTGGGTTGGGTCTATCGTTTTTTAGGGGAGTCATCAGTTAAATCGTCGTGATTGACAAAAGTTCATCGAGGCTAAGAACTCGGCAAGAGTAAGTGGTCGTCAATCGTTAACATTTCCTGAAGATACGCTTTGATAAGCTTCTTGAACGATGACAGGGCGGGACGTACACATGTTTGTGTGACGATCCCGTCCTGTGGCTTTTGATGAACCAATGAGATGCAGATATTCACATCATGCGCCGTATCCCGTACAGCAAAAACCCAAATGCATGATTACAACTGGGTCAGGATGTCTGGTCCGTTGTCTGTGATGGCGAGTGTGTGTTCGTATTGAATGCTGAGACCGCCATCCGCAGTCCGCACGGTCCAGCCATCATCCTCTAGTTTCGTATGGTAAGTCCCGGTGTTCACCATCGGTTCGATGGTGAACGTCATCCCCTTGCGGATGCGAGGTCCCTTATGCGGTGGGCCATAGTGCAGCACCTCTGGCTTTTCGTGCATCTGTCGACCAATTCCGTGACCGATGTATTCCCGTACCACAGACAGGCCTTGTGACTCCACATAAGTTTGTATCGCGTGTCCGATATCAGAAATTTGGTTGTCTACGACAGCCTGCTCGATCCCGATGAACAGTGCCTTATGCGTCACGTCCATGAGATGTCTAGCTTGCTCACTAATGTCGCCGACAGCGTAACTCCATGCGGAATCAGCGTGAAGTCCCTTGTGCAACGCCACCATGTCGACCGTAATGATGTCGCCGTCTTTCAGGTGATAATCGTTCGGGAAACCGTGGCAAATCACGTCGTTCACAGATGTGCAGGCTGCAAATGGATAACCGTTATAGCCTTTTTGGGCCGGTTCCATACCGTATTTCGTAATAAACTTCTCGACAAAGTTGTCAATTTCAAGGGTAGTCATCCCTGGTTTGATAAAGTCCGCCAGTGCGGCGTGACAACCTGCCACGACTTTTCCGGCTTCACGCATAATTTCTATCTCATGTTTGCTTTTTGTAACAATCATTTCTGTTGCCTCCCGTTTCCAGCCGATGGTACAACGTTCAAGACACGTTCATTGTGATGTTGCCGTGCTCAACTCAACACTGTACCACATATTTGCAGTCGACGTCAGGGCTGAAACAGACCCGAGTCGGTCAAATAGCTTCATCTTAAGGCACCTTCCTCTACAGGACTTTCCTCTACAGGACTTTCCTCTACAGGACTTTCCGCTACAGGACCTTCCTCTAAGGGACCGTCCCTTAATGGGCCTTCACTTAAGGCGCCTTCGTCTACAGGACCTTCGTCTACAGGACTCTAAAGGACCTTCGTCCCTTCCCTTAAGGCACCTTCCCTGCTCGGGATTAGTGTCTCAACAGAAGTCAACTGACGACGTCTCGCTCTCCGCTATATTGTCGGTGTCGACCGCTCTCGAGGATATCACGAATCACCATGACGGCATCCCAGATGTCTTCGTAGCTCGTGTATAAAGGTGCTGGGGCCAAGCGCAACGTGACAGGTGGCCGAAAGTCAGGCACAACACCTGCTGCCCGCAGCGCCTTGGCGAGTTGAACCGCTTCATCGTGCTCAAACGCAATATGCCCACCCCTGCGGGCGTCTTCGCGAGGCCTGCGAATGCGGCCGCCGAGCCCTGCGGCAATTACAAAATGCTCAAGCAGTTCGCGGAGAAAAGTGGTTTGACTGAGGGACTTCAACCGAATTGCGTCAATTCCGGCTTCCTCAATCAGCGCTAACGACGCGCTAACTGCTACAGTGGATAGCACAGGCGGGGTGCCGAGCTGCCATTTTCCAGCGGTTGCGGCGGGGATAAAGGGGAACCCCATATCAAACTGCCGTTCCTTATCAGATCCAAACCATCCGGCTAGGCCCGGGGCCAGATGGTGATGCGACTCGTGAACGTAGAGGCCGGCCGTGGCACCTGGCCCTGCACTTACGTACTTGTAATTGCACCAGACTGCAAAGTCCACGGCGAGGTCATGCAACTGGTGCGGTATGACGCCGATGGAGTGAGCGAGATCGAAGCCAATGATAATGCCTTTCTGGTGTGCCGCTTTTGTCAACTTCTCCATGTCAGCGAGTTGTCCCGACTTGTACCAGACGGACGGCAGGACAACAATGGCCACCTCGTCGGTCATCGCAGCAATGATTTCGTCTTCGGAGATGAGTCCTGATTTGTCTGCCCTGACCAGAACAAGGTCTGATGACGGTCGATTGTGTAAGGTCAGGTGGCTCTCCATGGCATACAGGTCTGAAGGGAAATTCTCCGCGTCAGCCACAATTTTCGTTCGCGAGCCCGAAGGACGGTAAAATGTTGCGAGCAGTGTGTGAAGATTTGAAGTCGTCGACCCACTTACACTGACCTCGTGTGGATAGGCCCCAATGAGAGGTGCGGTCTGCTTACCGAGTTTGTCAGGCAGGTGAAACCACGGGTCAGGGCCTTGCGTCCAGCCGTCAATCGCGAATGATTTCCAGGAGTCTACTGCCTGATGTATCGCGGTCTCGGCCGATTTTGATAAGAGCCCAAGTGAATTGCCGTCAAAATAGAGAACACCCGGCTGTACGTAGAACCTGTCCCGATACGCGGCAAGGTTATCGCCTTCATCCAATTCCAATGCTGTGGCTCGAGTGAGTCTGTCGCGCGTCACTTTGCTTCCTCCTGAATTCGCTTCGCGAATTTTCCTGAATGACGTAGAACGGTCGATTTCTTGAAGAAATCGTAAAAAAATTGGATAATGTAATAGACAGCCAGAAATGACCATCAGAACCGCTTTGGGAGGACTCTAACATGCCATCTGCCATTTGTCCGTACTGCAAGGAACCTGCTTACTCCAGCGCAGCTTTTGATGAGCCGTGGACATGTCCAAGTTGTGGTCAGACCGTCATTCCTCCTGAAGACGAAAACGGGCCCAAGCGGGGTGAGCGTGAGTCTTACGTCGAGCGCTACAGTCGCTTTTGGACCCGAGTGGATTAGCTGTCACTGCCTAGATTGCGTTAATGTTGGCGTGTCCATGCAGAGAAAATGATTGCCGACTATTTAGGTTGCATAATAGTTGTCAGAGGCAAGCAGGACACCGCTAATAATCAGTCCGACGACAAACAGGGCAATGAGTCTGCGTCTCGTTATCTGCCCGGCACCCGGGCGTTTTGCGACAAATAGTGTGAATAAAACTGCAATGAGGATGGCGAAAATCGCCTTAATTGCTAAGTGCAGCACTCCTCATCACCCCGCTTTCTGATGAATTTCCACGTTGCTGTCCACCTGCATGCTCGGTTTACGGTGTCATACATTCCTATTGTGCCATACTCGCAGTTAACTTTCAGCCAGAGAATCCATGTTCAAGCGGCGCTCGCTCCAGCCTGAAAAAGCCAAGTAACGAGCTGTGACCATATGGAGAACCCAGGCCGCCATGACGGTATAGAACGCGGCGATGACCAGGATTCCCACGCCGGAAACAATGCCTGACAGCCGTCTTGCCACATCTGCGAGAAAAACCAATACGATGGCATACGGCAACATCGTGAGCCAGCGCGAAAGCAACAGACTCGCTGCAAGCCTTAGTGCATACCTCGCATCTCGTTCTGCAACGAGTCCAATATTGCCAAACAGAAAAACAAACCGAAGCACAAGCAGCAGGACGAAGAGTGCAGGCCCAAAAGCTGGCAACGCGCGATTTAGTCCAACGACTGCAACAGCAGCAGCAGCCCAGAGTAGATTCCACAACAGGAGCTTGCCAAAACTTCGAAATCCATCAAACACGAAATTCGTTGGGCTGACTGCCTCGCTGGTATTCATGCGGACGAGTGTTCCGTAAAACCCACCTGTAAGCCAAACTTGAGCCACCAATGCAATCAGTGGTGCAAGCCAATTTTTCGTTATCCCCGGTTGGATGAAACTCCAGACGGAAGGCGCATCGACTGGCAGGACGAAGCTGCCCAGAAGGCCGCCAGACGCGACTTGCAGGGTTAAGTGCGTTACAATGTAGAACCAGGAGATGACATCGACGACAATCAAAAAGAGGACCAAGCTGATAAAGGAGCGCCAAAACCTCCTGACCAAGAAGTTTCCACCTTTCTTTTACATAGAAACGTACATTGACACGAACTGATAGATGTGAACTGGGATACGGACTAGGATACGGACTAGGATACGGACTAGGACATGAACCGGGACGCCTTCTGGAGCCGGAGTAGATAGCCAAGACGGTTGCCCACGACCTTCTCGCAGACGGACATTTTCTGTCTGTTTTACATGCAGAGTCTACCGCTACTTGACCAGCCGGACAAGTCGCAATGGCTTTCATAGGTCAAACTTTACCTTGCATGTCACTGTGCCAGGCCACGACGTGTAAGGCCATACGGTACCAAACCATACGCTACCAGACCATAAAGAAGGGGCCGAAAGTAGACAGTGATTCTCGGAATAGGCAGTGATGTCATTGAAATTGCTCGGATTGCCAAGGCGTGTAGGAGGTATGGTGACGGGTTCTTGAGGAGAGTCCTGGCACCGTCCGAAATTGAATTTGCAACTCGACTTTCGGAAACAAGGCTGTTTGAATTCGTCGCTGGACGGTTCGCGGCGAAGGAAGCTATCGCCAAAGCAAGTGGAATTGGGCTCGCTCGCCTCGGAATGACATCTGTCGAACTGAAAACAACCGAAGATGGGCTCGCAGTACGGTTTGTAAACCACGACCACCCCCTGACAAGACCGGGGTTGGTCTGGCACGTATCTATCTCCCATTCGACAGAAACAGCCTTTGCAGTCGCCGTTGTTGAACAAGTCTGAGACAGGCCAGGATTGTACTATTTGTCGGACGGGCCGAATATGATTTTACCAATCCTCGGGGAGGGTACCGAGTGTATCTTGTAACGAGCGATCAAATGCAGGCACTCGACAATCACACCATTCACGCACTTTTTGTACCCGGAATCGTCTTGATGGACTATGCGGGAAAAGCAGTCGCAGACGCAGTGAAAGGTCTGGCGCAAGGGCACGTGGTTGTGTGTACTGGAAAGGGGAACAATGGCGGCGACGGATGGGTAGCAGCCAGATGGTGTCGCTATTACGGGATGACAGTCGAGGTGCTCGCACTCGCTCGTCCGGACGAGTTGAGCGGGGATGCGGCCCAAGCTGCGAAGGCTGCTGTTCACTGTGGCGTCCCGTGGCGAAAGTATGCACCAGGCGACGGCCTTCCAAGCGGTGATGTGTACGTGGATGCGCTTCTTGGCACCGGTACAAGTCGACCACTTGAGGGTGTTCTGGCAGACATCGTCATCGCGCTCAATCGGAGCGGGTCCCCTGTCATTGCCGTGGACATTCCCACGGGGGTTAATCCGAATACGGGAGAGGTCCCCGGGGAAGCTGTACAGGCGGTATGCACCATCTGTCTTGCGGCGCAAAAACTTGGCACCGCAATCTCACCAGGGTGTCATTTTGCTGGCGAGGTGAAGGTGGCGGACATTGGAATCCCAATCGATAATCTTGATGTCGGAGTGGTTGACCTCACCCAAGTGGCACGTTTCACGACAGCACTCGAAGTCGCAACCTGGTTGCCAAAGCGTGTTAACGAATCACACAAAGGCAGCTATGGCCGGCTAGCAATTGCCGTTGGTGAAATGCAGGGCGCTGCAATCTTGGCTGGAATGGGAGCCGCACGAATGGGAGCGGGGCTTGTCACTTTAATGGCGACAGACCCTTTGTCAATAGCCGCTCCACCGGAGTTTGTCGTGCAGATTCGTCCTCCAGGGTGGTCGTTGCCTGCAGCCACTCAGGCTCTGGTGGTTGGACCAGGGCTCGGGCAGAGCCGGAGTCGATGGATGAGTGTTCTCTCAAACTTCACCGGACCACGGGTTATTGATGCGGACGGGCTTCAACTTCTAGAGGGGGTCGAGGTGTCTCCACACGCCACTGTCATTACCCCGCATCCGAAAGAATGTGCTGCTATGCTCGGATGGTCAACCGAAGAAGTACAGGCACACCGATTGGATGCGGCGAGAAGACTCGCCGAAAAGACGGGCGCGACTGTCGTGCTGAAGGGTTATCACTCACTTGTCGTGGACCCGCGCGGCAGGGTGCATGTCAATCCGACGGGTGATGCCTCGCTTGCAACGGCTGGCACTGGCGATGTTCTCGCTGGTATGATAGGTGGACTCTTGGCTCAGTCCTTGGATGCGTTTGAAGCCGCCTGTGCAGGTGTCTGGTTGCATGGCAAAGCTGGTGAGATTGCAGGTGAACGTCTCACACAGGCCAGCGTTGTAGCGTCAGACGTTGTCGACTGTATTTCCCGCGCAATTCGATCTATCTCGACATGATTCCCGAGGACGACTAGTTCGTGTGGTTCGTCGACGAAAGGCGAGGTGGACAATGCGCAAAGTTACCGGTTTTATTTTGGCCATGGGGCTTGCCGTGGGGCTTGTCGCAGGATGCGGTACGCCTTCCAAACAGAACGTGGTATCGAAACTCCAGACCCAGGCAGAGGAACTGGACGCGACCAACTACCAAAGCACTGCGAAAATGACCGTGCAGATGGACAGCGGATCGCAGACGTACTATATCGTCACAAGTTATGATTCTCCGAATACTTACAAAATTGCTCTCGGTGATTCAAATCAGCAAATTAACCAGATTATTGTGCGCAACCCGAATGGCATGTTTATCGTTAGCCCGTCCCTGCAGAAGGTCTTTCGTTTTAATGGCAACTGGGCTCAAAACCAGGGACACATCTACCTCTATGACCAGATTCTGCAGCAAATTGTCAGCAGCAAGAACGTGAAGATGGGGAAATCTGGCGAGAACCTGACCTTTACCATGCCGGTTAACCCGCAAAACGACGTCGTGACGACGCAGAAAGTCGAACTGGCACAGGGAACCTTTGCTCCAAAGAAAGTGACTTTGCTGAACAAACAGGATCAGGCCGTTGTGACCATCGACTTCCAGACCTTCAAGCAAGGCATGAAATTTACGTCCGCAGAGTTCGATCCGCAGAAACTGGCCAGCAGCGGGCAACCTGCCAAGACGACGATGGCTAGTACGAGTGAGTTTGGCTATATTGAACCACTTCAGACACTTGGAGATAAGCTTGACCTGCAACAACCACAATCGGCCGAAGATATGCTGATGCGGTATAGTGGCCCTTATGGTTTTACACTTGAGGAGTGGCGTCCGACTGCTGGGATTTCCGGACTTCCGAGTGCGCAACTCGTTGACCTGTACGGGATTCCCGGCATCCTTTCGGGGAGCGGGAATGCACATCAGTTGACCTGGCTGAACAACGGCGTCGAGTTCTCCTTGACGAGTTCGCAGATGACACTCGACCAAATGCGGGAAGTAGCGATGTCCACCTTTGGGCAGGTTGGAAAGTAATTCGCGACCGCATCGAATTGGATTTCGATAGAAGCCCCAGACGGCTTATTGCAGCCGTTCTGGGGCCTTTTTTAACACAAGTCGACGGCGAGTGCTAAACTAATCATGACAGGTACCCATGACAAGGGGGAGCATCATGTTCCGGGGAACGTTCGCTGTAGTCAATCTACAAGCGATTACGAGCAATGTAAGAACCATAAAGGGTTTATTGGGGTCGGTGACGAAACTATTAGTAGCCGTTAAAGCAGACGGATATGGACATGGTGCTGTTGAGGCAGCTTCGGCCGCTCTCGCTGGGGGGGCAGACGCACTTGGTGTGGCCTCGCTTGAAGAAGGGCTGCAGCTTCGGAAAGCTGGCATTGAGGTCCCTGTTCTCGTTTTTGGACGCGTTTCAGCAAGCGGGTTGCCAATTGCTGCAGAACATAACATCTCCGTCACACTGACATCAGACTGGAGAGATGAAGCAATTGCGACGTGTACGAAGCCTCTCCACGTCCATCTTAAACTGGATACGGGGATGAGCCGGCTGGGGTACACCGATGTCCTTGAAGCCGTAGAGATTGCAAAATGGGTCCTCTCCCGACAAGACATGAATCTCGCAGGCGTCTATTCTCATCTCGCTTGCGCAGATGCGCCAGACGACACTCATCTCAAAGGTCAGGCAAGGAAGTTCGAGGAGGCGCTCCGGATATTGGAGGAGCACCACGTGCGACCTCGATTGGCCCATCTCGCAAACAGCGCAGGTACACTGCGAAGCCCGAAGCTTCATTACGATATGGTCAGAGTTGGCGTGAGTGCGTATGGCTACGCACCGGATGCCGAGTTCCCATTATCCGTTCACCTGCAACCAGCATTGAGTCTGTACGCCCGCATCCAGCGCTTAACCGTGATTGGCGTGGGTGAAACTGTCGGTTATGGTGCCACGTTTACGGCAAATAGACCTACGCGTGTTGCTACAATTCCAATCGGCTACGCGGACGGATACTTTCGTGTATTCTCAAATCAGAGCGAAGTCTGGGTGAACGGCTTTTACGCGCCAGTCATCGGCAACGTATGCATGGATCAACTGATGATTGATGTGACAGACGTTCCTCACGTAAAGCCATTGGATTGGGTCACTGTTTATGGACAAGCTGTGCCGCAGATGTGGAACCAAGTGGATTTTTCCAGTAAACCCGATGCAGAGAGAAACGAATTCGTGCTCAAAACGTTTTCTGAAACAGCTACAGGTTCGCCCGTTGTTTCCTTAGATAGACTCGCGAAACAGGCAGGGACCATCTCTTACGAACTGATGTGCGCTGTTTCTACACGAATTCCCAAGATTTACTTTAGAGGATGAATGCAAACCGTAAACACGGCAAAATCTCCGTAGAACTCGTTTTACTTGGAGTGGCTATTTCGTTATAATAGCACCTGTATTCTGGGCAAGTTGGTGTTGGAGGTGCGGCGCGTGTCCGAGAAAAAACGGATTGTACTGAGCATTTCGCAGCAGTTATTGGAGCAAGTAGATGGTATCGCACAGCGGAGGCAAATAAACCGCAGTGAGGTGATTCGAGAAGCGATGCGCCAGTACGTAGTAGAGCGTCGAAAGGACGACATCAGGACAGCGTTGCAACAGGGTTATCTGGAGATGGCGCCAATCAATTTGCGCATGGCGTCTGAGGCATTCCTTGTTGAACAAGAGGCAGGCGGTACAGTGGAACGCTTGGTGAGTGGGGTGTGAGCCTTTGAATGTGAAGCGCGGGGACATATTCTTTGCCGATTTATCCCCGGTTGTAGGGTCCGAGCAAGGTGGTTTTCGACCGGTACTTGTCATTCAAAATGACATCGGTAACCGGTTTAGCCCCACTGTGATTGTGGCAGCCATAACCGCGCAAATTCAAAAGGCAAAACTGCCCACACACGTTGAAGTTCAAGCACGTGAAGGCGGACTTGAACGGGATTCTGTCATCCTGTTGGAGCAAATTCGAACAATTGATAAGCAGCGTTTGACTGACAAGATAACGCACTTGGACGACGAGATGATGAAGCGTGTCAACGAAGGATTACAAATTAGTCTAGGTCTCGTAGATTTCTAGGTTTGTAAAAGTCCCCTGTCAGCGGTTCGCGACGGTTCTGTCAGCCCGCTGATGAGCCTCCGCTTATGGCAATTCTGCTATTTTTTCAAACTCGCAGTTACAACTACGAACGATTACGAGTCGGGATGGTTTTGCCAGCCCGGTTTTTCATGTCCCCGCTCTTTGTCGCTGCTTGCATCTCCTTCACTGCGCAGAACGATACAGCGCATGAGAGGAGGAGATGAGGATGGCTCAAGTGACACCGATTTCCCGTCATTTGCAACTTCAGTTCCAAATTGGCACCACAGCAAGCGGTGCTGCAAAACTGCAAAGTCGCAACTACGCAAATGTATCGCCAAGCGCATCTGACGATGATGTGCTGACCGTGGGTCAGGCGCTGGCTGGCCTGTTTGCCGACAGCCTGTACCAGGTCACACGAGTGGATGCAAGTGAGTTAAGCGCATCTGCGACTACGACCACACCGTAACCCTGTTTTTGAAACAGTCACCCATCGTATGACATAAAGGAGGTGAAGAGATGGCGACCAAGGTGTCTCTGCAGATGGATTTTCTCACAGACCAGAATAAGAAGGTTCGAATCACAGTCCAGAACCCGGTACAGCCGCTTGACAACGCTGCTGTCACCAATGTCATGGACCTCATCGTGGCAAAAGGGATCTTCGCGTTTCCGCAAGGTCTGATTGTCAAGAAGGTTGGCGCGACGCAGGTGCAGACTAACAGTACTGCCATCGTCTAACGCGCATCTCCTCCGTGAGAGGGGCTTGTACCTCGCGCGTGGCGAGGTACAAGCCGTCCGTGCGTATTGACACGACTGTGGATGAGACTTTAATCCTGCGTTTGCGATGACGATTGTATGCGCAGGGCAACTTTATGGAACAATTCTTCTGCTGAATCGGCCTCGATATATTCAGTGTCATTCAACAGCACGTAAGGCACGTGGATGCATCGGTGACAGTAACCCATACACCCCCAGCGGATGAGACGAACCCCAGGATAGGCTTCTTTTACCTTATCCCAAACTTCTTGTGACCCTAGTTCGAGATTACTAACGCAAACCTCAAGCTTTACAATTGGCTCCATGGGACCCCACATCCATCAGTATCATTCAATGTGTAAGATAGGGTTTCGGTAGGCACGCTTTCGACAGGTGAGGTTCGGTGAATTAACTTGGTCTGCGGTTCCTGCGTCGGATTAACCAAAACACTACTGCAACAACAACAGCTGCGCCTGTGACGTAGAGCAAGTAGGACTGCACGGTGCGTAAAATAAAATCGAGATGTTCCCCAAACCAGAAACCAAGAAAAATCCAGCCCGCACACCAGACGATGACACCAATTCCAGTGTAGAGAAAAAACGCGGGAAATTCCATCCGCACTGCACCTGCGACATAGGAACTCACCGAACGCACCCCAGGTAAAAATCGACCCGGCACAAGCAATAATGGGCCATATTTATTGAGCATAGACGTGGTTCGCAGAAGACTGCGATAGTTCATCATATGAGATGACGTCCATCTATCCAACCATCCGGCCCCAACGTAGCGACTCAAACCGTAGCTGATGACTGCTCCGGTCAGATAGCCTGCGATACTGATGAAAATGAGCGGACCCGTGTGAAAGCGGCCGTTGGCGGCAGCGAGACCGTACAGTGCCATCACGGCATCTCCAGGGAAAGGTAAACCAAGACCTTCAATAACCAAAGCCAGATATGTCCCCAAATACCCCAGGGCGAGTATCGCTTGCGCACCCTGTCCAAACCAATCAAGCATCTGTTTTCCCGCCTCTGTCCATGTCATTCGTTAATACATACGTGGACAAGAAGTCAAAGATGCCCCGTCTCGCAAGGCCAAGACACGCAGTTTCAGCCAGGAGTGAAGCTATGGAAGCACCAAAGAAGAGAGCCGGATGTGGAATCTGGCTCTCCCGTTGAAAATTGCAATGTATTTGGGCAGTTAGCCTTTTTGATTAGACAACCACGCAACGACTTGCTGAACTTGGGAATCGCTTGACAAGCCGCCCTTCGCTGGCATTGCTCCGCGTCCCGCCGTAACGAACGCAGTCAATTGTGCTGTATTCCAGTACTTTCCGATGGCGTAAATCGGTGGACCAAAACCGCCCTCGGCAGATTGGCCATGGCAGCCTGCACAGGTTTGCTCAAATATCTGGTAACCAGGCATTGACTTGTCTGCCAATTGAATTTGCGAAGCCGGTATCTTTGGCAGGTTCACCAGTTGCTGCGGTGCTCCCGTGGCCCCGGCACCCCCTTGAGTGGCTGAGGTTCCACCGGTATTGCTGGATGATGCCCCGGTAGTGGTCGCAGTGGCTGAATTACCGCCTACTGATGACTGAATCGCGGGGTTTTTGCTCAACTGGCGATGGGTGCTGCCGTTCGGCAACCCAATATAGCCAACAACCCAAATGAAAATGCCAGCCAGAGCACCGAGAAGTACGACAAACACGCCTAACGGGGAAAATTTCATAAGTCCGTTACTCCTTTCCACACACGGCTATGTACAGGAAAAAAGATAATGATGACGCTTAAGGGAGAGCCGGTAGCAGCCCAAAGAAGCAGTCTCCCATATCATAACAATCGGTGTAACCAGCGACAAGCCTAAGCCAAATCGGAAATGTGAAATGTTTTGACGACTTTTGAGTCACTTGCCTAATCCTGGGCGAATGTACCCGTCTACGCACTTTTCACATGCATAGGATACGGTACAAATGACCAGGGGAGGTCCACGATGGTTACGCAACGACGCATCGCTGTGTTCAAAACCAAACGCCGACGTGTGGTCGTGGATTTGACACCAAGATACTGGGCGGTTGGCATGGCTTTTGGCAGGCCCAACGTATACGTACAAGTGGGGCCATTAGGTTTTGGATTTCAAAAGACTGTATGCTAGGTAACAGTTCCTCGTGACGAGAGCCATAAGGTCGGGACGGTCGGGATGTCCAGGTGGTGGCCGACGACGTCCGGACGGTCGGGATGTCCGGGTGGTGGCCGACGAGGTCCAGACGCCTGCGAAGCCCAGATAATCACGGATGAGGTCCGAGTCGTCGTTCATACCTACGGAAAAAGGTTCTGACTGGTTCAGGACCTTTTTCCGTAGGTTTTTTTTGAAACAGTCTGCAGTCGGCATGAGATGGTCTTGGGTTGGCGTATCCTAATCACGAAGTGGATTCCAGGACGAATCTGCATGGGCGTCGAAAAGTGGAGGTCGCAAAATGGGTCAACGGCTCAGATACTTGGAGATACGAATGTATGAAGGTGAGCGCATCGGTTGGTTTGGGGCGCCTTGGTATCAGCAGTTGGTGAAGGAACTGTGGCAAGCGGGAGTTCCGGGAGTGACCGTGACGAGAGCCGAATCGGGCCTCGATAGACGCGGTAACGTGCAGAACATTCACTCTGAATACGTGTCTGATAATCTACCGATTGTCATCGAGTGTGTCGCATCGGATGAGGAAGTATTACAAATTTCGAACCGAATTCAGGCATTGGCCCCAAAACGACTGGAATCGTGGGTGACGACGGCTTACGACGCAAAGCAGCTTGACAAAAGGACGGCTGATATCATGTCAGATTACGTGATTCTCAAAGTGTATATGAAGGAATCAGACCAGGTGAATGGAGAACCATTAGCTCTATCTTTGATGAACAGACTTGCTGATATGGGTGTAAATTGGGTTCATGTGACAACCGCCCTCGAAGGCTATGGGAAAGACCAAGTGCTTCGGAAAAACCACAACTTTTCCCTGACAAATAAGGCGCCGATGGTTCTCGAAGCAGTGCTTTCAAAGGAGCCGCAGCAAGGACTACTGACTGACTTAAAGCCGCTATTCGACAGGGCCTCGGGACCTGCGATTGTAATTCAAGGTGAGTCCATATAGCCGAGGCAGGTTTCTGAAAATCCACTTCTCCTGTTATCATAGGACTAACTGATTGCACGACAGGAGGATTTCTTGTGTGGATGATAAGCGGGGCAAACGGCTACACCCTGCATCCCCGCAGCCGTTTCCTTCACCCTATGGGTGCTGGACAATCCGTCTCACGCGATTTTGAGGCACTCGTGATTCATGACGGCCGCGTTGTAGCTATCGGCGATACCGCAGACCTTCGGATACAGTTCGGCACAAGACTGAGTCGCATCATTGACGTTCAAGGAGCTACTGTTATCCCCGGACTGATAGACAGCCATTTGCACGTGGCTGCTCTCGGTGAACAAGCCGCACAGCTCGACCTTTCCGGTGCACAATCGGCACGAGAACTTCTCATACGGGTGCGAGAGTTCGCGCACCGCGTTTCGGATGATGGCTGGATTCTGGGGCGTGGCTGGGATGACAATCGTTTCACGGAAAAGGGGCTCCCAACCCTCGAAGAACTGGACGAGGCATCAGGGGGCAAGCCAATGCTGCTGCGCAGGGTATGCCATCACGCCTATTTGGCCAATTCGGCGGCGTTTCGACGCGCCGACCTTTCGCTGAACAGTGTAGACCCCGCAGACGGTTATTATGGCAGGAATGAACATGGACAGTTGAACGGTCAGGTGTTTGAAAATGCTTCCCGCCCACTTCTCCTTGCCATTCCTGAAAAGACGCAGGCGGAGTGGATGCATGCTGTTCGAATTGGCATGGAAACAGCCCTCAAGAACGGACTCACCGGAGTTCACACCGACGATGTGCGCAGTCTCGGGAGTTTTGAGGCGGTATGGCAAACCTATTCATCACTCATCCACCAGGCGGGCGTACATCTGCGCGTTCATGAACTGGTGGATTTCGGGAGCATAGACGAATCCTTGCGATTTCTCCGCGCATTGCCAGAAGATGCAGGAGAAGATGCCTGGCTTAGCAGGGGGGCCGCAAAACTCTTTTCCGACGGAGCGATGGGGAGCCGCACGGCGTGGTTGCAGGAGCCATACAGTGACCTTCCAGAGTGGACGGGTACGGCCATCTATGAACCGGATGCACTTTATGAACGGGTGCGAATCGCACATGAAAAGGGCTTTGGTGCGGCAATTCATGCGATTGGTGACGCAGCGGTGGATGTTACCCTCAGGGCGATGGCTGCTGCACCAAAGGTACAGCAACGGGATAGGCTGATTCACGCGGAACTGATTCGACCAGACTTGATTTCACGCATGGTAAACCTCGGAAAGAGCTTAGCGGTAGACATCCAGCCACGGTTTACCGTGAGTGATTTTCCCTGGCTGGCGGAGCGCGTTGGTGGGACCCGCGTCAAATATGCGTGTGCGTGGCGGCAACTGCAAAGTGCAGGTGTATATATCGCAGGTGGATCCGATGCACCGATTGAACCTGTCGCACCGCTGCTCGGAATCCATGCAGCACTCACACGCAGGTTGCCATATTCTCAAGGCGAAGGGTATCAACCCCAGGAATGCCTCTCTGCACTCGATTCAGTCTTGTTGTTTACGAGTGGCGCGGCATTTGCGGCCGGACAGGAAGATCGCTTCGGTATGATTGCGCCAGGTCGGGAAGCTGACCTGACGATTCTAAGTCATGACATCGTGAAGCCGACGCATCCGGACGACATTTTGCAGGCAGAAGTGCTATATACCATCGTTGGTGGGGAAATTGCTCATGCATTTCCTGGCGGCGTGAAAGAAGAGAGCACGGGATGAAGTTGGACGAGTTTGGACTCATCCGGACGCTTACGGCGCGAGTTCCGGTGGCGGGTCCCCACGTGGTGGTGGGTCCGACGGATGATGCTGCGGTACTCTCCGTGTCAGCGGGCGAGCAGGTGCTCGCCACAAGCGACACCATGGTCCAGGGACCGCATTTCCTGCCAGAGACGATGGCGCCGTTTGACGTTGGCTACAAGGCTGTGGCAGCGTCTATCAGTGACATTGCGGCGATGGGCGGAGAACCCCGCCATGTCTTGATTGCCCTCGGTATTCCAAGTTCCATCGAGCCCGATTTTATGGAAGCCTTGTACGATGGCGTAGGCCAGATTTGCAGGGAATATGCGTGTACAGTCGTCGGCGGTGACGTCGTTCGAACGGATGGACCACTGTTTGTCAACACGACGGTTCTTGGAGCCACATCACGTCCACCACTTCTCCGCAGTGGAGCGCAACCTGGCCATCTTGTCTTCGTGACGGGGACTATCGGATCGGCAGCAGCGGGACTCGAGGTACTGCGCAGTTCCGCTATCACGGCGAGAGAAGACGCAGAATTTCTGATGGCCATGCATCAGCGGCCGAAGCCGCAGGTAGCAGCGGGGCAGATTTTCAGCCTCGAAAGCGCAAGCAGCTGCGACGACATTAGCGACGGTCTGGCTAGTGAGCTGAACGAGATCGCCACGGCGAGCAATGTTCGGCTGCGTATTCAGACGGCACGCATTCCCATCCATACAGCGGTACGAAACCTTGCCCGGGTTCGTGGGACCGATGCACTGGATTATGCGTGGTACGGAGGCGAGGATTACCAACTTGTGGCAACAGCAGCGCCGTTTCAATTCGCGAGAATATTGGCTCGGTGCGAGAGCGTTGGAATCAAGGTGAGTCAAATTGGGCGGGTTGAACCAGGCGATGGTGTCGTTGCCGAGTTTCCGGATGGAACACTCGATGTCATTTCGGCCAAGGGCTACAACCATTTTGCCAAGTGACGACATCGGGATGGTCAGGGGGATGCGCATTGGTCAATGAGATGGCTTTCACTACGAGGTCTGCCGCAGACACATTTCGCCTTGGACGGCAACTCGGAATCCTGTTGCAAGCGGGAGATGTCGTGTTTCTGACAGGTCATCTCGGTTCGGGGAAAACCACGTTTGCCAAGGGTGTGGCACAGGGTATTGGCGTTCGGGATGAAGTCACAAGTCCGACGTTTACGCTCGTTTCAGAATACGAAGGCAGAATCCCTTTGGCGCATATGGATTTGTACCGCTTGCTGACAGATACAGAAGGAACAACCGCACCTACGAGTACAGTGGATTTCGCAGCCATTGGCGTGCAGGATTACCTCTACGGTGATTATGCGGTGCTGGTAGAGTGGCCAGGGGCGCTTGTCGAGGAAGTGGATGATGCGCTATTTGTCGACATCGTCTCGCTCCCGCTGCCGCGGGTTGATGAGCGCGAGTTCCACTGCAAGGCGACAGGGGAGAGAAGCTGGAAACGGCTTGATGAGTGGGTGAAACAATGGCTGTTCTGACGATGGACACGTCGACGCAAGCCCTTTGTGCTGCACTTGGGAAAGATGGCCAGACACTCGTCTCTGCGGTTTCACTCATCCCGAGAGCACACTCTCGTTTGCTGCAACCGATGCTGCAACAACTGCTCCAATCGGCAGGCTGGACACCAATGGACTT
Organism: Alicyclobacillus curvatus; assembly: GCA_017298655.1. Classification (GTDB taxonomy): domain Bacteria; phylum Bacillota; class Bacilli; order Alicyclobacillales; family Alicyclobacillaceae; genus Alicyclobacillus_B; species Alicyclobacillus_B curvatus. The sequence continues at coordinate 5,176,559 of CP071184.1, forward strand.
GACAGGGGTTGCCGTGGGGATGGGGCCCGGGTCATACACGGGGGTTCGCTTAGCTGTAGCGACCGCCAAAGCACTCGCCGCGACGCTGTCCATTCCAGTCATTCCAATCCCTACTTTAGCTGCACTCGCTGAAGCTGCCTGCCCTGGCGAAGCACGCTCCACAACCTACGTGATGCCGCTCATCTATGCTCGCCGTGAACGGGCGTTTGGCGCCATTTACGCCAAGACAGGGGTACAATGGGTTTGTGTGGAGGATACACAAGTCATGCAGGTTAGTTCCTGGCTGGACACATTGCAAACACGGTTAGCTGCTGCGGCGAACACGACAGCCGTCGTGCTACATGACTTTACCGGTCGATCCGATTTGGCGCCCTTGACCGCTCTTTCTGGGGCACGGTCATGGGTAGACACGGTGCTTGAACTGAACAATGTTGCTGCTGATATTGGACCTGCAATGGTACGAATTGCAGAACGGCAGGATTTCGGGTGTACACCGCGAAACGGGGAGGATATCCATGCGCTTGTTCCAGACTATGCGTTACGCGTGGAAGCTGAGGTCAAGCAAAGCGAGGGGAGTTCGGCTGATGGTACCGGCGGAAACGTTCAATCCTGACAACATGACGCTGCGGCGGATGATGCTGCAGGACATCGATGAAGTACTCCAAGTAGAACATCGCTGTTTTACTGCCCCTTGGTCCAGACAGGCCTTTGTGACTGAACTGGTGGATAATCGGCTCGCGCATTACGTGGTTCTGGAATACGAGCAACGGGTCGTCGGATACGCTGGGGTTTGGCTGGTGGTTGACGAAGGACATGTGACAAATGTGGCGGTCCATCCTGACTTTCAAGGCCGGCACCTTGGCGAGTTTCTGATGCGAACACTGATGGATTACTGTGCTTCTCAGGGACTTTTACGGATGACGCTCGAAGTACGGGTGACCAATACCGTTGCACAAAACCTTTATGAGAAGCTGGGTTTTGTCGGGGTTGGTAAGCGCCGTGGCTATTATACAGATAATAATGAAGATGCACTCATCATGTGGGCTGAGCTGAAAGCAGAGTAAAGGAGCAAGTGCGGTGCGAATTTTGGGTATTGAAACGAGCTGTGATGAAACGGCCGCTGCAGTTGTTGCAGACGGCCGTCTCATCATCGGACAAACCATTGCGTCGCAAATTGACATTCACACGCGATTCGGTGGGGTTGTCCCTGAAGTTGCTTCACGTGTGCACGTGGAAACGGTGACTCAGGTTGTCAGGGAAACGATGCGCAAAGCCGATACGACATGGACGGATGTCGATGGTATTGCCGTAACTTGCGGTCCTGGGTTGCTTGGTGCTCTGCTCGTCGGGGTTTCAGCAGCCAAAGGCTATGCGCTGGCTACGGGGTTGCCTTTAATCCCTGTGCATCACATCGCCGGACATGTCGCGGCAGCTCTGATTGACGGCGCTGTTGAATTGCCGTTTCTTGCTCTCGTTGTTTCCGGGGGGCACACGGAGATTTTGCAGGTCGATGAACAGTTTTACTTTACGCGACTTGGCGGCACCAAGGACGATGCAGCAGGAGAAGCCTACGACAAAGTGGCCCGCATGGTCGGTCTTGCTTACCCGGGGGGACCGAAGGTTGATGCAATGGCTGCTCTGGGAGACCCGGAGTCTTTCCAGTTTCCTCGTTCGATGATAGATGAGGACAATTACAACTTTTCCTTCAGCGGTTTGAAAACAGCGGTACTCAACGAGATCAATCAACGTCGTCAGAAAGGCCAGGAGGTGCCTGTCGAAGACCTCTGTGCCGGATTCCAACAGGCTGTGGTGGACGTACTGGTAGAAAAGGCAGCAAGAGCCATGCACGAAACGAAGTCCAAGCAACTGGTTGTCGCTGGGGGGGTCGCAGCGAACCAGGGCTTGCGCCGCGGGCTGCGGGATAGAGCTCTGCAAGATGGCTTCAGGGTGCATTTTCCACCGCTGTCTCTATGTACAGACAACGCTGCGATGATTGCTGCGGCTGGAGCCCCACTACTCGCGCGCGGGTTTACACATGATTTGTCGCTCGATGGATACGCAACTTTGTCCCTTGCGGATTGGCAAGCGGGACGTTTCCCTGTGCGGTCCTGACAACATTCTCCTGAGACTGCGAAAACTGTCACTTTCGTTTCTTGAACAGCCCGGTATAATAGGTTCATAGTCTCGGATGTCATTGTTATTCTGGTTGTCGAATGTACCAATGCCAGTAGTGTGCATCAGGTGTGCTTAACTTCGTTCAGAGAAATCAGTTTTTGAAGGGATGACGGGTGTGGGGCTTGACTTGTTGCGGATTGGCCGTTTTTGCGTAGAACTCGCGGCGTCAATGATGCTTTCCGTGTTAGTCGTCTGGGCTCTCGCCATCTTTTCAAGCGGGTTGTTTGTGGCGAAACACGTGGGACACTTCTTGAACTTGATGAATCTTCGCCCAATTGGAAAACCCTAGAGCAGATGCAATTTGACATGCAAAAGAAGGGCTGACTTAAAGCCACGTTTGGTGGCTCGGCAGCCCTATTGTTTTATCTCAAACACGCATTCCAGACGTTGGAGGTTCTCCGAGCGATGAGGCGGCTGATACACGGAATTTCTGTCGAGGGTGTAGACGTTGATGAGCAGACGCGGTGTCGTCATTACCATACTGAGAGAGATATCATCGCCGTCAAATTTCCGTGCTGTCAGACGTACTACCCCTGTCGTGAGTGCCATGATGAAGTGGCAAATCACAAGGCGAGCACGTGGCAAAGGTCAGAGTTTTTGACCCATGCGGTACTTTGTGGTGTATGTGGCGATGAGCTGACAGTCGATGAATATCTACAATGCTCATCAAGGTGCCCGTCTTGTAATGCAGAATTTAACCCACGTTGCAGTCTCCATTACAGCCTGTACTTCGCCGTCAACACAGATGAGTAAGGTCGACGAACACTTCGGACTGGTGAGGCGTACCAGTTCGCCATCAACCGAGCATGCTGACGACTTGCTCTAGCGAGGGCATCGCCGACATGGTTCCACGTCTCGATGCTGTGAGCGCACCGACAACGTTCGCAAAGCGAATTGCATCTTCGAGCTCGTCGCGTTGCCAAGATTGCCAAGATGGTTTTGAACCCCGAGTTAACTTCCACAGGAACCCACCCACAAATGCATCCCCTGCCCCGGTTGTATCCACTGCATGCACAGGAATGGAAGGCACCAGACCAGTGGAAGGCACCAGACCAGTCATGTCTTGCTGAGTGGCGTAAAAGCAGCCTTCACTTCCTAAAGTAACAAGAATCAGTTCTGGCCCCTTGTCTATGAGTGCCATTGTACCTTGCTCGATATCCTCTGCTCCAGTCAGGAGTGTCAGCTCTTCGGCGGACACCTTCACAATGTGTGCAGATTCGATGCCCTGCAGCATCTGGGACGTGGCTTGTTCTTCTGAATCCCAGAGCGGTGGGCGCCAATTTGGGTCGAAGGTGACGGTACAACCAGCCTCTTTGGCTGCCTTGGCCGCCGCCAGGGTTGTACTGCGACTTGGTTCGTGGGTCAGCGAGAGGGAGCCAAAATGAAAAACACGGGTCTGGCCCAGCCGTCGCAGGTCGACGTCATCAAGTGAGAGTTGCGTATCCGCACCTGGGTTTCGGTTGAATGTAAAGGACCGCTCACCGTCAGCACTAAGGGACACAAAGGCTAACGTGGTCAGTACCTCTGATGATTCTTTGAGTCCAGTGGTGTCGATACCATAGTAGTGCAGCGTGGACGCGAGGAACGCTCCAAATGCGTCGTGACCAACTTTGCCAATGAATCCCGCTCTACCCCCAAGGCGAGCAACTGCCGCCAGAACATTGGCAGGGGCCCCGCCTGCGTCACCCCGGAGTGACGGGGTGACAACGGGTGGTGTGCCTCCGGGTGACCGACTGCCCGAGTCGCCCCAGTTGTCAAGAGGGGTAGCCACAGGCAAGTGCATTGTAAAATCTATCAACAACTCACCGAGGGCCAGAACATCGAACTGGCGACCATCGACAGGCACAGCGTGGGAACGGTCAGAAACAGTGTGTTTATGCTCGCTCACGATACCTGGCCCTCCTGATTAAGATAGTTTGTACACCAAAGCCTCATAGGGCCGAAGAGAGAGCGCGCTGACGTCCAGACTGTCTCGCCCATCGTAGTTCGACAAGACGAGTTCTTTTGCCTCTGCCGGGAGATGGGTTGGCAACTCAAAGTGAGCTGTCTCACCGTAGAAGTTGCAGATGATGAGCCATATCTCTTCGTCAAGTGTGCGCGTATACGCGTAAACCTGCGGGTGTTCCGGCACGATGAGGTCATAACGCCCATAGACCATAATCAGATGCTGATGGCGCAGGTCTATGAGCTTTTTGTAATAGTAAAATACTGACGCTGAATCCTTTTGCGCAGCTTCCGCGTTAATCTCGACGTAATTCGGGTTTATCCCAATCCACGGAGTGGCGGTCGTAAATCCCGCGTTTTCACTTGCGTTCCACTGCATCGGCGTCCGCGCATTGTCGCGCCCCTTTGCATGGATGGCCTGCAGCAGTGAAGCGGCATCGCCACCACCCTCGACAATGCGTTCCCGCCATAAGTTATGAATTTCCACGTCCCGGTACTCATCAATGCCGGAAAATGCAACGTTCGTCATTCCGAGTTCTTCACCTTGGTAGATATAGGGCGTTCCCTGCTGAAAGTGAAGGAACGTCGCAAGCATCTTGGCAGATTCTACGCGATAGTTTTTGTCGTCGCCAAATCGCGAAACAGACCTCGGTTGGTCATGATTGTTTAGATACAGGCTGTTCCAGGCTGTTCCGTAGAGGTCGTTTTGCCAGCGGCTCATAATGGTTTTCAGGTCTGAAAGTTTCCAAGGCACAACGTCCCATTTTCCGCCCGGGCCCGAGTCCACATCGGTGTGTTCAAACTGAAACACCATGTTTAATTCACCGCGGTCGTAGCCGGAATATAACTGTGCATCATGAGTCGTGACTCCGCCTGTCTCACCGACAGTCATGATGTCGTACCGAGACAGTACACGCTGGTTCATTTCTTTCAGCCAGTCGTGGACCTTCGGACCGTTGGTGAAAAATTCGCCACCCCAAGCGTATTTTTCTCCTTTGGCAGGAGTTGCATCCGGCAGGCCCTCGACTTTTGAGATGCAGTTGATGACATCCATCCGGAAGCCGTCGATGCCTTTGTCGAGCCAGAAGGTCATGAGGTCGAAAACCTCGTCGCGCACCTTTGGATTTTCCCAGTTCAAATCAGGCTGTTTCTTGCTGAATAGATGCAGGTAATATTCATCGGTTGCTTCGTCGTATTGCCAGGCCGATCCGCTAAAAAACGACACCCAGTTGTTTGGCTCGTGTCCGCCCTTGCCGGGGCGCCAGACGTAATAGTCTCGATATGGGTTGTCCTTTGCTTTACGCGATTCGATAAACCATGGATGTTCATCAGACGAGTGATTCACAACGAGATCCATCACCAATTTTATTCCGCGCTTGTGCATCTCCGCCAGCATTTCATCGAAGTCGGCCATCGTACCAAATTCCGTCATAATGTCCCTGTAATTGCTGATATCGTAGCCGTTATCATCGTTGGGAGACTCGTATATTGGGCTCAGCCAAACCACGTCGACACCGAGGTCCTTGAGGTAGTCGAGGCGTGAGGTAATTCCTTGTAAGTCACCAATCCCATCTCCATTTGCATCCATAAAGCTACGCGGGTAAACCTGATATACGACAGCTTCTTTCCACCATTGACGATTCAGTTTCTGTGTGTCCAAGCAGGATATGCCTCCCTTGATGTCAAAACGCAAGATTTCCGGACAATCACGACTTACATTAGCCTTTCACGTTGCCAGTGGTCAACCCGGAGAGGGCCCACTTTTGGAAGCTAAACTGTCAGGTCTGGGAGGATTCGGTAGGGGCCGAAATAGCGGCATTTTTTGTAGAGACCGGTGTTTGCTGTCAGTCCCCGACGGACCAATGAACATGTTTCATAAAACGATTTCATCTGTCGATAGAATATCCCTCTCTTGGTTTTGTGTCAACGGAGAATTGCGAACATTGGCTCATTGGAATTGCAGTCGCCCGAACAAATGGGGGTCTACAGCTCCACATTTGTGTCGCAATTTCTGCTAGTCTTGCCATATAACTAGTGGAAAGCGTGTGAGTGAGTTGTACGGAAGGGACGAAACAGGGTCTGAAAGGGCAAGAGGGGAGGTGCGGACCATGGCGAAGCAAACCGAAGCCATTGCCTATCGTATAAAGGACAATCCCGTAGTGTGTCCCATTTGCCAACATGATAAATTCTGGATTGGACGGGCTCAACTCAACACGTCGACAGCCACGTTCTTCGGCTTTGATTGGTTGAACAAGGAAGTCGACACGTTGACTTGTGACGGGTGTGGGTACGTGCTGTGGTTTGACGAATCACCTGGTGCGTAAACTCTTGCTGACGTTGGTTAGGGCAAGGTCCGGTTTGCACAAGGCCTAGTTTGCACAAGGCCCAGTTTGCACAAGGTCTGGTTTGCACAAGGTTTGGGTGGATAAGACTGGCAGGGTTTTGCCGTGCGGCCCATGGTTTGCATCCTCACCACGGGAATACTACATGGGGCAGGGACGTTGATGGCAGACGATTTCGAAGTGAAGGTGGGGCAAGGCATGGAGGCAACTTCTGCATCTCCTTGTGGGACGTTTCAGGAAAATGGCCTCGTCATTTCACATCTTTCCGTGATGCGCGGGGGAGAGCGAATTGTCGATGATGTGTCTTTCGTCGTTCCACGTGGAGAAGTTCTGGGACTGATTGGTCCAAACGGTGCTGGCAAAAGTTCAACCATTGGTGGGTTGCTGGGGTTCTATCCTTTGTCTTCAGGCGCCATCCAGTTTCAGAAATGGACAACGACCAAAGACCAACCGATGCCAATTGAAATGAAGAAGCGAATTGCGTACATTCCCGAACAACCAATGTATTATCCAGACCTGACTTTGGCGGAGCATTTTGAGTGGAAGTTGCGCCTTTGGCGTGATATAGACGGTGTGGAAGTTCGGAAGAGGCTTACGCAATTGTGTTCACGGTTTCAACTCGACTCGCATCTCGATAAGTTCCCGCACCAGTGTTCAAAGGGGACGTTGCAGAAGATGATGGTCATATCTGCATTTTTGTTTCCCTTTGATGTGCTGGTTGTGGACGAGCCCTTCATTGGTCTTGACGTGATTGCTATTCGGGAAATTCGACAGATGATTGAAGATGCGAGACTCGGTGGTGCTGCAGTCCTGGTGTCAACGCACGTCCTTGATTCCGCCGAACGTATGTGCCAGAGATTTGCATTTATGGATCAAGGACAAGTCTTCGCGTTTGGGACGCTCGCTGAACTACATTCATTGTCACAAGAGACTCAGAACTCACTTGAGGATTTGTTTCTCTATCTCCTTTATCAGACAGACAAATGACAAGGCAATGACAAAGGAGCCGGGCACTACGTGGTTATTGTGTTGCTTCTCGCTACATGGTCACTTCACAGATTGCGCAGCAGAGCCCTATTCTGGGCAAGATTTCTTTCCCTCATTGTCGATTGGGTCTCCCTCATCTATGTGTTCGTGCCTGGTGTGGCTTTGCTATCATTTATGGGATGGAAGTACTTTCACGGAGCCTTTACGTCCCAATTGGTTGGACGCGAATCCTCCGCCGATACACTTTTGCCTTTAGTCATGATGTTTGTCGTGACATTACTGTTGTTGCTTTGGCACTGGCTTACATTTGGGAACATTCCCTTTACGCTGGAGTCGGGAGATGCGGTATTCACGTTTTTGTCTCCGCTCTCGCGAAAGCAGTTGGTGCTCACGTTGTGGCTGGAAGGCTGGGGCTGGTCTCTACTGCCACTGCTCATCCTCTATGCCCTGATGATCCCGCTTTTGCCGTATATGCACGTCATTCAATCTGCATGGTTTGTGCTGTTGGTAACACTTGCGGCTTACGAAAGTGCAATTCGTCTCATCAGCCAACTATGGAATAATTCGGATGCTTTAAACTGGACACGATGGCTGATGTTTAACAGTGGGCGGATTGCGACTGCTGTACCTGTGACAGTGGGTGTGTCTCGAGAACTCACTGGCGGAGGTTGGGCGATAACAGCTCTGTTTGCCGTCATCACTGTTGTTTGCCTTGGACTCACTTATCGGTACTTGATGCGTAGACCCTGGGATGGGTGGATGCGATTTCGGCCTAGCCGCCTGGTCAATTTGGCAATGATGGCAGTTCCCGTCGATACGGATGATGCATCGAAAGTGCAATTCAGGATGCGTTTGCCTGCCCGTTGGTTGGTTCACAGCATCGAGTTGATAGAAACACGTTGGTTTCAGAGGAGGCCGATGAAACCGCTCAGTTGGTTATTGATGTTGCGCGTACTGCGCCGTAAGCAGGTGTTTCGCGATGTGGGTGCTTTAACGGTGGCAGCTCTGATGGTGGAGCGTCTATCCCCGATTATGTGGGTAAAGGTACTTGGTCTCGGTTTCTGTGCCTTTATGATGGTTCAGTGGTGGAAGATTGTCGTCACGCCGTTAGCGGAAAAACCGATTCAGGAACAAACCTTGGTCGACCCCTGGATGTTGCGCGTGGAGCGCAACCATTTGCGGGTCAACACTGTCGTGATTAGCCTCTTGATTTGGGTCGGGCTCGGCTTCTTGATTGGCGCTTGGTAGCGTCCATCTGGTCTAATTGCCGGTGGATGCTACCGTAAATTGAGCTTGCGTAGTCGATATTGCAGATTTTGGCGGCTCAGGCCGAGGTCCCTTGCCGCTTGAGAAATGTTTCCGTTTGAGCGCGCAAGCACCTCTTGAATATAGTTCCGTTCATATCGTTCAAGTTGCGTGTGCAAGTCTGCAGCAACAGGACCGCTGCGAGTACTTTCTTCAGTATCCAGCATGTCAGTCATATCCCAATTTTCTGCGACGCTTGATTCGTTCGCTTGCCTGGGGGCGGCCTCTGACAATAACGGGTCAACGTTATTGTCTCCGTGCTGTTGTATGAAACTTCCCTGCCCGTTATCCTCAGGTGCTAAACGTCTGCGAATGTGAAACGGTAGAACAGATTCGGAGATGATTGAACCCTCGTCCATCAGATTCACAGCACCTTCGATGGCATGTTCCAACTCACGAACATTTCCGGGCCAAGCATATGCCAGGAATTTTTGCAGTAGTGCAGCATCGACGCCCTTGACGTCCAAATGAAAAAGCTGGTTGTACTTCTGAATAAAGTGCTCAACCAATATCGGAATGTCGCTCCTACGTTCGCGTAGCGGCGGTAGGAATAGTGTCACGACGCCCAGCCGGTAATACACGTCTTTGCGCAGACGGTTGGCGGCGATGGCATCAATCGGATCCTCGTTGATTGTGGCAATAACCCGGACATTGACAGATTTATCTTTGGTGGCGCCAACTCGTCTGACCAACTTGTCCTGCAATACGCGCAGCAGTTTTGCCTGAAGACTTGGACTGAGTGCATTCAGTTCGTCGAGCAAGAGAGTTCCACCGTCTGCTTGCTCAATCAGTCCAGGCCTATCAATGGCGCCGGTGAACGCTCCACGGACAGTTCCAAAGAGGAGTCCCTCAATGAGACTCTCCGGTAGGGCTGCGCAGTTCTGCGAAATGAATGGCCCGCTTGCATAAGGGCTCGCCTGGTGAATACTCTGCGCAATGAGTTCCTTTCCCGTTCCAGTTTCGCCGACAATCAACACAGAAGACATCGTTCTCGCAGTTCGCCTCGCGTGTTCAAGGACTTCGAGAAAGCTTGGATGGCGCCCAATGATACGTTCAAACGTAAACTGAAGCGGTCTTGGCAGACTGCTTTGCAGTACTTGCTCCATGCTTGTAACATCATGGGCAATCTCAACAGCGCCGAACACCTTTCCGTCCTGAATGAGGGGGAAGGTGTCATTTACAGATGTAATGGCGCGACCTGTATTGTTGAAATAGGTCTGCCGAACGTTTTGCACGGACTTTCCTTCGCGAAGGGCTCGGAGCAGCGTACTGTCTTCGTTTTCAGAGAAACGAAACACGTCCGAAATTGGCAGGTAGAGCACATCTTTGGGATTCATGGCTTCGAGCTCCGCCATCTTCCGGTTATAGACCTGCGTGATGCCATCAGCGTCAATTGCATGAATGCCCTCGTCGATATGGCTGAGAATAAACGTGTAAACCACATTCCAGAACCCCGGGGAATGCACGGGCGGGGTCAATGGTCGCTGTGGGTTCGATGTCATCCTAAATCACCCTCTGTGCTTTTAGACGAATATGTTGACGTAGGCTGCGCTTTGCGTTGATGGCGACAAAGACATGGATAGTTACATTGTCAGCAGTGTCACATTGCTGCAAGTTTCACCCAGTATAAATCGTCATTTCCTCAAGTGTCATCTTGAGTGTACACGTTTGCTTGACAGGTGCAACAAAAACTTGCACTTAAAGCGCCAGTATTTTTTGCTGATGCATGTTTTTGCATCGCCAGCCCTCAGAAGAATCGACGTTCGTATGGGATGTGTGGACTGTCGGCGACGATGGCATGAAAATTGCGTGTACCTATAAAGCGAAGAGTTGCGAACTTGACGAAAGCATGGAGGGGTCAGGCATGACACAAACAGCGTCAATGATTGAACTGGAAGCGCAATACGGGGCGCACAATTATCATCCACTACCGATTGTCCTTGTCAAAGGTGAGGGCGTCTGGGTTGAGGACCCAGACGGAAATCGCTATATGGATATGCTCAGCGCATACTCAGCGCTCAATCAGGGACACCGGCATCCGAAAATTATCGAAGCCCTTGTCCGCCAAGCCGAGCGCATTACGCTCACTTCGAGGGCATTTCACAACGACAAACTCGGCCCGTTCTACGAGAAACTGGCAGAGATCACGCAAAAGGACATGATTTTGCCCATGAATACGGGCGCAGAGGCTGTTGAAACTGCCATTAAAGCAATTCGCAGATGGGCGTACGACATCAAAGGTGTCCCTGCGAATCAGGCCGAAATCATTATCGCGAGTGGAAACTTCCACGGTCGCACGACGACCATTATTTCTTTTTCTTCAGACCCAGAGTACCAGCGTGGTTTTGGCCCCCTCACACCAGGATTTCGCATCATTCCTTACGGGGACATCGAGGCACTCCGCGGTGCCATCTCGCAAAATACAGCCGCATTCCTGGTCGAACCAATCCAAGGAGAAGCAGGCATCAATATTCCGCCGCAGGGCTTCTTGAGAGCCGCCTATGACCTGTGTAAGGAAAATGAAGTGCTGTTTGTAGCCGATGAGATTCAGACTGGGCTTGGGCGCACGGGAAAGATGTTCGCTTGCGACTGGGAATCAATAGTTCCGGACATGTACATCATTGGTAAGGCGCTCGGCGGTGGTGTCATCCCGGTTTCCGCAGTTGCTGCAGACCATGACATCCTCGGGGTGTTTGAACCGGGATCGCACGGCTCGACGTTTGGCGGCAATCCGCTTGGCTGTGCGGTTGCGCTTGCAGCACTCGAGGTGATAGAGGACGAGCGGCTGCCTGAGCGCTCGAATGAACTTGGCAACTACTTTCTTGGTAAGCTGAAAAGCTTGTCCAACCCCGAGATTAAAGAAGTCCGTGGACGCGGACTGTTTATTGGCATTGAACTCACAACCAAAGCGCGTCCGTATTGCGAGCGACTCAAGGAAGAAGGTATTTTAGCAAAGGAAACGCATGAGAACACGATTCGCTTTGCGCCGCCGCTCACTATCGAGAAGGAAGAATTGGACTGGGCGTTTGAGCGTATAGCAAAAGTGCTGGGCTAAATCGCCAAATCGCCAAATCGCCAAATCGCCAAATTACGAAAGTCAGATGACGGTTACTCTATCGCCTACGTATCGCCTGGGCCGTGGATGTTCGGGCGATACATATCGGCGGCTCCGATTCTTCGCTACACCCAGAATGGGCCGTCACAGGTCACGGACTCGCTATTTCGGGAGAGACGCTCAAAAAAGGTTTAAACGAACTTGCGCAGCACTTTGATACCTTGGCCATCCCGCGAGGTCGTGGAGATGTGCACTGATGTGTGCGTCGCATTTGACTATGGTAAATATGATTCGAGTTCTTCCAACTCCGCCGCATACTTCTCCCACAAGGTGAGTTGTTCAGCGTGCATCTGGTTCAACGCGTCAAGTTCCTTCTGTAAAGCCAGGGTTAAGTCGACATTTTGGTTGACCGCGGCTTCCGTCATTTCTTCGCCGAGTTGATTGAGACGCGTTTCAATGTCCTCAATTTTCTCCTCGACAAGTGTAACCCGGTCCCGGGCCTTGCGTAGGTCTGCCGAGCGAACGTGACGCGTCTCGGCTGTGGGGCTCGCACGACCTGCGTCGTCTGGTCGAACACCCGGTGAATGTGTCTTTGCGGCGTCAGGGGTTTTATGGTCCTTCTGGTCCTGGTGGTCTTTCGACGGTGACTTTGGCAAAGGCTTGTGAGGGCCGCGGTTGGACTCCTCCGCCAAAGCATCATCATCTTCGACCCATTTCTCATCATCTGCGCGCTTTCGCATGTAATCGGTGTAATTGCCGATATAGACGGTGAACCCAGACTCGTTGAGGACGACCACGTGCGTGGCCAGAGCATCGATGAAGTACCTGTCGTGACTGACGCAAAGCAGCGTACCTTCATAATCAGCCAGGGCGTCCTCCAAAACTTCTTTGGACAGGAGGTCCAGGTGGTTCGTTGGTTCATCCATGACAAGCGTATTGGAGCCTTGAAGCATCAATCGACACAATGATAGTCGACTTCGCTCACCGCCGCTGAGATTCGCGACGGGTTTGTTGACGTCTTCACCACGAAACAGGAAACGCCCGAGTGCTGTTCGAACCGCCGTCCGATCAAGGGAGGGATATTCGTCCCAAATCTCCTGTAATACCGTTTTATTGGGGTGCAGATGAGTCTGTTCCTGGTCATAGTAGCCAATATCAACGTTGGTGCCAAACCTGATGGACCCTTGAATCGGCGGCAACTGACCCATCAAGGCTTTTAGGAAACTGGTCTTGCCGATCCCGTTTGGCCCCAGAATCGCCAGTCTCTGGCCACGGGCTACGTACAAGTTGAGGGGACCGGGGAGGGGCTTACCTGGGTAGCCGACGACGACATCTCGAACTTGAAGTACATCTTTGCCAGACGCGCGCACGGCGGTGAACGACAGGGCCATTTTCGGAGTGTTGACGGATGGCTTGTCCAGTCGCGTCATGCGTTCGAGCATCTTGCGGCGGCTTTGTGCCCGTTTGGTCGTGGTCGCGCGCACGATATTCTTCCGGACGAACTCCTCCATGCGTTGAATTTCCTCTTGTTGGGCCTCGTATCGTTTCATGTCCGCCTCGTAACGAGCGGATTTTTCCTCGATGTAATCTGAATAGTTTCCAACGTAACGGGTTGTCTTTCCGTCTTCCAACTCATAGACGACGTTTACAACTTTATTGAGAAAGTACCTGTCATGAGAGACAACCAACAGGGCACCGGCATACGTCTTCAAGTAGTCTTCGAGCCAGGTTAGTGTGTCCGTGTCCAGGTAATTCGTGGGTTCGTCAAGGACCAATACATCCGGTTCCGTCGCAAGCAGCCGTGCCAGGGAGAGACGTGTCTTTTGACCACCACTGAGCACCGACACGGGCAGCTGACGCATCTCTGGCGGAAACTGCAACCCGTCAAGTACACGCCGAATCCTCGCTTCCACGGCATAGCCGTTGACTTCCTCAAATTGGCGCAGCAACCGGTCGTATGCACTGGTGATTTCGGCATAGCGACGTTCGTCTTCATAAACTTCTGGATTCGCAATCTCTTGCTGATACGCGCGCAGCGCTGCTTCCATTTTGTAAATCTCGGCAAACGACTGCGCCACGTAATCGTAGACAACCATATCTTTTCCCGCGTCTACGAACTGCGCTACGTAGCCGACCTCAGTGTCTTTTGCGACACTTAAGTCTCCGCCGTCAGGACGGTCCTGTCCGATTAAAATGCGCAACAAGGTGGACTTCCCCGCGCCATTGACTCCGACAAGGGCTACCCGCTCTCCACTTTGAATGACGACAGACGCGTCTGTGAGAACAACGTGTCCCTCAAATTGTTTTGCAATGTGACTTGCTTGCAGAAGTATCATGGTTGTCCCCTTGCACTCATAGACTCTATCGATTGGTTGCGTGGACGTGCACAACCAAGACATTGCGTCCGTTCATCATCACTTCACTCCAGTGTATCTCATCAACGGGACATCGGGCAATGAACCAATCTAACTCGACACGGTGATGTGGGGCTGGTTTGACCGGACAGGGGGAGGCGCTTGAAATGGAACCGGATTTTCCGATGCCACAGGGATATCTCTGGCAATATGAGCTCATTCGCTATGTGCAGCTCTGGCATGCGGCCTGGCTGGAAAAAGTGCTGCATGTGCTGACCGTTATGGGGACAGAACGATTCTACGTATTGGCGTTGCCCATCATTTTCTGGGGCATTAACAAGCGGTTTGGACTACGGCTCGCCTACTCCTTTTTGACCTCCATGTACGTTGGAAATTGGTTGAAAGACGCATTTGCGGTCGTTCGACCGATTGGCATTCCGGGCATTCATTCCGCTTACACAGAGACGAGCAGCGGATACGCATTGCCAAGCGGTCATGCTCAGGGCGGAGCCACGTTTTGGGGTCTGCTTGGATTGTGGGTTCGCAAGACCTGGTTCTGGTTGATCGTTATTGTTCTCGTCTTTGGCATCGGGTTCTCTCGCGTGTACTTTGGACTACACTGGCCGCTTGACGTCATTGTCGGATGGATACTGGGATTCGTATTTGCTTTTTTGTTCTGGTGGATTGGACAGTGGTGGACGTACCGTCAGTACCCGTTCAACGTAAGGATGACGTTTGCTGCAGCGATTCCTCTCGTCATGCTGATTGTCCACACCGGCCCGACCTCCGCCGAGTATGCCATGCTGCTGCTTGGCATTGGTGTCGGAGCTGTCCTTGAGGAGCGCTGGCTTGGCCTTGAACTTGCTCACGACTGGTGGCGTCGTGTTTGTGCGGTTGTTATCGGCATCGCGGGGCTGATTGCGTTACAATGGTTGATAAAGTGGCCTGTCGATGTCGTCGTCTGGCGCCTGGTGCGGGACCTTCTGATTGGTTTGTGGGGCACACTCGGTGCACCCTACGTGTTTGCGAGCTGTGGCCTGTACCGTAAAGTGGAAAGCAACTAGACAATTCATGGAGAGGAGTCGAGTGCGCTGGTCGGGAACACAACATGGGACGAAGAAATCTCCAAGAAGAAGCAGGGGTTGCGTAAGCGGTTTATTGATGTTCGCGGCCAACTGGCCGACTCTGTGCGAAAGCAGAAGGATGAGCAACTGTCGACTCAACTGACCGACTATCTTCTCGGAGTGGTTACGTCGGATAAAGTCGTCGCGCTGTATCGTGCATTTCGCAGTGAAGCGGACATCTGGTCTTGCACAGCGCCCCTGTTTCAGGCGGGATGGCGCGTCGTGGTGCCCATCACAGATACAATTGCAAAACAATTGCGATTTGCAGAAGTTACACCGCACACTGTGTGGCGTCGCGGAGTGCTCGGAATCTCCGAGCCGGCGCTGGAGGCAGATGCTTCGGGGAGAGTA
Organism: Alicyclobacillus curvatus; assembly: GCA_017298655.1. Lineage (GTDB taxonomy): Bacteria > Bacillota > Bacilli > Alicyclobacillales > Alicyclobacillaceae > Alicyclobacillus_B > Alicyclobacillus_B curvatus. The sequence goes on from CP071184.1 coordinate 5,192,196, forward strand.
ACCTATTTCAACAGCAACGAAATCTCCGTCTTTTGTGTTCCTGGGCTCTCCTTCACAGAGACTGGATTACGACTCGGGTACGGTGGTGGTTACTACGACCGTTTGTTCGCGCAACCGCAAGTTACAGGACGTCGGATTGGTATCGCATATGAGTGCCAGGTCACGGAAGAACTTCCTTCACAGACGCATGACATACGCATGAATGCCCTCGCTACGGAAGAGGGAATCCGCCCTTGTCTGTAGCACTTGTGTTGGCGGGAGGTCAGAGCCGTCGAATGGGGACTGACAAGCTGAGTCTGCATTTGACGAAAGACGCATCCTGCGTCGAGTCGAACCCTGTGGCACAGTCGAGTGTTGTCACCATTCTTGAGCACGTTTCAGCGGTATGTAAAACCATCGCGGACGAAGTCTGGTTGCTCACATCTCCTGATACCGAACGAGTTGTGAGCAAACTTGCAAAGAACGGACAAGCTGTTTCGCATATCGTGAGAAAGCAAGGCCATACTTCGCCCGTTACGCAGCAGGACCTGGCTCACGCCGCGCAGCAGGACCTGGCTCACGTCACACAGCAGCACGCAGGCCGCGTCCGAGTGGTTGCAGACGATGAGTTTTATGCAGGACCGCTTCGTGCACTCGCGCATGCCTGGTCGCTCCTTCGCGAGCAGTCTGCGACTTCCGAGGCGATGCTGACGCAGGCAGACTCGTACGTATTTATCGTTGCTGGAGATTTGCCGGGCTTGACGTCGGAAGTCCTGATTGCGTGCAAATCGAAACTTGACCAAGGGACAGATGACGTCGATGCCGTGCTCGTTACGCGCGACGGCATGTTGCAGCCGCTGCTTGGATGTTACCGGCTTCGTGCGGGGCGCGTGTTTGTCAACGCATTGGATGAGGGGGAGAAGCGGATTCTCCCGGCTCTTCGAGAGTTGTGTGTTGAAACCGTGTCCCCGGAGGACTGTCACTGGCCCGAGTGGTGGACAAGACCTGTGCACACACCCGGTGACTATGAGGACTGGCTAATGGCTAGAGGGAGCGCAAAGTAACAGACGACGGCAAACCACCGGTTGTGTACAGTCAGAGGGCTTGCAGATGGTTCGGAGCTAAACCTTGCTCAATAGATGCAGAGCCTATGACGTGCAAGACGAGCAAATTTCGCCCAACAGGAGGGGAGTAGACATGGTAAAGAGGGAGATACCCGTTGAGCAAGCGATTGGCATGGCACTTGCTCATGACTTGACCCGTATTGTTCCAGGTGAATTCAAAGGACGAGCTTTCGCAAAGGGACACATCATTCATGAAGAGGATGTGCCTGTCCTGCTTGATATCGGTAAACGCTTCATCTACGTGCTTGAAATCGGGGATGACGAGTTGCACGAGAACGACGCCGCTACGCTGATGGCAGAAGCACTGGCTGGGGATGGTCTGGAGTGGGGCGATGTACACGAAGGCAAAGTGGTGCTCAAAGCAGGTACAGACGGTATGCTCTGGGTCAATCGTGACGCGGTAACGGAGATGAATCTGACGGACGGGATTTCAATTACCACACGTCCTTCCCTCATTCACGTCAACAAAGGCACCTCTGTCGCTGGCGTTCGTCCCATTCCGCTCGTTATTGAGCGCAGCAAGGTCGACCGGGTCGTAGAGATTGGCAATGGTGCAAAAGCGAATCGCGCGGTGATTGACGTCATCAGCTACAAGATGAAAACCGCAGCGCTTGTCACGACTGGAAGCGAAATCCAATCGGGACGGATCCAAGATAAATCTGGGTCGGTGCTGCGCGAAAAATTGGATGGCTACGGGGTACAGGTCGTGCGACAAGTCTTCCCAGGGGACGAGCAGGCCGCGATTGTGAAAGAAATCGTGTCCGCTGCCGAACTAGGCGTCGACCTTATCCTTGTCACCGGAGGCATGTCTGTCGATCCCGATGATAGGTCGCCCGCCTCCATTCGCGAAGCTGCCACACAAGTGGTCACGTACGGTACACCGATGTTGCCCGGTTCGATGCTCATGCTTGCATATAGAGGAAAAACGGCCATTTTTGGCTTGCCTGGTGCCGTTTTGCACGATGCCCGCACATCGTTTGATGTCTTGCTCCCTCGGGTCCTCGCACGCATGAAAGTCACAAAGGCTGACATCGCGGATCTCGGTGTGGGCGGGTGGCTCAATGTCTAGTCACCCGCCAAGCCTCAAGGGCGACGAGTGGCGCGTTCATGCGCGTCGGCCACTCGTCGTTTCTGTCATTGGTCGCCAAAATGCCGGGAAAACGGCCGTGGCCGCGAAACTCATTGCCATTTGGACACAGATGGGGCTCGCGGTTGCGGTCCTGAAACACGACGGTCACGCTGACGAGTCTGCAGCAGATGACTGGGAGAAAATTGACAGTGATACAGTGCGGATGGCGGAAGCAGGGGCAGCTTTGACGATGGTGGCGGGGGGGAAGAGCACACTTCTGCGCACGAGGAATGATGACTGTGCCGACAATGTCTCCTGTTTGTTGGAACGCATGCAAATCCAGTCCGAAATTGTGGGGCAACCACTTGATGTGATTGTCGTCGAAGGATTCAAATCCTCCAATCTGCCAAAACTTCTCGTAATTGCACCCGCGGACAAGGAATGGCTCTCCCGTCAGAGACTGACGGATGTGCGGGCGATTGTACAAAGCCCACTTTACTTGTGGGATAGACGGACAGAGAACATCGATTCTCTTTTGGCTGATATGTCCATTACTCATCTGCCAAGTGTGTCCTTTACTCAAAAACACCCGAGAGTGTATCATGGGGATAATCTAAAAGATTTGTGTGAGGCTTTGTGGCTCACTGATGAGAGATAAACAATATACTTGTGCCTGAAATCTTCTAAGGAGGTGATTGCACACATGAATTTTGCCAATATCGGATGGTCAGGTCTTATATTGATTTTGGTCGCGTTATTACTGGTATTTGGTCCGAGTAAATTGCCGGAAATCGGTAAGGCGTTTGGCAAATCCCTGCGTGAGTTTAAGAGCGCGACGCAAGGGATGATGGAGGAAGGGGCAAAAGCTGTAAAGGAACAGCCCGTCCAACCCGCATCTGCTGCAACTGTTGTGGAACCAATTGAACTCAAGACGACTGCAGAAGAAGAGCAGAGGGCCAGCCAGTCAAAGTGAGCACACGGCATACGGCACCAACCAGGGGGCCGCTGTACAGGCACGCTAGACGGGCTGTACAGACAAGCAAGACGGATAGAGGACTATAGCCTCCGCGTTTGCGCTGTCGTGCTGTGCCAAGATGTTGCCTGAAGCAGACTGAACAGGAGACGTTTATGGCAGAGGACCGAATGAAACTCACAGACCACCTCGCGGACTTGCGAAAACGTATCATCTACACATTAGTTGTGTTCATGATTTTCTTGTTCGCGGGGTTGGCTGTCGTATCTAAACTTTACAGTTTCTTTGTACGCCCGCTGACAGAGGCGGGTTATCGTTTGATTGTTACCTCACCGGGTGAGGTCATAACAGTGTATTTGTCGATGGCAGGAGTCATTGCTGTCGGCTTAACCCTGCCGTTTGCGCTTTACCAGCTGTGGCGTTTTGTGGGTCCTGGACTTCGACCGGTGGAAAGACGTTACACCGTCCGCTTGCTCCCCCTTATCCTCATCATGTTTGTGGTGGGGGTCTGTTTTGCCTGGTTCATCATTTTTCCGACGATTTTGCACTTCCTGTTGCAAATCGCGAACCAGCGCTTTCAGGTCCTCTACCGTGCAGGCTCATACTTCTCTTTTATGACAAGCATTTGCCTGCCGTTCGGGTTTATTTTTGAGCTGCCCATTGTAGTGGTGTTTCTGACTCGGCTCGGGATGATTACCCCTGCTTGGATGCGCAAGATGCGTCGTTATGCATACCTCATTTGTGTTCTGCTCGGAGTATTCATCAGTCCTCCGGAACTAGTGTCGCATCTCAGCGTTGTCTTACCGATGATTGCCCTCTACGAAATTAGTATCATTCTTTCTGCCGTGTCACTCCGTCGTCGCGACAGGGTTCGACAACAGACGAAATAACGCGATTTCTGACGAAATCTGCAAATTTGCTCAGGACGAGTCTACCGTCCTGATTTTGTTCTGTTCACCCACTTGCAAAGAGTGGTGTGAGCGATTAATATATGGATTGGAATTAGCACTCAGCACGACTGAGTGCTAACAAACAACCTACGCGAACAATTGAGGAGGGTTTACACATGGTAAAGCCGCTCGCAGACCGCGTCGTGGTACGTCCAGTGGACCGCGAAGAGAAAACGCAAAGCGGTATTCTGCTTCCTGACACAGCGAAGGAGAAGCCCCAAGAAGGCGAAATCGTTGCAGTCGGACCGGGCCGTGTTGAAGACGGCAAGCGCGTTGAGCTCGAAGTGAAGGTTGGAGACCGCGTTATCTACTCCAAGTACGCTGGCACCGAAGTAAAAGTTGGCGACCAAGAAATGCTTATTCTCCGCGAGAGCGACATTCTCGCGATTGTCGAAAAGTAAGCTACATATTCATCCAAGGAGGGAATCGCAGAGATGGCAAAGGACATTAAGTTCCGCGAAGATGCACGCCGCGCAATGCTTCGTGGCGTCGACGCACTGGCTGACGCTGTAAAAGTGACGCTCGGACCGAAAGGCCGCAACGTCGTGCTGGAGAAGAAGTTTGGTTCACCGCTCATCACGAATGACGGTGTGACCATTGCGAAGGAAATTGAGCTCGAAGACCCATTCGAGAACATGGGTGCTCAGTTGGTTAAAGAAGTTGCTACCAAGACCAACGATGTCGCTGGTGACGGTACAACAACTGCTACCGTGTTGGCGCAAGCCATGATTCGCGAAGGTCTAAAGAACGTTGCTGCCGGTGCGAACCCGATGGTGCTGCGCCGCGGTATCGAAAAGGCTGTCAATGCCGCTGTCGACCACATCAAGACTATCTCCAAGCAGGTTGAAGGCCGCGAGAATATCGCACAGGTTGCGGGTATCTCCGCCGGATCGGACGAAATTGGCGTTTTGATTGCCGACGCAATGGAGAAAGTGGGCAAGGATGGCGTCATCACGGTGGAAGAGTCAAAAGGCTTCACAACGGAACTCGAAGTTGTCGAAGGCATGCAGTTTGACCGTGGTTACAGCTCTCCCTACATGGTTACTGACACTGACAAGATGGAGGCCGTCCTCGACGATCCGTTCATCTTGATTACCGATAAGAAAGTTGGCAATATCCAAGAGATTTTGCCGGTCCTAGAGCGTGTTGTTCAATCTGGCAAACCGCTTCTGATTATTGCCGAAGACGTCGAAGGCGAAGCCCTCGCAACCTTGGTTGTGAACAAGCTCCGCGGTACCTTCACTGCAGTTGCCGTTAAGGCTCCTGGCTTTGGCGACCGTCGTAAGGCAATGTTGCAGGACATCGCAATCCTGACTGGCGGCCAGGTCATCAGCGAGGAACTCGGTCTCGAACTGAAGAATACCGGCATCGACCAACTCGGTCGCGCTCGCCAAATTCGCGTCAGCAAGGAAAATACCATCGTTGTTGACGGCAATGGCGACAAGAAGGAAATCGACGCTCGCGTTTCTCAGATTAAAAAGCAGATTGAGGAGACCACTTCTGACTTCGATCGCGAGAAACTCCAAGAACGTCTTGCCAAATTGGCTGGCGGCGTAGCCGTCATCAAGGTCGGTGCTGCAACTGAAACCGAACTGAAAGAAAAGAAACTCCGCATGGAAGATGCACTCAACGCTACGCGTGCTGCGGTTGAGGAAGGTATCGTCGCTGGCGGCGGCACCGCACTCATCAACGCCATCGCTGCATTTGACAAAGTGCAGGCTGAGGGCGACGAGATGACCGGTGTGAACCTGGTTCGCAAGGCTCTTGAAGCGCCAGTTCGCATGATTGCAGATAACGCAGGTGTTGAAGGCTCAATCATCGTCGAGCGTCTGAAGAAGGAAAACCCAGGCTTTGGATTTAACGCCGCAACTGGCGAATGGGTTGACATGATTGGTGCAGGTATCGTCGATCCCGCAAAAGTGACGCGTTCTGCGCTGCAAAACGCAGCCAGCGTTGCTGCAATGTTCCTTACCACCGAAGCGGTTGTCGCTGACAAGCCGGAGCCTGATAAGGCACCAGCTGGTGGTATGGGCGGCATGGGCGGTATGGACGGCATGATGTAATAACCCGAGTCGGTGACGAAGCCGAAGTCTGACTGCGGACTTCGGACTGAGTTCACGCACTCGTCTAGAATGGCCCGGGTGCTTTGAACGGCTAGCCGGTTTCGGTGGCTGGAGGCGGTCTGGACGGTCGGTGGGTTTATAGCCGACCAGGCCGGTCCGCCGGTCTGGCGCTTAACCGGTCTGGCGCTTCGCCGACGAGGCCGGTCCGCCGACCAGGCCAGGGAATAAAGAGAACGATAGCCCCGAAGAGGTATAAGCCCCTTCGGGCTATTTTTTTTTTGCGGGGTAGTGCTGTGGTTGGTCGCCGTTGTCGCTGTTGCCGCCGTATTTCTCTATTCAGAGGAAGTGGATGTGAATCGGAGTACGCGGGAACGGTGGTCCGCTACGGCAAAAAGAGACCCCTAAGCCGGTGTGCCTCTAATCTACCCATGACTTCCTTCGATTTTTTTCGACTTCCTACGACTTCCTACGAAGGTAGCAAGCAAAGTACCAATTATGGCTCGCGCCGTGTCACGGCATACTTCCTTACGCACCCACGGTGCGTAAGCACCGCTCAGTCAGGCGTTTTGGCGCTCCCTTACGCACCCACGGTGCGTAAGTACCGCTCAGTTTAGGTGTTTTGGCGGTTGCTTGCGCACCCACGGTGCGTAAGCACCGCTCAGTCAGGCGATTCGGTGCTCCCTTACGCACCCACAGTGCGTAAGCACCGCGCAGTCAGGCGGTTCGGGGCTCCCTTACGCACCCACGGTGCGTAAGTACCGCTCAGTTTAGGTGCTTTGGCGCTCTCTTGCGCACCCACGGTGCGTAAGCAACCGCCAAAACAGGTGAATGTGGACTACCTTACGCGTCCACATTTTCACGTCCGTCTTACCATGCGACTCTAAATTCTATCGCACCCTCAGGCTTTGGCTCCGTGGGGAGTTTGGCCGCCGATAGCGAGCCGGGAACGCGTTATTCACCCGGCTTGAAAGACGTTCAAGTGGAAATAACGCGCTTGTGGCGCGTTATTGACGGAAACGGATCAAAATAGCGCGTTCACACGTCGTTATTGATTCAAGGTGGGAACATAGCGCTTCCACAGCGCGCTATTTTTTGCCGACACTATAGATTCAAGTGGAAATAACGCGCTCAGGGCGCGTTATTACAAATTACTGTCCAAGACCAAGACCAAGACCCTGTCCACGAACGCTTACCCATCCGCGGTCCGTAAGCCACGCCCACGAGTTAATGGACAGTCCCAATCAGGTGGCTAATCAGCATCCCATGCAGACCTCATGCAGACCTCATGCAGACCTCATGCAGACCTCATGCAGACCTCATGCAGACCTCATGCAACACGCCCGTCGGGCGACTCTATCGACACCCAGTTGAGTTCAGTATCCATTCCCTGGTGGTTAATGATGAGAATTGTCAAACAAAGGAGGAAACGTACGAGAGGATGTCGAAAAAGTACCATCGGTCTTGACGCCATTAGATGTGTGAATCATGCGAAGGGTGATGTGCAGTTTCATGAAACGAGCCGTGTTATCGTCGATGGTTACCGCCACTGTCCTCGCTGGACTCATTATGTCGCCTGTCGTGTCGTACGCCAGCCAACTGACCATAGAACAACAAAAGGCTGCGCAATTGGCCCAGCAAAAAAAGGCCACGGAGAGTAAAATCAATCAACTGAAGACTCAGGAGCAATCCCTTAGTGGTCAGCTTTCGCAGATTCAAGCACTCGTCCAAAACCTGGATAGCTCTATCATTAAGACGCAAGCGGATATTGTACAGCGGAACAATCGCATTGCTTCACTGCAACAAGAGATTAGCAAAACACAAAAGGAGATTGATAGCCAGTATATTATCCTGGAACAGCGTATTCGTGTGATGTACGAGGATGGCCACTCGAGCTACCTTGATGTCCTATTATCCGCCACCAGTTTTTCTGATTTTCTTGACAGACTGCAACTTCTCGCCCAAATAGCGGCGCAAGATAAAAAAGTTCTAACGAATATCCAAACGAATAAGCATCACCTTGATGCAGAGAAGGGTCAAGTACAGCAGCAATTGGCCGAAGTACGAAAGTCGTACAACCTACTGTTGACCCAGAAGACGCAGGAGCAAAATCAGCAACGGGCTGAACAGACGCTCCTGCAGAAGGTACACAGCACGCGGTTATCGCAGCAAGCAGCACTGAAGAGTGAAAATGCCGCGATGCAGAACTTGCAGACGCTGATTAAACAACTTGAAGCTGAGGTGGGCTCGTACACTGGTGCCTCAGATGGCTGGACCTGGCCCGTGCCGGGACATTTCGCAATTAGCTCTCCGTACGGATGGCGTACCTGGTCGGATGGTACGCGAGAGTTTCATAACGGCATTGACATCCCTGCGTCCATTGGAACCCCGATGGTTGCAGCAACGGGCGGTAAAGTCCTTTATGCAGGACCAGCATCAGGCTTTGGAGACTGGATTGTGATTCAGTCCGCAGGTGGACTGCTTGAAATTTACGGGCACATGTACGCGTACGAAATTAAGGTTCATCCGGGAGAAATTGTGCACAAGGGGCAACAAATTGCAGCAGTCGGCAGTAATGGATTCTCTACCGGACCGCACTTGCACTTTACGGTTGCCACAGGTTTTGACGCAGCCGGATTCCCGATTTCAGTGAACCCGACTAAGTATGTAGGCGGGTAGCGCACCTGGCGCCAATGGGCATGGGCCGACGGTTTGGATGGCCAGCGGTCGCAGGATGGCCTTGTTCGCAGCGGTCGCGGGATGGCCAGTGGTCCTAGGCGCGGCGCTAATTGGGACTTGGCAGCGGTCGTAGGCCCGCCAGGACCTATTTCCAGTGACCTGATTTCCATGTGTTTCCCCAATTCGATAACTTTACTACCTAAACATTGCCCGAAGACCTCCCGATGTAACACGAATAACGATACAATCGTCGATAGAGAGTGACTATCGGACAGGAGGTGCCAGTTTGGCCCCAAATAAGACTACAGGACTTACACTCGATACCTGGAATCCCACTGTTCTTCCCGTTGTAGAAAACATCTCGAAGGTTATCGTTGGCAAGGACGACGTGATTCGACTCGTATTCGTCGCTTTGCTGGCGTCGGGACACTGCTTAATTGAGGATGTCCCCGGCGTAGGCAAAACCATGATGGTACGCGCTTTAGCCGTATCGCTTGGCTGTGATTTCAAGCGCGTTCAGTTCACACCAGACCTGTTGCCTTCAGATGTGACAGGTGTCTCGATATATAACCAAAAAACGCAGGAATTTGAGTTTCGGTCCGGACCTATTTTTGGCCAGGTTGTACTTGCCGATGAAATTAACCGCACGTCCCCAAAAACCCAGTCAGCCCTGCTCGAGGCACTTGAGGAACGCAATGTTACGGCAGACGGTCAGACCTATCCGCTGCCGACTCCGTTTATGGTGCTGGCAACAGAGAATCCCATTGAGTTTGAGGGAACATTCCCTTTACCGGAAGCGCAGCTCGACCGCTTCCTACTGAAATTTTCCATGGGTTACCCAAGTCTTGCTGATGAGTTGAACATCCTTGACAGGCAGCGCGTTCGCCATCCAATCGAAGACATTACAGCGGTTGTCACACCAGAGGACGTTCTCGCCTGGCGCAAAGAAACCGCAGAAGTGTTTGTCGATCCCGCTGTCAGGCGCTACCTGGTTGAAATTGTCCAGAGTACCCGCAACCATCATCAGGTGTACTTGGGCGCCAGTCCCCGTGCGAGCATTGCCTTGTTTAAGGCATCTCAGGCTTTGGCTTTTGTGTCTGGCAGGAGTTATGTTGTACCCGACGATATTCGCTACCTTGCACCGTATGTCCTCGCACATCGGGTGTTGTTATCCGCAGATGCGAGGTTGTCTGGCACGGACGTGATGGACTTTGTCGACTCGATTGTGAGCCGAATTGCGGTTCCGGTTTTACAAGGAGTCGGTCGATCATGACCATCCGCCGGGCAGGCCTCTGGGGACTCGCGCTTTTAGGCCTTATCGTTGCGTTTGTCTTCGCAAAGGTCGAAGGTGGATTTCTCGCCTGGTTTATCTTCTCGTTTGTATTCATCATCTGTCTCTATGAGTTGTTTACTGCCCTCACGGGCCTTCGCTATGTCAGCAGCGAGCGGAAGCTCTCTGCAACGCGCGTTTCCGCAGGGCAATCGCTCCAGATTCACATTGATATTCGCCGGCGCGGCTGGTGGCCGATTTTCTGGCTGAGGATACGCGACGATTTGCCGGGGCGCTGGGCGTTTGCAGTACAGGGCGGCGAGCGCGTCTTGTTGCCTCTGTGGGCGCGTGAGTTCCAGTTTTCCTACCAAATTAACAATGTGCAAAGGGGCGTTTATCGGATCGGCAATACCTCCTTGCAATCTGGCGATCTCCTTGGGCTCATGACGCAACAGCGCGTATACGACAGGTCCGACAGCGTCATCGTCTATCCGCGTGTCGTGCCTGTGCGCGGGTGGTCGAACGTTCATCCGGAGGAGCTCGGGATGCGCGAATCCACCCGACGAAGATCGGAGGAGTCGACGAACGTGCTGGGTGTCCGAGCCTACGTTCCTGGTGATAGGCTCAGCCGGATTCACTGGCCCGCTACGGCCAGATCGGGCACGCTTCTTGCAAAAGAGTTTGAAATGCATGTGTCGAGTGAGATTTTGTTCGTACCTGATGTGTCTGCGGAGAGTTATCGCGGGTTGGAATCGGGTATCTTTGAACTTGCCATGACAACGGTCGCATCGCTCATGAAATATGTGTATGAGCGGCACCGCAAATTCGGTTTGACGATTCACGGAGATACGTTGCAACGGTTTCCGGCAGGCAGCGACGAAGCGCTCTTCATGCATTGCCTCGAGGCGCTTGCGATGGCTGGACCCGCCGGTAAAACCCCATTTTCGCAATCCTTACTACGCATCGCACAGGAAGCCGCTGCTGGTACCATCGTCGTGGCCGTATCGCCTCGACTTGATAAGCAGATGGTTATCACCGTCGAGCAGTTGCGGCGCCGGACACCCGTCGAGTGGTTTGCACCGATGGTACAACACGAATTGACGTCAGTGCAGAGGAGTTCCATTCAACTGCTAGAGTCCATGCGGGTACCTGTGTATCCGCTTCGGCAGTCCGAACAGTTATCCCAGTTGGTAAGAGGGGGTGGACATCATGCCGCAAAGGTACGCTGACCAGCCAAACCTGCTGTTTCGTCTGTTGATTGGTGTGATATCCGCCGCCTGGCTTTACGCATTTTTACCTCCAATGGAGAAATTGAATCTCCTACAAGGGGCAGCGACCATCCTTCCGGTGCTCGCGATGCTGGTTCTCGGGCAGGCATTTCGCTGGCGCTTTGTGCGGTTGTTTTTGGCGCTCGTCGCCATCGTAGGCTACTCTGTCGTCTGGTGGGTTCATGGGCCGAACCTGCTTGCGTCCGTCGGGCTGTTGTTGCAGCAAGACGTGCATGAGATTTTGGGCCTTTTCCATTCATTTGGACCGAGCAGGAACAGGCAAATGGAGCCATTGCAGACAGAACTGTTCTTGGCCGTCCTTGCGATGGTTTACTGGCTTGTCGTCTACGCAGCGCTGCGACCCAAGCTATGGACGTTCTATAACTTCCTCGCGGTCCTCGTACTCGGGATTGTGGATGGAAATACCTCTGTTCATCCCAATACATCGATTGTTGTGCAACTGCTGTTGTTTGCGGTCCTTCTCGGTCTGGTCCAGTTTCGACGTCTTTCCGGGCAGCTCATCCACCGTGGGTTGCCGTTTATACGGTTCTTTCTGCCACTTTCTGCTCTGCTGGTTGTCGCTGCCGGAATTGGTTTTGTCATCCCCAAACCGGGTCCCGTCTGGGCCGATCCGTTTGCCGGTCTCGACAACTCGACCGGAGGGGCGGGACCAGCGCTGCGCCAAATCGGGTATCAGATGAACAATGCGAGACTCGGGGGTTCGTTCGTCGCAAATCATGACCCGGTTCTGAGCGTCATCTCCCCACAGCCAACATACCTGCGCGGGGCCGTGTATTCAATCTACACAGGTCATGGCTGGTTGCCGGGTGACTCGAATATGAGCCCCGTCAGCCCGGGAGAGCCGATGCCAAAGTCGATGCTCCAGTTTCAGCCAAAGAACGGCGTGGTGTATACGCCGTTGACCCAGCATATAACGGTCCTGACCAACAACTTGCACGTTCCCGTGCTGTTTGCTGCATACGCACCGGAACAACTGGTGTCTGATAATGCGAAGTCGCCGCAGTCTGGCATCGACGTGAACACAGAGACGGATGTTCTGTACGGGTCCCCTCTGACACGAGGTCGGAGTTACACAGTAACCAGTTATGAACTTCAACCACCGGACGCCATACTGACGACGCTGCCGCCCTTGCCGAAGAATCACGCCGCGGCGTTTCCGAGCAGCATCACGAATCAGTATTTGCAACTTCCCTCGACGCTGCCGCCGGATATCAAGCAACTGACGCAGAGTCTGACGAGTGGCATGACGACTGAGTACGACATCGTTGTCACGGTCGAGAATTACCTCAAATTGAACTACCCGTATGCAACCGAGGGAATACCAGTTCCTGGACCCAGACAGGACTACGTCAGCCAATTTCTGTTCGATTCGAAAAAGGGTTACTGCAATAACTTTTCTTCCAGCATGGCTGTAATGCTCCGAACTATCGGCATTCCTACACGATGGGTGACCGGATTCACAGCAGGGACGATGGATCCCCAGTACACCGGCAAGGACCAGCGCTTCGTTGTCACCAACGCGGACGCGCACTCTTGGGTTGAGGTGTACTTTCCGACTGTGGGCTGGATTCCGTTCGATCCGACGCCGCAATTTGACATGACGTACGCGCCCGATGTCTCAAGTGGCAGTTCTACGCCGTTGACACCACCAAAGCCACCTGTGACAAAGCCTACCCCGCCTGTGACACCGCCGACGACTGCAAGCCCCACAGAGGCTTCGACCGTTTCGATTGCTTGGGGGACCATCTTCCACGTACTCATGTGGGTCGTGATTGCGGCTGTCGTTCTCGGAGTCGCAATGGTCCTCTTGTTCAGACACGCAATTTCGGACAGGTACCATCAGCGCAAGTGGCGCACGGATTCTGAGGACGGTCTGAAGCGCGGCGTCCTGCATTTGGTTCGACTCCTGGTTAAGTTTGGCGATGTCAAGAAGCAGCGCCCAACGATTCGCGACCTCTATCCCGCTGCGAAGTCTTACGACGTTCCAGACCCTGCGTTTCGCGAACTCGTGGAGACGTTTGAGGGCTTGGCCTACGGCGGCCAGAAACCGCGTCGGGAGCAACTGCGTCAAGTCAGACAAACGTGGAGACAGTGGCTTCTCGCCGTCCTTCGGCGAGGGCGCTAACCGACTGGTGTATGCAAAGCAATTGACGCTTTATTGGCTTACAAGTAGAATATTGACGAATTCAGGAGACTTCGTATAACGCCGGGGATACGGCCTGGCAGTATCTACCGGACCACCCTAAATGGTCTGACTACGAGGGAATTACCGAGCAGCTTCTCATAACCGTACCTCGCAGGGGTGTCCGTGAAGGCTTTCCAGGACGTTACGACTGTGGTTGTTGCTGTTGCACACCACAGCGGGTGCGTTGTTTGGTTGTCAATGCTGTCTCTTCGGGATAATCAGCCCGATACCTCGTATCACGTACTAGGTTGTGGTCAACCTAAGCGTGCAGAGGTATCGGGTTTTAGCGCTAAAGGAGCGTGACGTTATTGGCAGTGTCAGCGATTGAAAATTCTCATGAAACCGTTGTGGTCCTTGACTTTGGGGGCCAGTACAACCAGCTGATTGCGCGTCGAATTCGGGAACACCGAGTCTTTTCGGAACTGTTGCCACATACTGTGTCTGTCGATGAGTTAAGGGCGAAAAATCTCAAAGGGATTGTGTTCAGCGGCGGTCCGAAGAGCGTGTTTGCGGATGGGGCACCTGATGTCGATCCCGCTATCTTCGAGCTCGGAGTCCCCATCCTCGGAATTTGCTACGGGATGCAATTGATGGCGAAACGCTACGAGGCCGAGGTCAAGCGCGGTCATGTGAGGGAATATGGGCGGGCCACGCTCGAGGTTTCCCCGCATGCAGGAGTATTGTTCACAGACCAGCCGACGGTTCAGCAGGTCTGGATGAGTCATAGTGATGCTGTCGTTGAAGTTCCACAAGGGTTTCAAGTGGACGCTGTCACGCCGTCGGGCACGATTGCAGCGATGAGTAAGCCAACTGCTGGACTGTACGCCGTTCAACATCATCCGGAAGTGCTGCACAGTGAACACGGGAATGCGCAATTGCACAACTTCCTGTTTCAGGTCTGCAACTGCAAGGGTGACTGGACGATGGAGTCGCTCGTCGACGCAGCCGTGGCAACCATTCGTCGCCAGGTGGGGGAAGAACGCGTGCTCTGTGCCCTGTCGGGCGGAGTCGACTCGTCTGTTGCAGCTGCACTTGTGCATAAGGCTATTGGCCATCAACTGACCGCTGTTTTTGTCGATCACGGGCTGCTTCGCAAAGGTGAGTCTGACGGGGTTATGAGCACGCTCGGTTCACAACTCGGCATTGACGTCGTTCGCGTTGACGCAAGGGTTCGGTTTATGGACAAGCTTGCTGGGGTTGCCGATCCGGAGAGAAAACGGAAGATCATCGGCGAGGAGTTTATCCGTGCGTTTGAAGCAGAGTCTGAAAGACTCGGCCCGTTCCGGTATCTCGTTCAGGGCACGCTGTATACAGACATTATCGAGAGTGGCACGGCAACGGCAGCCACCATCAAATCACATCACAACGTTGGTGGACTGCCTGAAGACATGACGTTTTCCGTCATCGAACCGCTGAGGGACCTGTTCAAAGACGAGGTGCGCGAACTTGGACAAGTGCTCGGACTCCCGCAAACACTCGTTTGGCGCCAGCCGTTTCCAGGCCCTGGCTTAGCAATTCGCATTATCGGAGATGTTACTGAGGAGCGGCTGCACATTGTGCGCGAAACTGACGCTATTCTCCGCGATGAAATTGCAAAGTCTGGACTCGAGCGGGATGTGTGGCAGTATTTTACGGTTTTGCCGGGAATTCAAAGCGTAGGTGTCATGGGCGACGAACGAACGTATGCCCACACAATCGCCGTGCGCGCCGTCACATCTACAGAGGGCATGACGGCGGACTGGGCTCGAATCCCGTACGACGTTTTGGAGCGCATCTCGACTCGACTTGTCAACGAGGTTCCAGAAGTGAACCGGGTTGTATATGACATCACGTCAAAGCCACCTGCGACCATCGAGTGGGAGTAAGGACTAGATAACGCAAGCTAATCACAATCAAGGGGGAACTGGGTTTGTTTCAACTGAAGAAGTACAACACTTCTGTTGGGACGGAAGTGATGGCAGGACTGACGACGTTCATGACAATGGCGTACATCCTGTTTGTCAACCCGTCCATTTTGAGCGGAACTGGAATGAATCCGCATGCAGTGTTTTTTGCAACCTGTATCGGCGCCGGTATCGTGACCATCTTAATGGGGTTGTTTGTGAACTATCCAATTGCGCTGGCACCCGGCATGGGGCTGAACGCATACTTCGCCGTCATTGCCGCTGCGCACGGTGGACAGGTGCCTTGGCAAACGGCGCTTGGAGCGGTGTTTATCTCCGGTATTGTGTTTATCATTCTCACGCTGACGAAGATTCGCCAACTGCTTGTGCAGGCTGTGCCAGACTCGCTCAAGATGGCAATCACTGTTGGTATTGGACTGTTTATCACCATCATTGGATTTAAGATTGGTGACATTACCATCATGCGGTTTACAGGTGCGTCCGCGTCAACGTATCAACCAAACGGCATCATTGATAACTTTTCATGGCAGCCGGATATCGGTGCACTGCATAGTCCGGATACGTTGCTGACCCTCATTGGCCTGCTCATCATTGCGCTTCTGATGGCACTGCGCGTGCCTGGGGCAATGCTGATTGGCATCCTGCTCACGACGGTGATTGGCATCCCGATGCACGTCACGGATACGTCCGGACTCACCGGTAAAGCGTTTATCCCTGATTTTAGCAATTTCGCCATCGGTCAGTTCAACCTCGCAGGGGTCTTGCACTGGGGGCTTGTCAGCGCGTTGTTCACATTCACCTTCGTTGAACTGTTCGACACTTTTGGCACGCTTGTAGGTACAGCGCAAAAGGCTGGCTTACTGGAAGGCCCAGATGGACAGCGACGACTCGGACGAGCGATGCTGGTCGACGCGTTTGGTGTCAGTTTTGGTGCACTCCTTGGAACGAGCACGATTACGGCCTTTGTTGAAAGTGGATCCGGTATCGCCGCAGGTGGCCGCACGGGACTGACGGCAATCACCACTGGCGTGTTGTTCTTACTCTCTGTCTTCCTGGCGCCGCTAGCACTCGTGATTCCAAACCAGGCCACTGCGCCGGCCCTCATCATCGTCGGAGTTTTGATGATGAGTGCTGTCCGGAACATTGAGTGGGACAATCTTGGCATTGCAATTCCTGCATTTTTGACCATCATTACCATGCCGCTGACCTACAGCATTTCAAATGGTATCGCAGTCGGCTTCACCTTCTTTGTCATCATGAACCTCGTCTTGATGGTGTTCCGTCGTCCGTACACTAAGATTCACTGGCTGATGTACATTGTCGTCGTATTGGCGCTGTGGCGATACATTTTCTACGTGTAATCGATAATCCTTAAATACGAACATTCTATTCTGACATCGTGATTTTGTTCGTATTTTGGTTGACCCCGTATAATTCTGGCGATACACTGGACTTGGAAGTTCAGAAACTTGAAGTCACGTACGTCTAAAACTGCATCGGAAGTCTCGTATATCCTCGGGAATAGGGCCCGAGAGTCTCTACCCGAACCCCGTAAAGGTTTGGACTACGAGCTGGGAGATGTTCGACGGCGAACCTAGGGCTGCAGAAATATTTCTGCGCTCGCGTATGCGCCAGCCGGCTCGTTGTCACGTTAAAAAGTGAGGACGAGCTTTTTGTTTGGCACCGAGGTTTGAAGCGAAGGTTTGGATGAATTGTCCTACCTAACTAGCGGGAGTTTGGCGCATTGAAGTATTCGCACACCGTCGTGCTGAAGTATTGGCGAAGTTGGTATTAAGCAGCGGACGTGGTATCAAGGAATCGCGCCATTGGGAAACCGGAGTACTTCGAGTTATGGAGGTGTTCAGTGTGCAGGTCAAAGTTGGAGTGATTATGGGCAGCCAGTCCGACTGGCCGACGATGGAGAACGCGTGCAAGGTTCTCGATGAACTTGAAGTCAAGTACGAACAACGCATTGTTTCTGCGCATCGTACACCAGACCAGATGTTCCGCTACGCAGAACAGGCAGCAGAACGTGGTCTCGAGATCATCATTGCAGGAGCCGGCGGTGCGGCGCATCTCCCCGGCATGGTCGCGAGCAAGACGGTCGTACCCGTGATTGGTGTACCCATTCAAACCTCCGCACTCGGGGGATTGGATTCCTTGTTATCGATTGTCCAGATGCCGGGAGGCGTTCCTGTGGCAACGGTGGCGATAGGGAAAGCGGGGGCAGTGAACGCTGGCCTCCTGGCCGCACAGATACTCGCTTTGTCAGACCCCGAACTGCGCACTAGGCTTGAGGCACGCCGGGAAGCCATCCGGCAGTCTGTGATGGAAAAGGATGATCCCGCGAATGACCATCAATGAACCGGCGTTGAATCACAAACCTCAAAGTCCTTTGCTGCCCGACGCTGCGATTGGAATTCTCGGCGGAGGTCAGTTGGGACGCATGATTGCACTCGAAGCGAAACGAATGGGGTACCGGATTGTGACGCTTGACCCCACACCGCATTCGCCATGTGGGCAGATTGCGGATGAACAGATTACAGCTCCCTTTACTGATGTTCCGGCCGCACTGCGATTGGCGGAATTATCGGATGTGATTGTCTATGAATTTGAGGATGTAGACGACAAAGTGGTCGAGGCCATCGAAAGCCGTGCGTTTGTACCGCAAGGCAGCAGGCTCCTGTTTGAGACGCGTCATCGCCTCCGGGAGAAGGCTGCACTGATGCGGGCAGGAATCCCCGTAGCTCGTCACATAGGGGTTCGCTCAAAGGCTGACCTGGTGCGGGCTGATGAGGAAATCGGGCGTCCGTTCATCGTCAAGACCACGACAGGTGGGTATGACGGGAAGGGGCAATGGCGAGTCGCCAAGTCGGACGACCTCGACGACGTGTGGGCGGCGATGGCCGCTGCCGTTTCAAATCAGGCGGATGCTGTATTCGACTCCGTTCTTGACGCTCCCTTTGTGGTTGAAGCGGAGGTTCCGTTCGAGCGCGAGGTGTCTGTTGTCGTGGCACGGAGCATCAACGGAGAGACAAGGGCGTTTCCGATGGCGGAAAACATTCATCGGGACGGCATCCTGCAGTTGTCCATTTGTCCGGGGCGCGTTGCCCCGCAAGTAGCACAGGACGCGCAAGAGTTGGCCGTCAAAGCCGCTGAATCTCTTGGCGTCATCGGGCTGCTTGGTGTCGAGATGTTTCTCTTGCAGGACGGTCAGCTGTTTGTGAATGAACTGGCACCTCGACCGCATAACTCTGGCCATTACACGCAAGATGCGTGTGTGACATCGCAGTTTGAGCAGTTGGTTCGGGCCGTCACAGGGTTGCCTCTCGGGAGTACGAAACTCCTTTCTCCAGTGGTTATGAGCAACATTCTCGGAGAACATTTGCACGGGGTGCTTGAGAGCATGGCGTCCTGGCCAGACACCTTCAAGTTGCACCTGTACGGTAAGGCGGAGTCGCGACCGAAGCGCAAAATGGGTCATGTCAATGTGCTGGCAACGAGTACGGAAGAGGCCCTCGAACAACTGACAAGCGTCGGTATTTTCGGCGTTTGCGGTTAAATCCGAACACTGGAGGAATGGCTGTGATTGATAGGTATTCGCGACCTGAAATGGCAAACCGCTGGACGTTGGCGGAACGGTTTCGCTGGTGGCTCGAAGTCGAGATATTGGCTTCAGAAGCTTGGGCAGAACTCGGTGTTGTCCCAAAAGAGGACGCAGCGGCGATTCGCGAGCACGCTCGTTTTGATGTCGACCGCGTCCTTGAAATTGAGCAGGAGACCCGTCACGACGTCGTTGCGTTTACGAGAGCGGTATCCGAATCGCTAGGTCCGGAGCGCAAGTGGGTGCACTATGGTCTGACCTCCACAGACGTTGTCGATACTGCGCTTTCCGCACAGCTGCAAGGTGTCATTGAGGTGATTCGAGTGGACATGGAGGCACTGATTCAGACACTCGGTGCCCTGGCCGTGAAACACAAGATGACCCCGATGATGGGACGCACGCACGGCGTTCACGCGGAACCAACGACATTCGGCCTCAAAGTGGCACTCTGGTACGCTGAAATGATTCGAAACCTGGAACGTCTGGATGCAGCGGCTGAACGCATGCGTTACGGAAAAATCTCCGGTGCGGTCGGAACTTACGCAAATGTCGATCCGTTTGTCGAACAGTACGTCTGCGAACGACTGGGTCTGAAGCCTGCACCAATCAGCACACAAACACTACAGCGGGACAGGCATGCAGAGTTTATGTTTGTCCTTGGGCTGATTGGAACCACCCTCGATAAGATTGCGACGGAGATTCGCGGGTTACAAAAGTCGGAAATCCGTGAACTTGAAGAACCCTTTTACAAAGGCCAAAAAGGTTCGTCTGCGATGCCGCATAAACGCAATCCAGTCTCTTGCGAACAAATCAGCGGGTTGGCTCGGGTCCTGCGTGGATACGTTGTCCCGGCGCTCGAAGACGTACCGCTGTGGCATGAGCGCGATATCAGCCATTCTTCCGTGGAACGTGTTATTTTCCCTGACGCGACCATCCTCCTTGACTACCTGTTGAATCGGATGAACCGTATTCTGACAGACCTCAACGTCTATCCGGAGAACATGCGCCGCAACATGGACCGCACGTACGGACTGCCGTTTAGCCAGCGGGTTCTGACAGCCCTTATCGAGAAAGGTGTTTCACGCGAAGAGGCCTACGATACGGTCCAGCCGTGTGCGATGCAAGCCTGGCAAGAAGGCAGGTCCTTCAAGGACATTGTCTCCGCTGCGCCACTGGTACAAAGGCATCTCACAGACGCGGAACTTGACGCCTGTTTTGACCCTGCATTTCATCTTAAACACGTTGACACGATATTTGACAGGCTGGGCCTCGCCTAGAACCGCGAAACGAGCGACTGCACAGAGAATGCCAAAACCCGCACGGGTCAGGAGGAAACGAAAATGGAGCAAGAAGCCGTAAAACACACTGCGCAAGACGAGCCGATGTATGAGGGTAAGGCAAAGCGGGTCTATAAGACGGATGACGCAGACATTTATATGGTTTCCTACAAAGATGACGCGACTGCGTTCAACGGACAAAAGCGTGGCACCATCGGCGGCAAAGGCATTGTCAACAACCAGATGAGCAATTTGTTCTTTCAACTGCTTGAGAAAAACGGCGTACCGACACACTTCGTGAAAGAACTGAACGACCGCGAGACGCTGGTTCGGGCGTTGACAATGCTTCCTGTTGAAGTCGTGATTCGAAACCTCGTTGCGGGCAGCATGGCTGCCAGACTTGGCATTGAAGAGGGAACTCCGCTGTCGAGGCCAATTGTCGAGTACTACTACAAACGCGATGACCTTGGAGACCCCCTCGTCACCACTGACCATGTTGAAGTTCTTGGCATGGCGACCCCTGAGGACCTGGCGGAGGTACGCAGGCTTGCGCTCCGTGTGAACGAAGTCTTGTCGGAGACACTACGAAAAGTTGATGTTATTCTGGTCGACTTTAAGCTTGAATTTGGCAAGACCAGCGATGGGCATATTGTTTTGGCGGATGAAATTTCCCCGGATACCTGTCGGTACTGGGACGCAAACACCAATGAGAAGCTTGACAAGGACAGATTCCGCCGCGACCTTGGCGGTGTGGAAGACGCGTATGCAGAAATGATGCGCCGCGTGAGGGAGGTAACAAGCCTGTGAAAAACTGGTCTGTAGAAGTGCGTATTTCCTTTAAACCGAGCGTTTTCGACCCACAGGGTCACGCTGTTGAGAACGCGGTGCACAGCCTTGGGTACAAAGGTGCTGAGGGTTTTCGCGTTGGCAAATACATGACCTTTCAAGTTTATGCACCGTCTCAGGAAGCTGCCGAACAACTCGCACACGAGGTGTGTGACAAAGTCTTGTGCAACCCAGTTATGGAGACCTATTCGTTCTCACTCACGGAAGCGCTGCCTGAGGAGGACCTGGCATGAAGTGGGCTGTCGTCGTATTTCCTGGCTCAAACTGTGATGAAGATGCACAGAAAGCCATCTCCTCTGTAACTGGTGACGAAGTCCATCTCGTCTGGCACGATACGTCGGACCTAAGTTCCTACGATGCCATTGTCCTGCCAGGTGGATTTTCTTATGGAGATTATCTGCGTTCCGGTGCGATTGCACGCTTTTCTCCGGTGATGCAAGCCGTTCGGGACGCGGCCTCGCAAGGAAAACTTGTGCTTGGAATCTGCAACGGGTTTCAGGTGCTCACGGAATCAGGTCTCTTGCCTGGGGCACTGCTCCGCAATAACGACCTGCAGTTCCACTGCCACACGGTGGAAATGGTAGTTGAAAACACAGACTCTCCGTTTACGTCTGGGTATCAAGCAGGCGACGTGATTCACGTGCCTGTGGCGCATGGTGAAGGGCGCTATTTTGTCGATGACGACACACTCTCTGTGTTACGCGCTGAAAACCGGGTGTTGTTCAGGTATCGGGAGAATCCAAACGGATCGGTCGATGACATTGCTGGCATTGCTGGTGCAAATGGAAATGTGCTTGGCCTGATGCCGCACCCGGAACGGGCGATTACCGAGTGGATGGGGTCCGAAGACGGACAAAAGATGTTTCGTTCGATGCACGACTGGGTCACCGCTCACAAGGGTGCCGGCGAGGGTATGGCAAGACAGACAGGTATGGCTGCGCATCGGGGAGTAGGTGGGCACGGGCCGTACGCCGAATCGCGTGCGGGAACCGCACTGGCTACGGCAGAGACGGCACTGGTTACGGCAGAGACGTTGCCTCCAGCAGAAATCTCTTCTGATGCAGCGCATCAGCGCTATAAAGTCGCCGCTTCAGTGGTTGCACCTTCACCAGAGCAGATACAGGAACAGGGCCTGTTTCGGGAGCTTGGCCTGACAGACGATGAATATCTTCGCGCCATCGACTTACTTGGGCGCTTGCCAAACTACGTAGAAACTGGGTTGTTTGGTGTCCTCTGGTCTGAACACTGCAGCTACAAGAGTTCAAAGAAGTACCTGAAGCAGTTCCCCACCACGGGGCCACAGGTTCTTCAGGGGCCCGGAGAAAATGCCGGTGTTATTGACCTCGGCGACGGTATTGGCGTTGCATTTAAAATGGAAAGTCACAATCATCCATCGGCTATTGAACCTGTCCAGGGTGCAGCCACAGGCGTCGGCGGTATACTCCGTGACGTTTTCACGATGGGTGCGCGTCCGATTGCGTTTCTCGACAGTCTGCGCTTTGGTCCGCTCAGTGATGAGCACGTGAGACATCTGTTCCGAGGTGTCGTCGAAGGTATCGGCGGGTACGGCAACTGCGTCGGGATTCCGACAGTCGGCGGTGAAGTCACATTTGAGCCTTCGTACACCAAGAACCCGCTGGTCAACGCGATGTGCGTCGGGGTATTGCCAGCGGATAAAATTGTCAAAGGTGCCGCCGTCGGTACAGGAAATCCGGTCTTTGTCGTTGGCGCGCGCACGGGTCGGGACGGGATACACGGAGCAACCTTCGCTTCTGCCGAAGACCCGCATACAAAGGAACGGTCAGCGGTTCAAGTGGGCGATCCGTTTCTCGGCAAGCTGCTGATGGAAGCTTGCCTGGAGTTGATTGACACCGGAGCGGTCGTCGGCATTCAAGATATGGGGGCTGCCGGGCTGACGTCGTCTTCTGCAGAAATGGCCAGTCGCGCAGGCGGCGGGATGGAACTGTTTCTGAACCAGGTACCGGTGCGGGAAGACGGGATGACGCCGTATGAGATGATGCTCTCCGAATCGCAGGAACGGATGCTAGTTGTGCTTCAGCAGGGCCGCGAGAATCTTGCCTTTGAAATTCTCCGCAAATGGGGACTCGAGGTTGCTGAAATCGGGAAAGTGACTGACGATGGCAACCTTCGCTTGTGGTTTAACGACAGTGTCGTGGCAGACGTACCTGTGCGTTATCTGGTCGACGAAGCGCCGCTTTACGACCGTCCTGTGACGCCGCCCAAAACCACCACAGCCGACCGCTGGAATGAGGACGTGGCAGCGATTGAACGGGTCCTTCATCAGAGTGGACGAAGTGTCGCTGATGACTTGCTGACGCTTTTGCAGCACCCGACGATTGCGCACAAAGGCTGGGTCTACAGGCAATACGACACGAGCGTGCGCACATCCACAGTGGTCGGACCGGGTAGTGATGCGGCAGTAGTGAAACTACCGGGATCGGAAACGTGCATCGCCTTAACAACCGATGGAAATGGACGCTATGTTGAGCTTGACCCGCGTCAAGGCGGCGCAATTGCCGTCGCGGAAGCAGCGCGAAATATTGTCTGCAGCGGCGGTATTCCACTTGCCATCACCAACTGTTTGAACTTCGGAAATCCAGAAAAACCAGAAATCATGTATCAGTTCGCGGAAGCCACAAGCGGGATGAGCGAGGCGTGCAAAGTCCTTGGGACCCCGGTTGTGAGCGGCAATGTCAGCCTCTACAACGAAACTGGCGGCAAAGACATTTGGCCAACCCCTGTGATTGGCATGGTTGGAAAAGTTGCAAACACAGAAGCCGTCATTCCGAACAGTTTTCAACTGGAAAGGTCAGCTGTTGTCCTGATTGGGCCCGAGGACAAGGACTTGCAGGGTTCGCTGTTCGCAGACGTCTTGCTCTCGCGCCCGTGTGGTACCGCTCCTTTTCTAGACCTTGGTACAGAGGCATTGGTGCAACAGTTCGTGCAAAATGCGATGGCGAAGGGCTGGGTGCTTTGCGCCCACGATGCCAGCGAAGGCGGCCTCGGCGTGGCGCTTGCAGAGATGTGCTTCGATGCCAAGGTAGGGGCAGAGATTGAACTGCCGCCATCCTGTGCAACGCAAATGGATACAGCGGGATGGTTGTTCTCTGAAGGACAAAGTCGGATTGTCGTTGAGGTCAGCCAAGACAGAGTCAGCGAACTCCTTCATGCGGCAGCGGCAGAAGACGTTGCGGTGCGGGTGCTCGGGACAACGGCTGGCACAGACTTGATTGTCAAAACTGCGGATGGGAAAACGGTCTTGCAGCAACCCGTGGAGGAACTGGAACAGGCGTATCTGACGGTGTTGCCACAGTATATGACTCAATCGGCAGAAGAGGGAGGTCATGCGCATGTGGCAGTTTCCGGCAAGTGATGAAGTGACTGAGGTACCGGACAGGCCGAAGGAGGAATGCGGGGTTTTCGGCATCTACGGTCACCAAAAGGCGACAGAGATGGCCTATTACGCACTCTTTGCATTGCAGCACCGGGGGCAAGAGGCGGCTGGCATCGCGTCAATTGACAACGGACGGATGTACAATCACCGTGGTCTCGGCCTGCTGGCAGAGGTTTTTGCTGAGAAACAACTCGATGACCTTCCTGGGTCTTCATCGATTGGTCATGTGCGCTACTCAACAGCGGGATCGAACACGGTTCAAAACGCCCAGCCGATTTCCTTTACGACGCACGAAGGCCCCTTTGCTCTCGCACACAATGGCAACCTTGTCAATGCGAGGTCGCTTCGGATGCTGCTCGAACGGCAAGGCAGTCTGTTCCAGTCAACGAGCGACACGGAAGTGGTCGCGCACCTCATTGCCAGGGCCGGTCTGCCGACACTCACAGAAAACGTCATCGAGGCGGTACGGATGGTGAAGGGCGGGTTCGCATTCCTGTTCCTTGCGAAAGATGAGCTGATTGCCATCCGCGACCCGTTCGGACTGCGGCCGCTCGCTTTGGGGCGTCTCGACGACGCATGGGTATTCGCATCTGAGTCGTGTGCATTTGAGACCATCGGCGCGAAATTTGTTCGCGACGTCGAGCCCGGTGAAATGATTGTGGTCAATGACGATGGGATGCGTTCTATCCCTTCCGGCCAGCGCACCAAGCGTGCGATGTGCACGTTCGAACACATCTATTTTGCACGGCCGGACAGCGACATCGATGGTTGGAACGTCCATACTGTGAGAAAGCAACTCGGTCGTATTCTGGCGGAGCGCCACGGGGTCGATGCCGATCTCGTTGTCGGCGTCCCCGACTCCAGCATCTCGGCTGCCAACGGCTATGCGGAAGAGAGCGGCCTGCCTGTTGAAATGGGCCTCATCAAAAATAAGTACATTGCAAGGACGTTTATTCAACCGTCCTCGGAACTGCGTGACTCTGGCGTACGCCTGAAACTGAACGCGGTTCGTTCGATTGTCGCTGGCAAACGGGTTGTGCTCGTCGACGATTCGATTGTCCGCGGGACCACCAGTCGCCGCATTGTGAGATTGCTGCGCGATGCCGGTGCGACAGAGGTGCATGTGCGCATTTCCAGCCCACCGTACAAAAACCCTTGTCACTACGGGATTGACACCTCGTCCCGTGGACAATTGATTGCTGCAACGCATTCCACTCATGAGATTTGCAAGGAAATTGAAGCCGATTCACTTGAGTTTTTGACGGTTGAGGAGACTATGGAGGCGTTTGGACTCAAAGATAGTCCTGCGTATCCGTTTTGCAACGCCTGCTTCACCGGCAACTACCCAACCGAAGTTTATGAAGAAGACAAACTCACATACGAGAATCACGGTGCGTCCGCAACACGACGAAGCGACCGTTCACCAGATGAAGAACCTGTGCCGCCTGAAGACATTGAGGGGTACGAGCCGATTCTGTCTTCGACACGCAATCCTCGGGGGGTCAAGTAATGGCAGGAAATCTCTACAAACAGGCCGGCGTTGACATTGACGCCGGCAACGAAGCGGCGAAGCGATACGCCAAGATTGGCAAGTTGGCGGGGCGTCCGGAAGTCATCGGCGGCATCGGTGGGTTCTCTGGCGGGTTTCGCCTGGATGTCGCCAAGTACCCCGAGCCTTTGCTGGTGTCGGGGACAGACGGTGTGGGGACCAAAATCAAAGTCGCCTTCGCCACCAATCGGCATGACACGATTGGCATTGATTGTGTCGCCATGTGTGTCAACGACATCTTGACCTCCGGAGCAGAACCGTTGTTTTTCCTGGATTACTTGGCTGTCAACGCGCTCGACGTCGACGTTGCGGAAGCTGTCGTGAGCGGCGTCGCCAAAGGGTGTCAACAAGCGGGATGCGCGTTGATTGGCGGTGAGACGGCTGAAATGGGAGACGTCTATAAGCTTGGCGATTACGACCTTGCAGGTACTGCCGTCGGTGTTGTCAACGCATCTTCTGCCATTAACGGATTGGGCATGAGGACAGGCGATGTTATCATCGGTCTCGCGAGCAACGGCGTTCACTCAAACGGCTATTCGCTGGTTCGGAAGTTGCTCCTCGATGCAGGCGTCAGCTACAGCGATGAACTTCCTGGTTTTCGCGGCACGGTCGGCGATGAATTACTCATTCCTACTGCCATTTATGTCAAACCGGTGCATCAGCTTCTCGAACGTGGCGTGAAGATTACTGGCATGGCGCATATCACGGGTGGGGGCCTGGTGGATAACTTACCCCGCACATTTCCGGAGGGGCTCTCTCCAAAACTCCGTGCAAACAGTTGGCACGTGCAGCCGGTGTTCGAATGGCTGCAAAAGCAAGCTGGAATGTCTTTCGTTGAAGCGGCCAGGGTGTGGAATATGGGTATCGGTTACGCCATCGTCGTGTCGCCGACGGATGCTGACGCCGCCTTGTCTATCTTGGCGCAGGTCGGTCAGACCGCGACCGTCATCGGTGAAGTCGTTTCGGGCGACGGCGCAGTTTTGTGGGAGGGGGCTGCTGATTGATGGACCACGGCCACGGCCGAGTGATGCAGCTTCAGAAGTCGGAAGGCAAGTTTGCTGCCGAGGAGACAGACGAGACTGGCATGCAACAGAAGCAGCGTGGCGATGCAGGAACACGCGCACGCATCGCGGTGTTTGCCTCCGGCGAGGGGAGTAATCTTCAGGTTTTGCTCGATGAACACAAATCGACGCCAGACTGGCCCTGTCAAGTTGCGCTGGTCGTGTCGGACAAGCCATGGAGTCGAGCGGTTGAACGGGCTCGTCAAGCAGGAGTGCCGGTCTTCGCTGCTGAACCAAAAGCGTTTGCCTCAAAGAGTGCCTACGAAGAGGCGATTCTTTTGCGACTGCATGAACATGGTGTCGACGGAATTGCTTTGGCCGGCTACATGCGCATTGTTGGCCCCGTACTGCTGCAGGCTTACCGCGGACGCATCGTGAACTTGCATCCGTCGCTGCTCCCAGCTTTCCCTGGTAAATCAGCGATTGCCGATGCCCTGTCGGCGGGTGCGAAGGAGACCGGTGTGACCGTTCATTACATCGATGAAGGCATCGACACAGGACCCATCATCGCCCAGTGGAGAATCCCGATTCCGGAAGGCATCCACATTGAAGCTTTGACTGAGCGTGTTCACGACATTGAGCACTTGCTGTACCCGGTTGTGATTGGTGAAGCCGCGAAGATGTGGAGGCAGGGCTGACATCGCGGCAGACACTCAATTCGGTGAGATTCAATTCGGTGAGATTCAATTCTTGGTGAGATTCAATTCATGGAAGGAAGTGCTCGCTTGCAACGACGTTTCGCACTCATCAGCGTGTTCGATAAATCCGGGATTGTCGATTTTACCCGCGATTTGGTTGCTGCCGGCTACGGCATCCTGTCGACAGGAGGAACCGCGCGGACACTTATCGAGGCCGGCATTGACGTGACACCGGTTGAAGACTACACCGGTTTTCCGGAAATGATGGACGGCCGCGTGAAAACCCTGCACCCTAGAATCCACGGTGGGTTACTGGCTTTGCGCGATGACGACACGCACATGCAGAGCCTGCGCGAACATGACATCGACATGATTGACGTTGTGGTTGTCAACCTGTATCCGTTTGAGCAGACGATTGCCAAGCCAAACGTAAGCTTTGAAGAAGCGGTTGAGATGATTGACATTGGCGGACCTTCCATGCTCCGGGCCGCAGCGAAAAATCACCCGTTTGTTATCCCGGTCATCGACTCTGCTGACTACGCATGGATTGGTGAGCGTCTCCGCAGCGGCGGGCAACTTTCATCAGAGGAACGGCGCGCTCTGGCTGCAAAGGTGTTTCGGACCACCGGATCATACGACCGTGCCATCGACGATTACTTCCAAACCCAGTTGCAGACTTCTCCTGCGGACACGTCATATGACACAGATCATGGACAAAATGCACACACCCCTGCTACAGACGTTGTGACAGAGGAATCGGAAAGCACGTCGTGGCCATCTCTATACACGGTGACGTTTGAGCACAAACAGGGGCTTCGATACGGTGAGAATCCACATCAAAGCGCACACTTTTACGCCGAGCCCAGTGCTGGGCCAGCCACCATCGCGGCTGCCATCCAACTCCAGGGTAAGGAACTCTCCTATAACAACATTCAGGATGCGGATGCAGCGCTCAGAATCCTGCGCGATCTCGATGACTTAAATTCACCCGCCGTCGTCGCTGTCAAGCACATGAATCCTTGTGGCGTGGGGATTGGCAGTTCGATTCTTGAGGCGTTTGTGCGCGCTTATGAGGCCGATAGCGTGTCCATCTTCGGCGGCATCATTGCTTGCAACCGCGCAGTTGACGAAGACCTCGCAGAACGTCTGACGGATATGTTTCTCGAAATTGTGATTGCACCGGAGTTCACAGCCGCCGCCCGCGAGCGGTTTGCACGAAAGAAGAACGTGCGTCTGCTCACCGTCGATATGGTGCAGCCGCTATGGAAAATGGGTGACCATTCTTTTCGGCGGGTATCCGGAGGATTGCTGGTGCAGGAAATAGACCTCGAAGGGAATACCCCCGAATGGACTGTCGTGACGAAGCGTCAGCCCACGCAAGAGGAGAGCATTGCGCTTCAGTTTGCCTGGAAGATTGTCAAGCATGTCAAGTCTAACGCCATCGTGCTGGCGACGCACGCGTCGACCGTCGGGATTGGCGCCGGACAGATGAATCGAGTCGGAGCAGCGGAAATTGCCATCCGGCAAGCAGGTCCAAAAGCAAAAGGGTCTGTTCTGGCTTCCGATGCTTTCTTTCCAATGAGAGACACGGTGGACACAGCCGCGGCAGCAGGCGTTCGCGCCATTATTCAGCCGGGAGGGTCTGTCAAGGACCAAGAGAGTATTGCAGCGGCGGACGAAAACGACATCGCGATGGTTGTTACGGGCACGAGACACTTTCTTCATTGATGAGGGGAGGCAAGGGGATGCAGGGAGGTAGCGGGATGCAAGGAAGCAACGAGCCGCAGGGCAGCAACGAGTCACATGCGGGCAAGGGGATGCCACGAAGAAACGAGCCGCAGGGCAGCAACGGATCGCATGCTGGCGGAGGGATGCCCAGTGGCAACGCGATGCAGGGAGGCAGCGGGATGGAGCAGACTGTGTCGATAAATGAAAAATTGCAGCCCGGCTGTAGAGTCCTCGTTGTCGGACAAGGTGCACGGGAACACGCCATTGTCTGGAAGTTGCATCATAGTCGTTTCGAGCCGAAGCTGTTTGCAGCCCCTGGTAACCCAGGCATGGACGGCATGTGTACGCGAGTACCGATTGCCGCCCACGACGTTCAAGAGCTTATCCAGTTTGCCCTGGAAGCGCGCATTGAGCTTGTTGTAGTGGGCCCGGAAGCACCTTTGTCGCTCGGTCTCGTTGATGCCTGCTTGAAAAACGGGATACCTGCGTTTGGGCCGACCCAGGCCGCAGCGGAGCTTGAAAGCTCAAAGGCGTTTGCCAAGGACCTCATGAAAACCGCAGGCGTCCCAACTGCTGCTTACGAGGTGTTCACAGAGGCTGCTGCGGCTAAGGCCTACGTTGAAACCCAAGGTGCCCCGATTGTCGTCAAGGCAGATGGTCTTGCAGCTGGAAAAGGCGTCATCGTTGCAGAGACAACAGAGGACGCATGCACGGCTATCGATGATATCCTCATTGGGCAACGCTTTGGCGAGTCCGGCCGCCGTGTGGTCATCGAAAGTTTTCTTGACGGCCAAGAGGCTTCGCTCATGTTCTTTGTCGATGGGGACGTCGCTGTGCCGATGGTTCCGGCGCGCGACTATAAACGCATCGGCGAAGGAAATCAGGGGCCAAACACCGGTGGCATGGGGTCTGTTGCACCGGTTCTCCGAGACCGGCCCGAATTGATGGCTGAAGTGGAACGCACAATTGTCCAGCCAGTACTCCGCGAGCTGAAAACGCGCGGAATCATTTATCAAGGTGTACTGTATGTGGGCTTGATGGTGACGAAGGATGGCCGTCCGATGGTCATCGAGTTCAACGCTCGGTTTGGCGACCCGGAAACTGAGGTCGTCCTGCCACTTTTGCGAACTGACTTACTTGAGGTAATGTGGGCCACGGCTCATCACTCGCTTCGTGACGTCCGCCTTGAGTGGAGCGCTGGGCATGCAGTGTGCGTCGTCCTGGCTGCACCAGGATATCCTGAGAAGCCTGTGGTTGGTCAGCCGATTCAGTTCGCCCACGGGCCATCCGATCTCGTTTTCCACGCCGGCACTATATCCGACAACGGCATTCTCAAAACCTCCGGTGGACGGGTCTTAACGGCTGTCGGATTGGGCACAACACGACACGAGGCGCAGGGTGTTGCGTACCGGATCGCGGAAACGATATACTTTGAGGGCAAACAGATACGTCGTGACATCGGGAACTGACAAAGCGTTCCTTGTGAGTCATGCGACCGCGAATGGACGAAACCCCGCGAAACGTGCCGCCGCGATGTTCGAGAATGCGGTGTTGGCGTTTGGGTATGGGCTTACAATCCGCTGTTGAGTGTTTGAAAGTAGTGGAATGTTCGAAAGTGCGGTGCCGGGCGCGTTCCCGGTACTTTTTTATGGAGGCGGTTGCGTGAAAAGCGCCCCTGGGTACGCCTTGATGGTTCTGATAGCCGGTAGTTGTTTTGGATTGATTTCCCCGCTGCTCAAGATATCGTATGACTTCGGCTTCACCACGGCAGAAGCAACGGACGTGCAGTACGTACTCGGTCTCATTCCGCTCTGGCTGATGATGCCGTTTTGGCGTCAAGGAAAAAAGCGGATAACCAGACGACAGTGGCCAATATTGGCGGTGATTGGACTTGCGAGCGCAGGGACGAGTTATACCTACTATTCGGCGCTACTGTACTTACCGGCGTCCTTGGCGATAGTGTTACTCTTCCAGTTCACATGGATGGTCATGGTGATTGACATTGTGGTGACGCGTAGAATGCCAACCCGCTCAAAATGGATTGGTGCGGGACTCATCGTGATTGGTACGATACTCGCCGTTGGATTGCTGGAGGAACGTTTCGTACATTTTCCGCTCTGGACCATTGGGTTTGGCTTGTTGGCGGGATTCTGCTATGCGGTCACACTGTACCTGTCCGCATACGTACATACTGATACGTCACCCATTCTCAAATCGGCCGTGATTGTGACGATTGCTACTGTAGTGGTGTTCATTCCCTTTCCGCCGACATTTATGCAGCATATCGGAACGGTGAAAAATTTTTGGCTGTGGGGCTTTCTCATGGCCCTCTTCAGTCAAATCGTACCGCCAATTTTAATGATGATTGCAATCCCTCACACTGGAGGACGAATGGCCGGCGTCTTGGGGTCCATTGAGTTGCCTGTGGCGGTTTTGTCCGCTTGGATCATCCTGGGCGAGCAGGTGAATGTCATTCGCTGGATTGGCGTGGTGCTGATTTTGGTCGGCATTATCATTAGTGAATGGCCCAAGCAGGGAGAATCAGACCTACTGCGTGGGAACCCGGAAGGAATTTAGTTCGGAATAGAAAGCAGGTGCGGTGTCCCGTTTGGGAGGAAGCACCTGCTTTTTTGTCTTTGTCGGGGGGGCATGGCGTCGTGTTTTTTCAGTAAAAGCTGTTGCATTGGACTGCCAGCAAAGCCACGCCACAAGCTAAGCAGTAAGTCATCAGGTAAGCCATGCAGCAAGGCAGTAAGGCAAGAAGTAAGGCAAGGCAGTAAGGCAAGGCAGTAAGGCAAGGCAGTAAGGCAAGGCTGTAAGGCAAGGCTGTAAGGCAAGAAGTAAGGCAAGAAGTAAGGCAAGAAGTAAGGCAAGAAGTAAGGCAAGAAGTAAGGCAAGAAGTAAGGCAAGAAGTGAGGCAAGAAGTGAGGCAAGAAGTGAGGCAAGAAGTGAGGCAAGAAGTGAGGCAAATACAGGTGTGGAGCAAATTCCTGAATTAGGTTGCACAAAAAGGTTGATCTGCAGATATAGGCGTGGTATATTAGTCGATGTCGCCGCGAGGCGGCTGAATGAAAAACCTGATAACCACGCCGTTTCTAAGGCAAGCTATCAGGCATCAAAGTGAAGTTTGTTCCTTGAAAACTAAACACACGCAGAGAGTGAAAACGTACAGATTCGAAGTGAGCGCTCTTTGAAGTTTGTGAGATGACTTTGGTCATGTTGCAGATGAAGAAGAGAAGAGCAAACTTTTCTTTGAGAGTTTGATCCTGGCTCAGGACGAACGCTGGCGGCGTGCCTAATACATGCAAGTCGCGCGGGTGCCTTCGGGCATCAGCGGCGGACGGGTGAGTAACACGTGGGCAATCTGCCTTTCAGACCGGAATAACGCCTGGAAACGGGTGCTAATGCTGGATAGCGCAATGGGTAGGCATCTACCTGTTGGGAAAGGTGCTACGGCATCACTGAAAGAGGAGCCCGCGGCGCATTAGCTAGTTGGTGGGGTAATGGCCTACCAAGGCGACGATGCGTAGCCGACCTGAGAGGGTGACCGGCCACACTGGGACTGAGACACGGCCCAGACTCCTACGGGAGGCAGCAGTAGGGAATCTTCGGCAATGGGCGCAAGCCTGACCGAGCAACGCCGCGTGAGCGAAGAAGGCCTTCGGGTTGTAAAGCTCAGTCACCCGGGAAGAGAGACCAAGGGAGGGAATGCCCTTGGAGAGACGGTACCGGGAGAGGAAGCCCCGGCTAACTACGTGCCAGCAGCCGCGGTAATACGTAGGGGGCAAGCGTTGTCCGGAATCACTGGGCGTAAAGCGTGCGTAGGCGGTTTGTTAAGTCTGAAGTGAAAGGCCATGGCTCAACCATGGGAATGCTTTGGAAACTGGCAGACTTGAGTACTGGAGAGGCAAGGGGAATTCCACGTGTAGCGGTGAAATGCGTAGAGATGTGGAGGAATACCAGTGGCGAAGGCGCCTTGCTGGACAGTGACTGACGCTGAGGCACGAAAGCGTGGGGAGCAAACAGGATTAGATACCCTGGTAGTCCACGCCGTAAACGATGAGTGCTAGGTGTTGGAGGTTCAGACCTTCAGTGCCGAAGGAAACCCAATAAGCACTCCGCCTGGGGAGTACGGTCGCAAGACTGAAACTCAAAGGAATTGACGGGGGCCCGCACAAGCAGTGGAGCATGTGGTTTAATTCGAAGCAACGCGAAGAACCTTACCAGGGCTTGACATCCCTCTGACCGGTACAGAGATGTGCCTTCCCTTCGGGGCAGAGGAGACAGGTGGTGCATGGTTGTCGTCAGCTCGTGTCGTGAGATGTTGGGTTAAGTCCCGCAACGAGCGCAACCCTTGACCTGTGTTACCAGCACGTAATGGTGGGGACTCACAGGTGACTGCCGGCGTAAGTCGGAGGAAGGTGGGGATGACGTCAAATCATCATGCCCTTTATGTCCTGGGCGACACACGTGCTACAATGGGCGGAACAACGGGAAGCGAGACCGCGAGGTGGAGCGAACCCCTGAAAACCGTTCGTAGTTCGGATTGCAGGCTGCAACCCGCCTGCATGAAGCCGGAATTGCTAGTAATCGCGGATCAGCATGCCGCGGTGAATCCGTTCCCGGGCCTTGTACACACCGCCCGTCACACCACGAGAGTCGGCAACACCCGAAGTCGGTGGGGTAACCCGTAAGGGGGCCAGCCGCCGAAGGTGGGGTTGATGATTGGGGTGAAGTCGTAACAAGGTAGCCGTATCGGAAGGTGCGGCTGGATCACCTCCTTTCTATGGAGTCTTACTGGACCGCAGGGTTCAGATAAGCAAAGCGGTCTTTGGACCGTATCGTGAAACATGTCTTTGTACGAGACATGGTGGCCTGTGACCTTCACAGGTCGGCACTCTTCTGCTGTGTGTTTAGTTTTGAGGGAACGAACCCTGCTGTCTTGGCAGCGGGTGTTTTGCACCTCAGACTGTACCTTGGAAACGAGATAGCGAATGAAATCCTACGATAACCGACGTAGAACAGGATTCATGTTGTTTTAGCCGGCAACATGAATTTGATATGGGTAACTGCATCTTCAGTGGTTTATATGACACTGAGGATGTAAGGTAATCTTAAGCGACGTTCGGATTGCAAGTAGGGCAAGGAACGGAAGAAGCGGTGAACCGAGCGTACGTTTTTGTACGTGAGGGAGGCGCGACTGACGCGACGCAGCCATACGACGCAAGACGACGGAGCGACAGGTGAAGTTAGGAAGGGCGCACGGAGGATGCCTAGGTGCCAGGAGCCGACGAAGGACGGGGCGAACACCGAAATGCCACGGGGAGCTGTAAGCGAGCATTGATCCGTGGATATCCGAATGGGGCAACCCACTGGTCGTGATGGGCCAGTACCGTACACTGAATGCATAGGTGTGCGGAGGGAACCGGGGGAACTGAAACATCTAAGTACCCCGAGGAAGAGAAAACAAGAGTGATTCCGCAAGTAGTGGCGAGCGAACGCGGAAGAGCCTAAACCTGACTTGCGTGATAGGGTGCAGCCGTTGCAAGGAAGGGGTCGAGGGACCTGCGTAGAGGAGACTGCAAGCTCCTCGCAAAGTAAGAAAGATATTCATCAGCCGAACGGCATGGGAAGGCCGGTCATAGAGGGTGAGAACCCCGTAGGCGAAGAGGAATATGCTTTGTGGTGCAGGCACCCAAGTACCG